>QHBM01000063.1 GCA_003244145.1 Chthoniobacterales bacterium
TACGGCGACTTCATGTTCCCGAAATTGTTCGGACGGATCGCGCAAATCTACATCGAAAAATATGGAGCTTCGCCGGACGATCTGGCCTCGGTCGCTTTCAAAAATTACGCGCACGCGCGTTTGAATCCGCTGGCGCAAATGCGCGACGCCAACCTTACTTACAACGACGCCTCGCAAGTCTCCGATAAAAATCCGAGCGTGGCGCCGCCTCTCCGCGTTTCCGATTGCTCGCAGATCACCGACGGCGGCGCGAGTCTCGTGCTCGTTTCCGGCAAGTACCTCGACCGAATCGGGCGCGACAAATCAAAGCTGCCCCGGCTTCTCGGCTTCGGCAGCACCACCGATTATTTGGCGCTCGAAAAGAAGGACGCACCCACGTTTTCCACCGCGCGAAAGGCGGCGGAGAAAGCGTTCGCGATGGCGAACCTCAAGCCGCGCGACATGCAAGGCGTGGAAGTCCACGATTGTTTTTCTATCACCGAGATCGTGGCCTACGAAATTCTTGGACTGGCCGAGCCCGGGAAAGGCGCGGAGCTGGCCAAGAGCGGCGCGACCGCGCTGCCGCAAGTGCGGGGCGAACACGTAAGCGGAAAGATCGGGTGGGAAATTCCAGTCAACACCGGCGGCGGTTTGATTGGCGACGGCCATCCGGTGGGCGCCACCGGCGTCCGCCAGGTCTTCGAAGCGTATCAACAACTCACCGGACAAGCCGACGCGCGTCAGATCGCGGGCGTGAAAAAATTCCTGACCTTCAACATGGGCGGCAGCCTGACGACTTCCGTCGCCATGATTTGGGGCCGGTAGGCGAGACTCAGTCCGAGCCGCGCGACTAGGCAGCGCGGACGTGATCGCGAGACATTGCGTCCATGTGGGCGTGCAGCAAAGCGATCCGGACTTTGACGGCTTCGCAGCGCTGACGCTCACGGGTCGCATCGCCTTCCGGCAAATGCTGCGCGCCGTAAGGCGCGCGGGCGGGCTTCAGGCAGTTCTCGACGAAATCATTCGCGATGCGGGCGCGTTCCAGGTTCAGCGGAGTCGTGACCTTTTCGGCCTCCGCGAGGGCGAGGTCACGGATGGTGGCGTAGGCTTGGATTTCGTCCCCCACGTAGGTGGACATGGCGAAGCGAGTGGGCGCCGCCGCTTTCGGCTGGGCCTGCTGCTTGCGGAACATCGGTCTGGCTATCGCATTTTGAGGTGGTTGAGTGAGTTGCATGGAACTGAGAAAAAGCAGCTCCCGTACCGGCAACAGCAGCCCGGCAGCAGATTACCGGCCTGCGAGCAGCTTCTGAAACCGTGGATCGTTTCGAATCGGGTCCCATTGCCACCGGCTGCGCAGATCGTTGTAGGTGATGCAGCAGTTTGTGTTGTCCACCGGACCGGGGGAGATCAGCAAGTGTTCCAGTAACGGCAAGGCGGAGTCTGCGTTGCCCACCCGCGTATAGATCATCGCTAGAAAGCCCTGCATCCACGGCGCATTAACGGCGTCCTTCCAATCTGGCTCGAGCTCAACCGCGCGGCGGCCTTCCCGGACCGCTTCCTCCTTGCGGCCCATGAATGCGTAGAGCAAGCCAAGATTGGCGTGACGCAATCCGGAGGCGGGAGCTTGCTGCACCGCGGTCTCGAAGACCGGCAGCGCCGCTTCAAAATAGCGTTTCGCCGCCGGCAAATCGCCGCGTGCGAGCGCGACACAGCCCCGAAAAAAATTCTTCGGCGTGGGCAAGCCATTCGATTGAAAGACATCGAGCGGATAGGAGTTCATGGCGGCGTCAGCCCCGGCGTAGTCTCGTTCGATCATGGCCAAGTCCCAGCGCGCCCTGGTCACGAGCCCGGCGGGATCATTTCCAGCCGGGATTTCCGCGAGGGAGCTTTTCAGCGCGGCGGTGCTTCCTTTGGACCAGAAATCGACGTAGGCGCGATTGATCTTCGCGTTCGGGGAGTCTGGAGCGAGCGCTACCACCCGATCCTGCCAGCGGGCCGTCTCGGGCCAGTCATGAATAAAGCTGTAAGTGTAGGCGATCTCCGAGGCAACGTTCGCGTTCCCCGGATCGACGACCTGACTTTTCTTAAGCAGCTCGATGTTGTCGTTCCATTTTCCCTGGCGGCGCCGAATGGCGGCGGCGAAATAGCCGATGTCGCTGTCGTTAGGCAAAGCCGCTCCCGCGATCCGAAATTCCTCCAGGGCCTTCTCGTAGTTCGACTCGGTCCAATAATAGTAAAGACCGAGCGCGAGATGGCCTTCGCCGAGCCGGGGATTGAGCTGCAAGGCTTTTTCCGCGGCGGTCTTGATTCGTGCCTTCCGTTCCTCGTTCGGGTCGAACCAGTGGTAAATCCGGGCGATCGTCGCGGAAAGGCGCGCGTAGGCGAGAGCAAACGAAGGATCGCGCTGGATTGCCTCGCCGTAGAGGCGCTCCGCCAATTTGTAATCCTCGAACAAGCGGTCGGGATTCGATTCGTAGCCCCGGGCTTTGAGATAGAGGACGTAGGCGTCCGGATTCTCGGTCGGTTTGGTTTCGACGCGCTCTTTTTCTTCCGGGCTGAGGGTCGCGCGCAGTTCCGCCGCGATCTCGGAGGCGAGTTCGCCCTGGAGGCCGAGCGAATCGGCGAGCGGGCGGTCGTAGCGTTTTGCCCAGAGATGGCGATCATAGCGCGCGTCGATCAACTGCACGCTCACGACGACGCGGTTGTCTCCGCGGCGGACGCTTCCTTCCAGGACATTTACAACGCCGAGGGCTTGGGCGATTTGCGGCAGATTACTCTTGGTCGCATTACGGTACGGCATCACCGAGGTGCGGCTGATCACCTTCAGGTCGTGAATTTTTGCCAGGCTCGTGAGGATATCATCCTGAATGCCATCAGCGAAAAAGGCGTTCTCCTGGTCGGCGCTGAAATTATCGAACGGGAGCACGGCGATGCTTTTCTCGGGCGTGCCCGATGACGCGTTAGGCCGAAACCGTTGATAAAGAAGAAACGCCACCACGCAGACCAGGACTCCAATGATCAGGCCGTTGAGCCGCCGTCCGGTGTCGCGTTTGATCGAATCCGCTGGAACGACGTCTTCAGTGCGCTTGATGCCCTCGGGCGTGAGCTCGTAGGCCCAGGCGAGAATGACCGCGATGGGAAAGCCGAGGATCAGCAGAATGACCACCAACCGCACGCACCAATTAGGAATCTCGAAGAAGGGAAATACCTGCGTCGCAACCTGGATGAGCAGCCAGGCGACGATGCCGTAAGCTACCGCGACTTTGTAGACATTTCGCCGGCGGAGCTCGGCGAAAAGGTTGTTTGGATTCATGCGGTGCCGCTTGAACTAGTATCGCGCTTTCCACGTGTGGCGAGTCAAAAGCGAGGTGGATTGCTCGATCCACCATGACACTCCAGCGTGCAATGCTATTCTGATTGATGGCGTTTGAGCTCGAATCCAACTACAAGCCGCGAGGCGACCAGAGCCAGGCGATCGCGAAGCTTCTGAAGTCGATCGAGGCGGGAAACAAGCACCAAACGCTCCTCGGCGTGACCGGTTCGGGCAAGACGTTCACCATGGCCAACGTCATTCGCGAGCTCGACCGGCCGGCTCTCATCATCTCGCATAACAAAACGCTCGCGGCCCAGCTCTACTCGGAGTTCAAACAATTCTTCCCGCGCAACGCAGTCGAGTATTTCGTCAGCTATTTCGATTATTACCAGCCGGAGGCCTACATCCCGCGATCCGACACATACATCGAGAAGGATTCGTCGATCAACGAAGAGATCGAGCGGCTCCGGCTTTCGGCTACGAGCGCGTTGCTTTCGCGACGCGACACCATTGTCGTCGCGAGTGTCTCCTGCATTTATGGCGTCACCTCGCCCGAAGATTATTTACGGATGCTGCTCACGGTGAAGCGCGGCCAGCAAATATCGCGTGAAGCCGTGCTCGGCCGGCTCGTCGACATGCTTTACGAGCGCAACGACATGAATTTTTCGCGCGGAAAATTCAGGGTGCGCGGTGACGTGGTCGAAGTCTATCCGGCCACTGCCGACGAAGAAGCGATCCGTCTCGAATTCTTCGGCGATGACATCGACGCCATCACGCGCTTCGATCCGTTGACGGGCAACGCGCATGAGGGCCTGAGCGTCATCACGTTTTATCCGGCCAAGCAATTCGTTACGCCGGCCGACAAATTGAATCGCGCGCTCGCCTCCATTCGCAATGAGCTGGATCACCGCATCGTCGAGCTGGAATCGCAGAGCCGGCTGCTCGAAGCGCAACGGTTAAAAATGCGGACCGAGTACGACCTCGAAATGTTGCAGGAGATGGGTTTCTGCAACGGGATCGAGAATTATTCACGTCATCTCTCCGGCCGGATGCCGGGATCGAAGCCGTTCACCCTCCTCGATTTTTTCCCGAAGGATTACCTGCTCGTGGTGGACGAGTCGCACGCCACGATCCCGCAGATCGGCGGGATGTATGAGGGAGACAAGTCGCGCAAGACGGTGCTGGTGGAATACGGCTTCCGGTTGCCGAGCGCGCTCGATAACCGGCCGCTGAATTTCAAGGAATTCATGGGGATGACGAACCAGGTCGCGTACGTGAGCGCGACGCCGGCGGAGTTTGAGATCAAGAACAGCATCGTCGGAAATACCGGATACTTTCCGCATAAGCGGGAGCGGATCGGGGAGGACGAACCCATCCCATTTGTTGTCGCGGGAGAAGCTGTAGCCGGGATCGCTGGTCCCGGCATTGGGGGTTTCACCGGCCGGGATCAGCGATCCCGGCTACAAATTTCCCGCACGGATCAACCGGTCGATGAGTTCGATGTCCATACGCCGGGATCGCCGCTGGTGGTCGAGCAAATCATTCGGCCAACGGGACTGCTCGATCCGAAGATCACGCTCAAGCCGCTCAAGAACCAGATCGACGAGACGATCGACCTTTGCCGGCAGCGGGTGGAAAAACAGGAGCGCGTCCTGGTTACGACGCTGACGAAACGCACCGCGGAGGATTTATCGGATTACCTGCGCGATGTCGGATTGAAGGTGCGTTACCTGCACAGCGACATCGACACGATCGAGCGCGTGGAGATTTTGCGAGGACTGCGCGCGGCCGACTTCGACATTCTAGTTGGGATCAATCTACTGCGCGAGGGTCTCGATCTGCCGGAGGTCTCGCTTGTCTGCATTCTCGATGCGGATAAGGAAGGTTTTTTGCGGAGCCAGACTTCGCTGATTCAAACCGCCGGACGCGCCGCGCGCCACATCAATGGCGAGGTCGTCCTCTTCGCGGACACCGTTACCCAAAGCATGCAGGCCCTGATTTCGATTTCCGATTATCGGCGGACCAAACAGATGGAATACAACGAGAAACACGGGATCACGCCCACGACTGTGCGGCGCGCCGTGCAGGAAAGTCTCCATACTATTTTGCGCGGCCGCGAAATTGCCGCGTCGGTGATTCAGGAGGCGGGCGGCGATTTCAACCTCACGGAGTTGCTGCGCGAGCTGGAAGAGGAGATGCAAACCGCGTCGGCGAATTTGGAATTCGAACGCGCTGCGTTGCTGCGCGATCAAATAATGGAAGTGAAAAGCGGCACCGGCCTGACGAAAATCGAACCGAAACGGAAGCCCGTGAAATACAGCCGCGGTGGTTCGCAGCGACGCCGCTCGCGCGTATAGGAGCGCTGTAGCCGCGGCGCTCTGTCGCCGCGTTGGGCGCGGGTGACAGTGGGACGGCACCGCGATCAAAAGGGCCACCGGTGCTCGCACGCTACTAGCTTCGTTCGCAGGCATGCTCTTCGGGTCGAAGTTTGTTCCCGCATCCCTGCTGCTCGCGTTTTCCATTTTGCCAGCGGCTTTCGCCCAATCGCCCGGGCTCAATGCATTGGCCGAAGTGGAATTTTCCCGTTTGAGCCAGCGCGATCCCAATCCGCTGGGCGAAAAGGCGCTCGCCATCCACCCCGAGCAATGGAAGCACGGTGAGACCGAGCATTTCATTTATCATTTCGTCAGCGGCTACGTGGTCTCTCCGCTCTCGGTCGAAGCCGAATTTCATTATCGCGTGGTGGCGAAGGAGCTTCAGCGCGCGCAGCCGGCCGGCGACACCAAGTCGCATATTTACATTTTCGAGCGGCCCGCCGATTGGCAGGAATTTCAAAAGCTCGGCCAACTGGAACCGTGGACGGGCGGGATGCATTCACAAGGCAGCCTCTTCGTCGTGCGCAATCCCGCGTATAAATTCACCAACAATCTCCTCGGCCACGAGATCGCTCATTTGGTCCTTCATCGTTTCTATTCCGGCGGCATTCCCTGTTGGTTGGATGAAGGGTTCGCGCAATATGTCTCCAAAGGCGCGCATGCCAGTTATCAACGCGCTCGCGGCTTCAACGCCAAACCGCACTCGCAAAGCGTCGAAGTGCAAGAGTTGATTCCGATCGCGGCGCTGGTGGCGATGACTCATCCGCCGTCCGATCACGTGGCTACTTTCTACGACGAGTCGGAGCGCTTCGTCCGGTTTCTCGCCTCCACCGACAAAGCCCGGTTTCTTTCGCTTCTGGACGCGCTCGCCCGTCATCAACCTTTCGACTCGACGCTTCTGCGCATTTACGCGGGTGATTTTGCGAGCGCGGCGATGCTGGAAGAAAAGTTTCGCGACTATGCGGCAAAAGACGCCGGAACTTCTTTGCAACAGGCAGGCGGCGGCTAAAATTGCCGCCACCAATGCCGAAGGCTAAAGCGAAACTCGCCCAAACAGAATCCAACGTCCACGCGGTCGTCGGGTCGGACGAAAGCGAAGTGAAGCGGGTGGCGGCCGAACTCGCCGCGAAGTTGACCCCGCCGGACGCCGGAGAATTCGGCGTCGAAGTCATCGATGCTTGCGCCGACAACGTCGATCAGGCAGTCTCGCGGATCAGGTCGGCCATCGACGCTTTGCAAACGCTGCCGTTTTTTGGCGGCGGAAAATTGGTCTGGCTGAAGAACGCAAACTGCATGGCCGACAGCGTGATTGGGCGGTCCGCCGCGGTGCAGTCAGCGCTGGAGGACTTGGGAGAAATGCTCGACGCCGGTCTCGGCGACGGGGTCACGTTTTTGCTCAGCGCGACGGAAACCGACAAGCGCCGCTCCTTTTACAGGACGCTGGCGAAACGCGCCGAAGTGCAGGTGATCGATCGCCTTGATTCCACTCGCGCCGGTTGGGAGGAAGAAGCGACCGAGATCGTGAGGGGGCGCGCGAAAAAACGCGGCCTGCGTTTCGATGAAGAAGCGCTCGATCTGTTTGTGCTGCTCACCGGCGGCGACACCCGCCAGATCGAAAACGAACTGGAAAAGATCGATCTCTACCTGGGCGAAACGCGTCAGGTCGGAGTAGAGCAAGTGCGCGAACTCGTCCCGCTTTCCCGCGCTGGAGTAATTTTCGAGTTGGGCAATGCGCTTGCCGCCTGCGATCTGGAGCGCGCGCTTGTGCTGGTCAAACGCCTGCTCGATCAGGGCGAAACGGCCATCGGCATTTTGCTCGTCGCGATTCTGCCGACGATCCGGAATCTTTTGCTCGCGAAAGATTTGATGGAGCGCAACCGGATGGCGCGTCCGCAGGCGCCGTTCAGCTTCATCTCAGCGCTGAACCGGTTGCCGGCCGACGCGACCGAACATTTGCCGCGAAAAAAAGATGGCTCGATCAACGGCTACGCTCTCGGCATCGCCGCGCAGCAGGCGCATCGCTTTGAAACCCCGAAGCTGATCGCCGGGCTCGAAGCCTGCCTGGAGGCGAATGTGCGCCTGGTCAGCAGTCAGCTCGATCACGAACTGGTCCTGACTGAGATCGTCGTGAAGCTTCTGGCTTGTTAAACCGTCTCGCCGATCTGCTTGCGCGCCATCGGCCCGACCCATGGAATGTCCCAGCGCGCGCCGGTGAATGCTTTCACCATCGCGATGATCATCACCACCAGGAAACCAAGGTGGACCAGCGCGGAAACGAAAACCCACAGCCCTGCGAAGATTGGCCCGGCCACCGGGATGGACCAGAAAATCACATGCATGACCCAGGAGATGATGTTGAAGAGAAACCAAATGCCGCCAAAGATGATCGATTGCATCGCGTAGAAGCGAACGAATTGATCGTGTTTCTCCAGGATGTAAAAAATCAATCCGCCGATGAGCGGAATGCAGGCCAGAGCGGCCGCGACATTCGAGGGCAATCCCGTCGAACCGGGAGTGGCAGTCGGCCCGGGGGGAGGATTCGCGGACGGAAGCGGCGTCGGATTTACTGGATCAGGCATGCTTCATTTAGAGGAACGGCGGACCGGTTTGTCAAGGTAACTCGAACGCAGGATGGCGCTTTTGTCTTTTGCGCAACGAACACCGCCGGTACGGTGGAGGCCTTGTGAATCCAGTCATCGTTCGAGCAGGCGCGCAGAGTTACGACGTCGTGGTCGGTTCGCAAATCCTTGGGCAGACCGGCGCGCTCATCCGTGAAAAACTCCGCGGGCCGGGTTGCGCGATTATTTCGGATGACAATGTCGCTGCCCTGTTCGCGCAGGCCGTTTCCCAAAGCCTAACGAATGCTGGGTTTCAATCCGTATTGATCACGGTTCGGCCCGGCGAAAAATCGAAGACGATGAGCGAAGCGGAAACGATTTGCGGCCGGATGATCGCCGCGGGGCTGGATCGTTCGTCGTTCGTCGTGGCGCTCGGCGGTGGAATGGTGGGCGATCTCGCGGGATTTGCATCGGCGATCTATCATCGCGGAATTCCGTGCGTTCAGGTCCCGACGACGCTGCTCGCGCAGGTGGACAGTTCGATCGGGGGAAAGACCGCGGTGAATGTAGCCTTGGGAAAAAATCTCGTCGGCGCATGGCATCAGCCGGCGCTGGTGATCTCGGATGTCGATGCCCTGGCCAGTTTGCCGCCGCGTGAATGGAGCCAGGGTTTCGCGGAGATCGTGAAGCATGCCGTCATTCGCGACGCCGAGATGTTTGAAATGCTCCGACGCTTCAATCGCGCGGACTTGGCGACGCTGGTGCGCCGCAACCTCGAGATCAAAGCGGCGATCGTCGCCACCGACGAACGGGAGACAACCGGTGAACGGGCGTTGCTGAATTTCGGCCACACCGTTGGGCACGCCATCGAGCGGGCAGGGGCGTACCAAACTTTTCTCCACGGCGAAGCGGTGAGTTTGGGAATCGCGGCGGCTTGCGAGATTTCTGTTCGAAAAGCTGGTTTACCCGAAGCGGAGCGGCAGAAAATCGTCGAGGCGCTGAGAGCATTTGAGTTGCCGACGCGTTTGCCGGCGGATTTTCCGCGAGAGAAAATCTTGGAGGCGATCCGCTTCGACAAAAAATTCGCGCGCGGCGAAGTGCGCTTTGTGGTCGTGCCCGCGATCGGTTCCGCGCGGCTCGTCACCGACGTGACGATGGACGACATCACGATTGCCGTGAAACAGCTTTGACGCGGCCGCGATTTCCTCTGGGGAGCGCAGGCTGCCAGCCTGCTCGTCTCGGCAGCCTGCCGAGACGCGTGATGGGCGTTGTCTCTGAGGGAGCGCCTCGCGGCGCTCAGTGTGGCCGGCAAGCTGCCGGCCACTGCAGGCTAGCAGCCTGCGCTCCCCGAGGAAATCGCGGCCCATTCGGATTTCTTATCTGCGCGCTGCTCGATAATATTCGACCAAGCCTTTTACCACGCCGTCCACATACTCGCGATAAATGCTCGGACGCTCCACGCCGTTGATCGGACGCGTCCCTTCGTAATCTCCCGCCTGAACGCGCGCGACGACTTCGTTGCTGTTCATGACGTAGGGCTCGAAGTAAACGACCGGGCAACGATAGAGCCGCGTGGCCATGAGGTTGCGCGCGTAAACATAACCGCTCGTCCCGACTTTGATCACGTTATCGGTCGTGTATTGATAGGGCGGCAAACCCGTTTCCTTCGCCAGGACCGGAGCGACCGTGTCGGCCATCGCGATTTCCTTTTCGGAAACGCGGCTGAGCAGCCGCTGCAACATCTCGAAGCGTTCGTCGTCGAATTCGAGTTCGGCCGGCAGGTAAGAGCCATTCACGAGAAGATGGAGATGGTTCTTGTCGCTGAGCGTCGGGTTGCGCTCGTCGCCCCAGGCTTCGGCGTTGAAGTGAAGACAGAGCACCACGTCCGGCCGCAATTTGGAATTCACCAGCCTCGCCCGCTGTCGGATTTCGCTGTTGCGATAAAAGAGGATCTCGCTCTGCCACCGGACGGTTTGATCTTTGAGCGGGTCGTCCGGTCCGTCGAACTCCTCCCGTGGATTTTCATTACCGCCGGCTTTCAGGATTTCGCGCGCGGTTTCCTTGAAGTCGTTAGGCCGATACGGCGTGACCGGCTCCGTTTTGTCGCGCACGAACGAAACGCGGGCGCCCAACTCTCGCAGTTTTGGCGCCAGCATTTTGGCGACGCGCAAGGTCATCTCGCCCTCTTCGACCGGCAACGCGTCGCCGGATTTGAACCAGCGCTCTTCCATCTTCGCCCATTCGCCCCCGATATGCCCCGGATCTAGCGCGATCCTCAGCCCGGAGAGAACGCCGCCTTTTTTCCGGCGTGAGGCTGATTTGCGTTTCGGCTCGTGCCGGGCAAATCGCAGGGTAAACCAGGTCTGGGCGTCGTGATCCATCAGGATGCACGCCTTCGCCAAATCGATGCGAATCAGTTCCTCGCTGGTTCCGTGGGTGCAGTAGACGCCGGTGAGCAATCGCTCGAATTCGTCGCGCGTGATGGTGTTCTGATATTTCGCCAGCGTTTTCCATTGGGGTGGATCGGCCAGCGGAATGCTGAGGCGATCGACGGCGAGCGCGAACGGAGGAGCGAAGACGAAGAGGCAGAGGTAGAGGAAGGTTCGGTGAGGCGAGATCACGGTTTGGATTTCCGGCTGTTCAATACGATGGTCGGCGGATGCTGACGATTCTTTTTCTGGGCGACGTGGTCGGGGAGCCCGGCCGGAGCGCCGTGATCGCGCAGTTGGCGCGTCTGAAAGAATTGCACGCGGTCGACTTCGTTATCGTCAACGGCGAGAACGCCGCGGCGGGCCGAGGGATCACGCCGAAAATCACCATCGATCTGCTGCGCGCAGGCGTTTCAGTCATTACGACTGGCGACCATATCTGGGACCAGAAGGAAATCATTTCGTTCATCGACACCGAGCCGCGTTTGCTGCGTCCGATAAACTATCCGGCGGGCGCGCCGGGCAGCGGCTCCATCATGCTCGCAACCGCGAAAGGCAAAGTGGGCGTCATCAATGTGCAGATGCGAACGTTCATGCAGCCCATTCTCGAGAATCCTTTTCCGGCGGTCGAAGCCGCGGTCGCGGAAATGCGGAAGCAAACGTCCATGATTTTTGTGGACGCGCATGGCGAGACCACGAGCGAGAAAATTGCGATCGGCCGTTTTCTGGACGGGAAGGTTTCCGCTGTCATCGGAACCCACACCCACGTTCAAACGGCCGACGAACAGATTTTCCCCGGCGGCACGGCGTTTCTTTGCGACGCCGGAATGTGCGGGCCGGCCCATTCCATTCTAGGTCGCGCGGTCGATCCGATTGTGAAACGCTTCATTTCCAATCTGCCCGCGCCATTTCCGGTGGCGAGAGGCGAGGTGCGGTTATGCGGCGTGGTGGTTTCGATCGACGAGTCAACCGGTCGCGCCTTGAGCGTCACGCGCGTGAACGAATTGGTTCCCGTGACGACAACCGCAGTCGAGCCAGCTCCGAGCGCCGATCCGGTCGAGCTACCGCCGTAGCGCGGGCAGCTTATTCCGGAGTCGCGGCCGCGCTCTTCTCGGCGGCCTCTTCGTCAGCGTCGTCCGCGGCGACCGAGAACTTGCGTTTCCTCCGCGCGGCCGGAAGCGGCGACAGCGTCATCGTCACATTGCGGCCGGCGATCTTCGGTTCCATTTCCACCTGGGACATTCCGACGAGATCGTCGCGCACCTTCTCCATCAATTGCATTCCAAATTCCTGGTGCGCCATCTCGCGGCCGCGGAATTGCAGTTGCACGCGGACCTTGTTTCCCTTGTCGAGAAATCCTTCGCCGTGCCGGATCTTCGTCAGGTAATCGTGGGCGTCGATGTTCACCCGAAACTTGATTTCCTTCAGCTTGGTCCCGGAAGTTTTTTTGTCCTTCTCCTGTTTCGAGATGTCGTAACGGAACTTCCCGAAATCGACGATTTTGCAGACCGGCGGGTTAGCCGTGGGCGCGACCTCGACCAGATCGAGGCCGAGACTCTGAGCTTTGCGCAACGCGTCCGAAAGCTTCATGACGCCGAGTTGCTCGCTGGTGGATCCGAGAATGACCCGCACTTCGCGGGCGCGAATCCGACCGTTTACACGAATTTGTGGTTGCAGATTAAGTCAAAGCTCCTGGCCGGCGACACGGGAAGTGAACCGCGACGCCGTATTTTGTTTCCCCGCATTTTCCCGGCATCATGGCTGACGACCGAAACACTTCTGCCTCACCGCGCCTGTGGGCATCACGGTGACGGACGGGCGTTGTCCGCCGGTCGAGTGGAAGATGTAAGCGACATTCGTTCTGTGGCAAGGCTAAACTACGGCGGCGACCCCCAAAAACATCAAGCGGGCGGGGGTTCGCCGAAATGCGCGCGATGCGATTCGTAGGCCGCCAAATCATCGAGCATGGCGTCGAGCGTGCTAGCGATCGGCTCGGGTTTGGCGAAGCCGGAGAAAATGGCGCGATCGCCAATCTCGGTGTCGATGACGAAGGTGGGACGCTGCGAAACCTGGAGCGCATGGAACTCCGCGGTGCTGGCGCGGGCGCGAGCTTCCACTTCCGGCGAGCGGGCGCGCTCGAGCAATTTCGTTTTGTCGAGGCCGGCGGCCTTCGCTCCGATCTCCGCCGCGACTTCCCAGTTGCCGGTCCGGATGCCGTCGCGCTCAGTGGCATTGGCGAGCGCCATCCGCACGCGATCATCCGCCACGCCAAAATCTCGCGCGGCTTCCGCCACGAGATTGGGCGCGAGACATTCCTGAAGATCAGGCTCAAACCAGCCCGGTTTGAGCATAAAAGGCGAACGCATCATCATCCCGCTGCGCTGATAAAACCATTCGGCTTGCTCGATCGATTTCGGAAAACCGGACGCATCCATCAACGCAATCTTCCAATCGAAATCGACCCGGTCCGCGTAGCGCTTCTTCAATTCCTCCCAGGCCGGTTGGGCCCAGAAACACCAGGAGGAGATCACGTCGAGATAGATTGTTACTTTTAGATTCATCGATTTTGGAACGGTTGAATTGCTAATCTGCTTGTCATGGTGCGTTGAACGTCCAACGTCCAACGCTCAGTGAGAGACGGTGAAGTCAAACGCATCTGATGATCGATCTCAACCACATCCTTCTTTTCATCGCATGCATTTCTCCGTTGGTTCTGCTGGGCCAAACGTGGCGCCGTGGCGGATTGCATCAGGGGTGGCGGCTGGCGGCTTTCGCGGTGTTGATCGTGACGGGGGTGGCGTGGTCGCTCGCACCCAGGGTGGCTGGATTCGTGGGCGGCGGCGCGTGGTTGGCCTTGCTGGTCGTGCCCGCGCTGGGCTTGCGAAAAATCGCGGAGCTCGCCTCGCAGCGACGTTTCGCACCGGCGCGGCGGCTCGCCCTGGCGTTGCGCTTTTTGCATCCGGGCGCGGCGCTGCGGGCGCAATGCGAATTGTTGCGCGCGCTCGAAATCGCGGAACGCGGCGATCTCTCTTCCGCGCTCGCGATCCTGGGGCCGTTGCGAAACAACCACACGAATGTCGGCCGGCAGGCCACGGCTCAAGCTTTTCGGCTCCGAGGAGAATGGATCAATCTGGTGGGTTGGGTCCGCGGCGAGATTCCGCCCGATGTGCGGCAGACTGATTTCGCTTTGCAGGAACTTTATTTTCGCGCGCTCGGCGAGACGGGCTCGCGCAGCGAACTCGTTATTGAATTCGCAACGCTGGTAACCGCGCTGATGCCCGCGCAACAACCGAGCTGGAGCTACCATTCCAGTTTGCTTCTGGTGCTGGCCTTTGGCGGCCGGGCTCCCGCGCTGGTGAATCTGCTTGAAACCAAACTGCGCAAGCTGCCGCGTGACCTCACTGAGTTCTGGACGGGAACGGCGGAACTCGCCGCCGGTGAGATCTCCGCCGGTTGCGCACGGTTGGAAAAACTCCAGGCCACGACGAGCAATCAATTGCTGCGCGCGGAAATCGCGCAGCGGCTGGAAGGCGCCAACGTGATTGCGGCCGCGCCGCTCGCGCCGTCCGCGGCTGGACTTCTTTCACGCCTCGAACGAAACGATCGTCCGGCAGGCGGGGTCTTCGGGGCCGTGGCGAAGCCCACCACCGCGGTGCTCATTTTCATCGCGCTGAATCTCGCCATGTTTCTGCTCGAAATGGCGATGGGCGGTTCGACGAATCCGCGGACACTGCATCGCCTCGGCGCGCTGGAGCCGTGGGCCGTTCGATTCGCGGGCGAATACTGGCGTCTCCTCACCTCGCTGTTCCTGCATTACGGTCCGCTTCATCTCCTTTTCAATCTCTACGCGCTGTTCGTCATCGGTCCGGGATTGGAACGGATCATTGGCGCGATCCGTTTTGCCATTTGTTATTTGCTCTCCGGCCTCGGGTCGTGCCTCGGCGTTCTTCTCTTGCGCGGGGTGGCTTTGGACCGCTACGAACAACTCGTGGGAGCGTCTGGTTGCGTCATGGGTATCGTCGGCGTCTGGGCGGGATTTCTTCTACGGCACCGCCACGAACCCTTGGCCGGCCGTCGCTTGAAAAACATCGTCGCGATTGTGGCGATCCAAACCGCATTCGATCTGTCGACGCCGCAAATCAGCATGGCCGCGCACCTGAGCGGGCTTGTGAGCGGTCTTGTGCTCGGCTTGCTGGTCGCGCCGCGGCGACAACAACCGCAGTAGCGAGGTCAGCAGCATGAGGTCCCCACCGATGGAATGCTTGATGCTAAAGTTTTTCCTGTCAGATTCACGCTTCTCTTTTTATTAAGGCCGCACTTTCTCCATGCCGACCTACCACACGTATAACGTGATCCCCACGCTCCCGGCCTCGCTCGAGCCGCTGCGCGAAATGGTCTTCAATCTTTGGTGGACCTGGGAACCCTCCGCCCGCCGCCTCTTTCGCCATCTCGACCCTGAGCTTTGGAATCGCACCAATCACAATCCGTTGCGCATGCTCCAGCTTTCCCGCCAAGCCCGGCTGGTCGAGGTCGCGCAGGACAAGAATTTTCTGCGCGAGCTGAAGGAAGTGCACGACGCCTTCGGCCGTTATCTCGCGCGCAAGGATACCTACGGAAAAACCGGCGCCGGCAGCGCGATTGAGAAACCGATCGCCTATTTCTCCGCGGAGTTTGGTTTCCATGAATCGATCCCGAATTACTCCGGCGGCCTTGGCATTCTCGCCGGAGATCATTGCAAGTCGGCGAGCGACCTCAACCTGAACTTCGTAGCGATCGGATTGCTCTACCGCCACGGCTATTTCAAGCAGGAGATCGACAAGGATGGCCTGCAACATGCCGTCAGCCTGAACCAGAATTTCCATCACCTGCCCATTCGCGAGGTGCGGAGTGGCGATCGGAACCTGCTGGTCTCGGTGCGTCTCCTCGACCGCGAAGTCTGGGCGAAGATTTGGGAACTGCACGTCGGCCGCGTGATTCTCTACCTGCTCGACACCGACATCGCGGAAAACAGCGCGGAAGATCGCCGCATCACCGCCGAACTTTACGGAGGCGACTTGGAAATGCGCATCCGTCAGGAGATCGTGCTCGGCATCGGCGGAGTGAAAGCGCTGACCGCGCTCGGGATCGATGCCGAGGTTTACCACATGAACGAAGGCCACTCGGCCTTCCTCGCGCTCGAACGCATTCGGTTGAACGTGGCGGAAAAGAAATTGGATTTCTATTCGGCGTTGCAGCTCGTGGCCTCGGCCAACGTTTTCACCACGCACACTCCGGTCCCCGCCGGGAACGACGCCTTCCCGCGCGAAATGATGAAGCGTTACTTCCGCGAATTCGCGACGCAGTTGCAAATCCCGTTCGAAGAATTTTTCCGGCTGGGTCAGACGAGCGTGAATCCGCAGGATGCCTTCAGCATGACGGTGCTCGCTTTGCGCGTGAGCCGGCACTCGAATGGCGTGAGCAAGTTGCACGGCGAAGTCAGCCGTTCGCTTTGGAAAGATGTCTGGGCCGGCGTGCCCGGGCACGAAGTCCCGATCACCAGCATCACCAACGGCGTGCACACCAAAACCTGGATGGCGCCGGAGTTCTCGGCCCTCTATCAAAAATATCTAGGCGATTGGGAGGAACATCTGACCGACCCCGATTTCTGGCGCCGCGTGACCGACATCCCCGATGCGCAATTGTGGGAGACGCACCAGAAATTGAAACTGCGCCTGGTCGAATTTGTGCGCGACCGGGTGCGGATGGCGCGCGAACGCGCGGGCGAATCGCCGGAATCCATTCGCAGCGTCAATCGCATTCTCGATCCGGAAATTCTAACGATCGGTTTCGCGCGGCGCTTTGCGACCTACAAGCGTGGGGTGCTTCTCTTCAGCGACCAGGAACGGCTCAAGCGTTTGCTGAACGACGAGACGCGTCCGGTGCAATTCATCTTCGCCGGGAAATCGCATCCACAGGATGAGGGCGGCAAGGCGCTGATCAGGCAGGTTTACAAATTCAGTCGCGAACGCGGTTTCGAAAATCGGATGGTCTTCGTGGAAGACTACGATACCTACATCGCGCGCCGGCTCGTACAGGGCGTCGATTTGTGGTTGAACAATCCGCTCCGGCCGCTGGAAGCGAGCGGCACCAGTGGAATGAAATTACCGCCGAACGGTGGATTGAATTTGAGCGTGCTCGATGGCTGGTGGTGCGAGAGCTACAACGGCAACAACGGCTGGGCCATCGGCGCCGAGATCAGGGGCGGCTCGGTCGATTTCCAAAGCGAAGTGGATGCGGGTAGCCTCTATCAGTTGCTCGAAAACCAGATCATTCCGCTCTATTACGCGAAGCCGGATGGGAAACTGCCGCTGGCGTGGCTCCAGTTGATGCGGGAATCAATCCGGAGCGTTACCCCGGTTTTCAACACCCATCGGATGGTGAAGGAATACACCGAGCGCCTTTACGTGCCGGCGGCGAAGGCGCACCGGGAATTTGGCCGCGACGAATGCGCCGCCGCCACGAGCCTCAGCAAATGGAAGGCGCAAATGCGCAAGGATTGGCCGCAGGTCGGCATCCTCGAAGTGCAGGTCGGCAACACCGACCGGCAAAACATTCAGGTGGGCGAAGCGCTGCAAGTTTCCGCGAAAGTTCATCTCGGCGCGGTCGCGCCGGATCATGTGCGCGTCGAGGCATATCACGGCGAAGCCGACAACGGCGGGATCAAAAATCCGACCGTCACCGTTCTCGACGGAAGCTCGCCCGCGGAAGGCGAGGGGAATTACATCTATCGAGGCGCGGTGCCCGCTTCAGACAGCGGCACGTATGGTTTCAGCGTGCGCGTTGTCCCGATCCATCCACATCTCATGCAAACGCACGAGCTGCGCTTGATCACCTGGTCGTGAGAAGACAGCGCGGTTAGCCTCGGGTCTGGGGAGCGCACGCGTCCACGCGTGCTGGTTTCGGCGTGTCGCCGAAACGAACTTTCACCTTTCGCTCCAAGCCGCGGGTACGTTAACGATCGGGAAAAAGTTCGCGATGGCAGAACGCCTTCGCCAGCACGCGTGGACGCGTGCGCTCCCCAGATTGCCGCATGCCGTTACGGAATGCGGTAGGCTTCGACAAGGGCAACGCCGGTGGCGTTACTCTTGCCACGAACGACCGCGGTGTAATTCCCCGGAGGTAACGAAGCGACAATCGCCGCTTCGCGATCGTCGGTCGGCATCAGCTGAGTCGCGCGAATGGCTGACGACGCCTGAGTCCCTTTCCAATCGTCGTTGAATCCGATCGCATCGCCATTGCCGTTATGAAGTTCGATCGTTGGATCGAGCAAGGGATTGGCAATCCCCGCAGGAGCGAGGCTCGGACCAATTGCGCGTACGACCACAATCGCCTCATCGCCGCTGCCGATGATGAAACCACCGATGAGCACGTTATCGTTCGTGCCAACAAAACCGCGTGCGCTGATGTTGGCCAAAGTCGCATCCGCTGCCGCGTCGAGGTCGTAAACCTCGATCAACCCATTGCCAGTCCCTCCGCCGTTTCCCGCTAACACGACGGTGTAACGCCCAGGCGGCAGGGTGCGAATGATGGCTGATTCGGAATTATTCTTGGGCGGGTTACCGGTCGCCATGATCTCCGCCTCCTGGGTTGTGCGCCAGTTGTCGTTCTTCATGAGCGAGCTGTTAGCTCCATCGAAAAGCTCGATCGTCGGATCCAACAGCGGGTTGGGAACACCGTTGCTGCTCAGGGAGGGACCGAGTCCGCGAATGTAAACGCGCTTGTTCACGTTGCCGGTGACAATGAAACCTCCGATCGCCACATTTTCGCCGAGGCCGACATTTATCCGCGCGGCGAGGTTCAGCGCTTTCGCCGAGGCGACGGGCGGAGTGGTCAGCGCGCGGTTGGCGTCTTTCGCGGTTTGGTAGTGTCCAGAGGTGGTCGGGTGAATGTCGTCCCAGAAAAGAAAATTATCGGGCACAACAGAATGACCTTGCGAGCTGTTTTGGACGTCGCCGAAACCGTAAGCAAAGGGATTCGCGGTGATGCGGACGAAATTGGCCCAGACGTCGAGCCGATAAATAGTGGGAGTGATGCCCTGCACCGCCAGCGCGGCAACGGTCGAATCGAGATTGGCGTTAAGCTGGGAACGATAGGCTTGCGACGCCGCGTTCAGTGAACCCATTTTCGGTTCGTTCCCGAGATAATTTGGAACTACGCCGAGCGGCGGAACATTGGGCACGAGAATGTATTTCGCTCCGGCCAGAGCGAGTCGGTTGACCAACGCAGCTGCTCGGCTGGCTGTGGCCGAGACGCTCGCGGCGCTGTCGTCATCGAACAAATCGTTGCCGCCGCCCCACACAATGTAGAGCGCGTTCGGATCAACCACGTGACTGGCCAGATAATCACTGATCTGCTTACCCATATTATTGACCGTGATCGTCAATTGTCCGCCACCGAAAGGAGTCGGATTCGAGATCACGGTGCGCTCGCTCGTGCCGTCCTTGGTGGTCGCTCCGCCAAAAGCGGAGTCGGTTCCGCCGCCCAGACTGTAGGTCGCTGCCGGTAAGCCAAGAAAGGTTTGCGCCAGTTGCTCGTGCCAGGTGCCGACAAAAACGGGGGAGCCAGGGCTGGTGCTGGCGCTGTTGGTGAACCGGCCGTTCGCGTAATTGTAGTTTCCGCTGGGATAGCTGACCACCCCTCCGGAAGTATTCTCGGTCCGGTCTTTCACATTCCCGTCGTCCGACAGGCTGTCGCCGAAAACGATGATCTGGGAGAAGGCGGGCGCCTGTCCGAAGGTTTGACCTGCGGCAAACGCTAGAAAAGCGAAGGCGATCAGCGCCTGGGCGCAGCGGGTGGCGTGAAGGGGAAATTGGGCGCGGAAAGGTAAGGACATGTTTTTATGGAACGCTCGTGATATATCTGATTCGAGCGATTGAGCGTCCGCGCGCTTATCAATCGACGAGGTTCTTTGGCGGCGCCGTTCTTCTCGCCACTACTTAGCGGCAATTGAGCGCAGAAATTCTTCGTAATCCCGCGCATCCCGGCTCGCGGCGTTGAGCGATTGGAGTCGCGCATCGCCTGCTGGCTCCGGCAGATGCACGACGTGAGTTTGCCTCCCGTTGGCGAACGCAATCTCATCCCACTGGATGGACGTAATCGCGTCATTGAAGCGCGCAACGGAACGTCCGCGGAAAAAGGCGCGCGTCGTCTCAGGCGGATTGAAAATGGCGGCCTTGATCTCTTCTTCGGTCACAATGCTGCGCATGGAGCCCTGGCGTAGCAGCTCATAAAATAATCCGTGGTCCGGTAGGATGTTGTGGTACTCGAGGTCGATGGCCTGGAGCCACGGATCGGTCCAGGAAAGTTTTTCTTCATCTTGAAACGCCGCGAGCAGAAACTTCTTCGCCACCCAATCGACCCGGTCGCGCGTCAACGCGACATCGCGCTCGAGATCATTCAAAACGGTTTCCCATTCGCGCAGGAGCCAGGGCGTTTCCTCTTCCTTGGCTCCGACCTTTTGCGCCGCCTTCAAATAAAGCCGCTGCACGTCGATCGCCGAAATCTTGCGGCCATCGCTCAGCTCGATGATCCAATCGTGATCCTGATCGCGGCTGATCGATTTCGTCGCGCCGACCGGCTGCGCGATTTCGATCTGCGGCGCTTCGCCGCGCTCGATCAAGTCGAGCACGAGCGAGGTCGTTCCCACCTTCAGCGCCGTGGCCCATTCGCTCATGTTCGAGTCGCCCAGGATCACGTGGAAGCGCCGGTAACGGTCTGCATCCGCGTGCGGTTCGTCGCGCGTGTTCACGAGCGGGCGCTTGTTCATCGTGTCGATGCTGACCAGCGTTTGGAAAAAATCGGCTCGTTGCGAAATCTGAAACACGCCGGGCTGCCCCCCCGCGCTTTCCGCTTCGATTCCCATCTTCCCGGCTCCGGCAAATATCTGCCGCGTGATCAAGAATGGGAGCATGTCGGCGACGAGTCGGTCCCACGGCACGTCGCGGCGCATGAGATAATTGTCGTGGCAGCCATAGCTATGCCCGGCGAAATCGGTGTTGTTCTTGAAGAGGCGGACTTCCTGGCCCGCGTCGAGCTTCAGGTTCCGGCGCCGCGCGCATTCCGCCAGGATCCGCTCGCCGGCTTTTTCGTGCGCGACCAATTGCCGCAGCGTCGTGCATTCGGGAGTCGAATATTCCGGGTGGGCGTGATCGTTATAAAAGCGGGCGCCATTCGAGAGAACGAGGTCGCTTTTTATTTCCTCAAAACTCAGCGGCCGATTCCGGTCGATCTCATAATAGGCGGATTCATCGGTGTCCTGGAGCAACTGCGCCGCCCGAAAACCGCGCGCATCGCGATGGGGATCTTCGAGGCGATAGTCCCACTTCATGTGGGCGCCGTGTTCGGTGTAGGAACGCACCAGCTCGATTGATTCGAAGACGACATCCACCGAGGTCGCGCCCTGAATGGTGATTCCGCATTCCGTTTCGAGACCGAACACTCGCTTCATCGCCGTTTAACATAAACCACGGTGGCGCTCGCGCGAAAGCCAGCGTGTCATCCCGAGCCGCCCAGATGGTTGGTCGTTAGGCGGTCCCCACCACCAGGCGCCAGGCGATCCGGCCCTGATTCAGCGAATGTTGGTGATGACTCTGCGGAGGCAGCGGCTCCCCTGCATCGGAGACGACCTCTGTCCCACACCCCTGGCACTTATAGATTCCGGAATGAGGCGCCTCGGTCCCGGGCGGGAAGGCCGGATCGAATCTCGGGTCGGACGAGTTCTCGAGGTAATGAGAATACTTGTACTGCGCCATCTCTTCGGTTTTGCTTTGCACGCAACGATTCCTGGAACTCGTGCCTCTGAAACGTGAATACGGCGTTAGCGCGCCGAAGTTCGCGAATTTCTAACAATTTGTTTTTCGAAGATTAGAGCGACCGGCTGATTTCTCGCGCCGCGGCGCTGCCAGCGCGCGTTGCCGTGGCAAAGCAGCCTTGGAGGAGATAACCGCCGGTCGGCGCCTCCCAATCAATCATTTCGCCTGCGACGAAAACGCCGGGCAATTTCCGAACCATCAGATTCTGGTCGAGCTCGCTCCAGCGGACGCCACCGGCGGATGAAATCGCCTCGGCTACTGGGCGCGGCCCGCGCAAGGCCAAAGAAAAATTCTTCACGCGATCGATGACGCGGTCTCGATCGTTGCTTTCGTCAGGAAAGATGGTTTCGAGCAGCGCGATAGCGCTGGGGCTCAACTTCCACGCCCGAAACCAATCGCGCGCCTCGGGCAAATTCACGACCCGTTCCCGCAACGCTCCGACGGTGAGTTGCGGTTTGAAATCGATCGCGAGAGACGGCTCGGTCATTGACCGAAGCGCGCGACCCAGGCGATAAATCGCTCCACCTTCGAGTCCATGGTGGGTGATGAGCAATTCGCCGGAGACCGATTCGCTGCCGGCGCGCACCGTCAGATTTTTGAGCGGCAATCCCTCCGCTCGCGCCAACAGCTCGTTTGGCCATTCCACTTCCCAGCCGCAGTTCGCTGGCTGCCAGGGCGCGATCTCGACTCCGTGGGCGGCGAGGATCGCGGGCCACGTTCCGTCGGAACCGGTTTCAGGCCAGGACGCGCCGCCCAGCGCGAGGACGATCGCGTCCGCCATGAGGGAGAACTTCTCGTAGGACGTTTGGAATTCGGCGCGCCAGCCATTTGTTTCACGCATGAGACTGGCGAAACGCGAGCCGGTTCGGAATTGGACGCCGCTGGCGCGCAATCGCCGCACCCAGGCGCGCAAAAGTCCGGCGGCTTTTTGCCCGCGCGGAAAGACGCGGCCACTCGTGCCGACATAAGTCTCGACCCCGAGTTCCTCAGCCCAGGCGCACAGATCGTCCGGGCCAAATTCGCGGAGCAAATCGCGCCAGCGTTCCGGTTCGTCGACGTAACGTGCCGGGAAATTTTCCACCGGTTCGCCGTGGGTGAGGTTGAGCCCGCCCCGGCCGGCCACGAGAAATTTCCGGCCGACCGAACGTTGCGCATCGCACAAGATGACGCGAGCGCCGGCAGCCTGCGCTACTTCCGCCGCGCGCAAACCAGCGGGCCCGCCACCGACGACAACGACCGACCTGGCCTCAGCGGACATGCGCGAAGCTCAGCGCATTACCTGTTCGATCGAGGTCGGATCATCCAGGAGAATCCACTCGACGATCGAGAGCGGCAGACTCCCA
The DNA here is from genome assembly GCA_003244145.1 of Chthoniobacterales bacterium. Lineage (GTDB taxonomy): Bacteria > Verrucomicrobiota > Verrucomicrobiia > Chthoniobacterales > UBA10450 > AV80. The sequence goes on from QHBM01000063.1 coordinate 22,848, forward strand.
TTCTTGATTAGATCGTCGTGAAACTGGCCGAGCCGAAAATTCGCGCCGGCCTTGTCACGATAACGGCCGAGCAGATTCATGATCTGCCATTTGCCNNTAGCTGATCTTTTGCGTGGGGCTCGAGGCCGCGCCCGCCGCTTCGCCTTCGGCCGCCTCGTGATCGAGACCGCCCGCTTCCATGAAATATTGAATCGCCTGCTCGAAGCTCCATTTCCCCGTGTGCAAATTCACGTCCACTCCGATGCGCGCGGAACGATAGCGCGAGAGCCGCAGGATCTGGCCCTGGGCCGCTGAGTTTTCGGGATAAAGGCCGGTGCGCATCAGCATCTCTTCTCCGTAAAGCGCCCAGCCTTCGACGAAAACGCCATCGCCGTGCTGGCGTCGAATTTCGTTCGTGAGATGATTCGCGATCGAGAGTTGCATGAAATGGCCGGGAATTCCTTCATGCCCAAGGATCGGCCGCGGGTCCTCGATCGCGGCGCGAATGTAAAAGTTCTTCGACTGCGGATTGTAGGTTGGGATGAAGAAAAAGCCCGAGGGATCCTTGTCGTAAACGCCGGGAGGATTCATGAAGCCACCGGGACTGGTCGGCTTGAAAGCTTCGGGCAGCTGGCGAATCTCGAAGCGGCCGAGATAATCCGGGATGGTCACGAGCTTGTGCTCTTTCATGAAACTGATCATCTCCTGCTCGCGGCTTTCGTAGGCGGCGAGGAATGACGCCTGATCTTGCGGAATATTTTTGCTCCGGGCCGGGTTCGGATCGGCCAGGGACGGATCGGGCAGGAGCGATTCGAGCGCGCGATAACGAGCCAGCTCCGCGCGACCGAGCATCGCCACCTGTTGGTCGTCGAGCGGCAGGAGCAGGATGTGTTTGAGATAATAATTGTAGTTGGCCGCGCCCATCGGAGCGAAGGCGACCATGGTCGGGAGCTTCTTCTCGAGGCGATCGGCAAATCCGTGGATGGCGACGAGCGCGGCATCGCGCGCCTTTACCAAAGCGTCGCGTTCGTTAGGCGCGAGATCCCGCGCCAGAGTCATAAGACTGTCGTTGAAAAGCGGATCGATCGCGCGCGCTGAATCGATCGCGAGTTGCGCGAAAAGTTTTACCGGCTTCTGCAAATTGCGTTCGCCTTGCAGGAGCATCGCCGGCATTTGCTGGAGACGCGCGGTGGCGGCGAGAGCGCGGTTCCGGGGCGTGTCGTATTCCTTTTTCAGGAGGGAAAAAATTCCGTTCGAACATTCGCCCACGTAGAGCTGCGGATCGGTTTTCTCCGATTGGAGAATACGATTGTTGAATTCGAATCCTTCGAGCTGCGCGCGGAAAAGCATCCAATCGATCCGGTCGTCTTTCGACCAACTCGCGGTCGTCATCGCCCGGACCTGGTCGAGCAATTTGCGAACATGCTGGGCGCGTTCCGAAATCCTCGGCGCGGAATAATCGGTCAGCCGATTGTCCCAGGTGTGGAGGCCGGAGTCGCTGCTGCCGACGGGAAGATTCTCATTTCGCCACGCGTAGAAATCGTCCGCGATTTTCCGGAGCGCGGCGGCGTTTCCCGCGCCTGGCTTGATCGAAGGCGCTTTGACCGCGGGCGTCTCCTTCGTGATCAGCGCCTTGTTGGAGACATCGGTTTTCGGCTCCGGAGTGGGCTGGGCGAATAAAGTAGCAGCGGTGAGGACACCAAGAACGGCAATCGATCTCATAGCGTCGATGCAATCACAAGGAGCGGCGGTTTACAAACCGCCGTTTTCAGATCACGCCGCCCCGCGGCGCACTCTTTGAACGCGCATCACGCCGGACCGGCGAAAGTTTCACGACGTTCTCCGGATCGTAATCAATCAGTTTGAACCAATCCTCCGTCATGTCGGCCGGCGGGAAAATATCGTTCTCCGTGAACTCCGCGACGAACGAAAGCTGCAAATCGCTTTCGCTGATTCCCTGATCGTCCTGCGTGGCGATGGCGCGCTTGATCGCCATTCCTTTTGCGCGCTCGACGATCGACGCGATGATCGCGCCGCTCAGAAGATCGCTCCGGTAGAGGATTTCTTTCCGGCCACTCCGCAAGGTGATTTCGAGGAATTTGTTCTCGTCGCGCCGCGCGAACTGCACTTCGAGAATTCGCTCGATCAGCCGGTCGATCGCGGCGCCGATGTTGCCCGCTTCCTTCGCGAGCGCGCCGTCGTAGGGGAGATCGTTGGTCAAATAAATCCGGTAGATTTCGCGCGCACCCTCTTTGTTCGGCCGGTTCACTTTGATTTTCCGGTCGATCCGGCCGGGACGCAGAATGGCGGGATCGATGAGGTCGGCGCGGTTTGAGGCCAGAATGATGACGACGTCGTGAAGCGAATCGATACCATCCATTTCCGAGCAGAACATCGGGACGAGGGTCGAGAGAATATTCGAGTAACGCGAGGCGCGGCGGGTCCCGAGAATGCTTTCCGCTTCGTCGATGAACAAAAACGGCAGGTAACCTTCCCGGCGTTTCTCGCGCGCCGTGGAAAAAATCTCTCGCACGATCCGCTCCGATTCGCCGACCCACATGTTCAGGATCTCGGGGCCTTTGACGTGCATGAAGTATTCCTTCATATCCTCGCCGCTTTTTTCCCGGAGCTGCTTGGTCAGATTGTAGGCGGTGGCTTTGCCGATGAGCGTCTTGCCGCAACCCGGCGGGCCGTAAAGCAGGAAACCTTTCGGGGTCGCGTGCTGAAATTTTTCGAAAAGCTCGCCGTGGATAAGCGGCAGCTCGATCGCGTCCTTGATCGCTTGCAGCGCCTGGTCCTGCCCGCCAACCTTTTCCCAGGGAAGCTCGGGCACGTCGTCGAGATAATGTTCGCGCGATTGCGGATGGGTGAGGACTTCGAGCGCGACCCGGTAATTCGGATCGACCCGCACTTCGTCTCCAACCTTAAGCGTTGCCTTCATCAGCTCGGCCGAGCGTTGCAGAATCAAAGATTGCAACCCGTGCTCGGAGCCGACCCGGAGCCTATCCGCGCCGATGACTTCCGTGATCTTCGTAACCGGTCCGGCCGTCTCGAAACCGAGGTCGCCCACGATCACGTACGCTTCGTTGACCAAAACGCGCGTGCCTTTCTTGAGCTTCGCCAGGCTGATCCGCGGATCGACGTTGCAATAATAATCAGCGCCGCCCACGACGATGTGCGCGGTTTCCTTGGCCGGATTGTTGAGATAAGTGCCGATGCGATTGGCGGGCGACGTCACTTTCTTGATGACTTCCTCCAGCTTCTCGATCATCTGGCGCGCCTCGCCGATCGTCTCTTCCTGCGCTTCAATTTGCGAGCGCAGGACAAACAGTTCGCGCCGACGCCGGTTCTCCGGCGGAATGGAAGCGACCAGGAGATCGAACGCTTCGAGCAGGCTCAGCTCGTGTTTATCCGAGTGGCCTTCGGGGTTTTCGAATTCTTTACTGCGCTCGTCGTTCATGCGGAGAGGCTGCTCGATTATAAGCCGCGTGCGTCGCGCCGCAAACCGGTCGAAGCCGGCGGGTCAGCGAGGGAAAACGCATCGCTCGGGTCCGTGGGTGCCGGAAAGATCTGGAAATTGTCGAAGTGGACCGTCCACGGTTTTGAATCCACGCCGGCAAGGCACAGACCTATTCGCCCTTCGTTCAATCCCTCCATCGAAAATTCCGCCGCGAATTTACCATCGATGAAAACACGGAATCGCTTTCTTTTGGCTTCGAGCGTGACGCGATTCTTGCGACCAACCCGGAGCAGACCGGCCGGCAGGGTTTGTTCCGGATTCATCATCCATCGCCCGTCCATCCACCAGCTCAACCGCGCCACATGGTTGTTGGGATCGAGCAGGAGCGCGTAGTATTTGGCGATGCCGCCGTTCACGACGTCCGCGGCTCGAAAAATAAAACCGTAACTCGCGCCCGGCGGAACGGTCTCGGCGCGCATCCCGCATTCGACGATGAAATCATCGAGTATCACCGTGTCGAACATCGCCGGCAGGATGCCCGCAGACTTTCCGATGATCTGTCCTTCGCCGTTTGCGTTCAGCACGCTCATTATTCTCGAATCGAAAAGTGGCTGGGCGATCCGCGCCGTACTTTCGAACTTGTAACTGAAGAGCGGTGCTTCCTTCTCGGACGGAGTCGGCTCTGTCGGAGCGGTTGTAGTTTCGACTGGTGGACTGGCCGGTGGCTCCACGACCGCGGCGCTCGGCGTGGCGGTCGTTTGTGGCCCGGCTTCGCGTTGCGGCGGGACTCGCTCCCTTAACAAAATCGCTCCGAAGACAATCCCGCAGATCACAATGGCGGCGATGACTGCGAGCAGCCAGAAATTTCTCCGAGTGATTGGGCAGACGCGGCAGGTGGAGTGAGAGACACTCGCGCGCTTGGAATCGCGGCCGCGTTCTCAGGTTTTCCGAGCAGGGTCCTGATGGAGTTCGCGAGGCGGCCGAGATGTTGTTCCAGCGGCGGAGTCAATGCGTCGAGCCAATGGGGAGTGCTGAGATAGTACTTGAGGTCGTCGTTGAGCAATACCTCCTCGATCCGGAATTGCAGGATGTGCAACTTCGCCTCGACCGCGAGTTGGACTTCGCGCAACACCTGCTCCGACGTGTTGGAGTTTGCGGAGAAAATCAGCACCATCGCTTTGCTCTGCTGGATCGCGCGGGTGATCTCCCCGGCAAAGGAGCGGCCGGGCTGCACATCGCGCGGCGCGACCCAGCAGCGGATTCCGGCATTCTCCAGCGCTGCGCAAACCGCGTCCGAGACCGGTTTGTCTCGGGTGGAGTGGGAGATAAAAACGTCGTGCGCCATGCGAGCCGGAGGTCCGGCTTTTGTATCTGTCCCGCGCGGAACAGGCAATCTTCAATGCGGCGAAAAAGAGGTTGAAGGCGGGGAGGGCGCGACCTAACCTGCTTCGCTTTTCGCGAGGAGTCTTAGCTCAATTGGTTAGAGCGCCGCCCTGTCACGGCGGAGGTTGCGGGTTCGAGCCCCGTAGACTCCGGATTTCTCCCTCTTCAATTCCGCGCGTTGCGCAGAAGTTCATCGACAGCTTCCTCCGCATTTTGAGATGGCTTGATCGAAACTACGAGACTCTTGCTTGTTGGCGTGTTGCTGCGATCAGCCGTGCTATTGATGGGAACGAGGACGTTGGCTTCGGGGAAGTAAGTCGCGGTGCAGCCGCGCGCGATTTGAAACGGCGCCACCATGAAGTGCCGTGCCACCCGTTCCTCGCCGTTGAAATGACTCGTTAGATCTACCAGCTGTCCCTGCTGCAGTCCCGCCGCCTTCATGTCCTCCTGATTCATGAAGACAACCCGGCGGCCGTTGAAGACACCGCGATAACGATCGTTCAGCCCGTAGATTGTGGTATTGAACTGATCGTGGCTGCGGATCGTCATCATGAGATACTGGCCAAGTTCCGGCTTCAGCGGGATTAGCTCGGAGACGATGAACTGCGCCTTACCAGCCGGCGTGTTGAACTTTCGGTCGTCGCGCGCGGCGTTAGGCAAGTAGAAGATGTCGGCGCGGATGCGGGCGTTGAAATCCTCGAAGCCAGGAATGACATGATCGATGTGATCGCGGATGCGGTCGTAGTTCGCCACCAGGCCTTTCCAATCAACCATGCCGCGGCTTCCGAGAGTCGATTCCGCCAGGCGACCAATGATTGCCGGCTCGCTCATCAGGCGATCACTCGCCGGTTCGGCGTGACCGCGCGAAGGACTGATGATTCCCATCGAGTCCTCGACGGTGACGAATTGCTCTTCGCTTTCCTGCCGATCAACCTCTGATCGACCTAAGCACGGCAGGATAAGCGCGATCTCGCCTGTGATGAGATGCGACCGATTGAGCTTAGTCGAGACATGCGCCGTTAGCCGGCATTTCTGCAAAGCCCTCGCTGTGTACTCCGTGTCGGGACTAGCGGCGAGAAAGTTACCGCCCATTCCGAGAAAGAACTGAATCTTGCCGTCGTGCATCTGCTTGATCGTCTCCACCGTGTCCGTGCCATGATCGCGCGGCGGTGCGAAGCGAAACTCAGCGCCGAGCTTGTCCATGAACGCATCGTTCATCCGCTCCCAGATACCCATGGTGCGATCGCCTTGCACATTCGAATGGCCGCGGACCGGGCAGGGCCCCGCGCCTGGTCGCCCGATATGCCCACCGAGAAGGTGGAAGTTCATTATCTCCTGAATGGTAGCAACCGCATTCTTGTGCTGGGTTAATCCCATCGCCCAGCAGGTAATCATGCGTTTGGATTGCATGGCGATCTTCGCCGCTTCGCGAATCTGCTCGCGCGTTAAACCACTGCCTTGAGTAATCACGTCCCAGGGAGTAGCGCGCAGATGCCTAACGAATGGTTCAAAGCCGACGGTGTATAGCTCGATGAATTCGCGATCAAACACTGAGCCAGGGTTCCGGTCCTCCTCCGCCAGCATCTCCTTCATCATGCCTCGCATCACCGCCATGTCGCCGTTTAACCGCACCGGCAGCCAGAGATCGCTCAGCGGCGTTCCTTTGTTAAACAGCATTTTGGCCGCGAACTTGAGAGGGTTCCGGTATTCCTGTGGATTTGGATTCACCACCTCCATCAAGCCCGGTTCCGGCATCGGATTGATGGCCACGATCTTCGCGCCGTTCTTCTTCGCGCGTTCCAGGTGGGTCATCATGCGCGGATGGTTCGTGCCGGGATTTTGGCCGAGGATGAAAATGCAATCGGTCTTCTCGAAGTCATCGAGAGTTACGCAGCCTTTACCTACGCCGATGCTTTCGTTAAGCGCTGCGCCGCTCGACTCGTGACACATGTTAGAGCAATCCGGCAGGTTATTGGTGCCGAATTGCCGCGCGAAGAGCTGATAAAGGAAGGCCGCTTCATTACTCGTCCTTCCGCTGGTATAGAAAGCTGCGGCATTCGGCGTAAGTAAGGCGTTTAGTTCCCGCGCCATGAGCGCGAATGCTTCATCCCATTCGATCGCCTCATAATGTGTCGCGTCCGCGCGCTTCACCATCGGATGCACCAGCCGGCCCTGGAGTTCGAGCCAGTTGTCGCTTTGCTTCTGCAGGTCGGCGATCGAATGTTCGCGAAAGAATTCCGGTGTGATCTTCTTCCTGGTCCCTTCACTAGCGAGAGCTTTGACTCCGTTCTCGCAAAACTCGAATACGTGACGATGATCATCCGGACTTGGCCAGGCGCAGCTCTGACAATCGAAGCCGTCCTTCTTGTTCACTTTGAGCCAATCAGTTAGCCCGCGCGTGAAACCGGTTTCACGCATCGTAAAACGGACGCTTTCAGTTACGGCCACCATTCCGGCCGCGACACGATGTGGCTCGCGCAACTTCGCCCGCGCCGGTTCCTCGGGCGGCTCAGCCCCTGGAGTCGGATTGCGATTCGCGCGATCCGCTTCGGGATGCGGTGGCGTGGTCGGCGCCCCCGCGCCGATCTGGCTTGGCCGCTGGGCGATAGTGTCATGCTCGCGATTCGGATGGTTTTCTTTGTCCGAGCCCTGCGGTGTCGAGTCGCTGTTCTTATCGATCATAGGTCGCGGTAACTATCTCTCCCGAGACATTGCCATCTGTGGACACGCGATTACGATTTCGTTCCGGCTACTGCGCTGGAACTACGCCCGGGTTGTTAGACGCGTCGAAAACCATCAGGCGTTTTGCGAGGCCGGTGGGAATCGGGCCGACAAGTTGATTGTGATCCAATCGCAATACCTGGAGAGATGTCGCGTCCGTGAAACTCGCCGGGATTGGTCCCGAGAGCTGGTTCCGATTGAGCCGAAGATCCGTGAGCTTTTTGAGTTTGCCTAACTCTTCCGGAACCGGACCCGACAACTTGTTGTTGGCAAGCATCAGGATACTCAGGTTCGGACTGAGCGTGTTCGGTATTGTTCCGGTTAGTTCGTTGTTGTGGAGGAAGACGTGTTCAAGCAGCGGTTGGCGCAACAACTGCGCCGGCAGCGCTCCTGATATGTGGTTGTCATCAGCGCGAAATATTTTCAGCTTCGGCGTGTTCCAAATCGCAGGCAGCGCACCCGACATTTCGTTCGCGTGGACATCGAGATACTCAAGGTTGGGCAGCGCGGCCACCGGATCGGGCAACCGCCCGGTGATCTTGTTTCCCTTCAGCCATAAGTTCTTGAGCTCGCGGCATTCGCCAAGTTTGTCGGGTAATGCACCGGAGAGTTTGTTGAATGAGAGATGCAGCGTGTGCAGATGTTCCAACTGACAGATCGCCGGCGACAGCGGCCCAGTCACGTTGTTGTCATAGATAGTCAACTGGACCACATAGCCCTCGGCATTAGTGGTGACGCCGTGCCACTCACCCACCGGCCGGTCGCTGCCCCAGAACTCGCGCTCGATCCAATCAGGCCCGCCAAGCGCCTCATAGAACTCGATCAGAGCCTGCCGTTCGCGGGCGCGGACCGCGGCATCCTTGGGCTCAGGAAGTAGTGACTTGGCTGTTTCCGTTTTCTGCGCCACAGCGTTTGTGGCGCAGATGAGCGACAAGAGTCCGATCGCAAACAGGCGGTTCAGGGACAGAAAAATGCGCCGCGTCGATTGGCCGAAGTCAATTCGCCTTTCGGGGTTCTCTTCTTGATCAGACATACAAACCACCCGCATGCGGCGCACCTTATGATTTCGCCCTCCGGCAAACCATCATTTATTTTAGCGACTTTGTTCCTGCCGGCCCCAGCTGCCGCACACTGAAATTCATGGAACGATGAAAACAGAGGAGTATGAGTATGAAAAAATGAAGGCGGCCCAGATCAGTAAACCTGGCGGAGAATTTGAATTGGTGGAGCGCGACATCCCCGAGCCGGGCGCGCGACAGGTCCGCGTGAAAGTGGAGGCGTGCGGCATTTGCCACAGCGACCTGCTCGTCAAGGAAGGTCTGTGGCCCGGAATTCAATATCCTCGCGTGCTAGGACACGAGATCGGCGGGCGCGTTGATGCAGTCGGCGCTGATGTCGCGGAATGGAAAAAAGGACAACGTGTGGGCGTTGGCTGGCATGGCGGACATTGTTTTGTCTGCGATCAATGCCGGCGCGGTGATTTCGCGATGTGCATTAACCGAAAGATTACCGGAATCGATTTCGACGGCGGTTATGCCGAGTACCTGATCGCACCGGCGGCGGCGCTCGCGGCGATTCCGGATGAATTGCCGGCGGAAGAAGCGGGACCGTTCATGTGCGCCGGCGTCACGGTCTATAACGCGTTGCGCAACTCGGGCGCGCGGGGCGGCGACGTTGTCGCGGTCCACGGAATCGGGGGACTCGGCCATCTCGGCGTTCAGTATGCACGCCAGATGGGATTCAAGACAGTGGCGATCGGCCGAGGGAAAGACAAGGAAGCGCTGGCGAGAAAACTGGGCGCGCATCATTACATCGACACCGAGGCCGGCGATGGCGCCGCGGAATTGCAAAAACTCGGCGGCGCGCGCGTGATCCTAGCGACGGCGCCGAATGCAAAAGCGATTTCCGCACTGGTGGAAGGATTGTCGCCGAGCGGCAAACTACTCATTCCCGCCGCACCGGCAGATCCGCTCACGGTAAGCGTCCTGCCGCTGATCAACGGAAGACGATCAGTGGCAGGCTGGTATTCCGGGACCGCAAGAGATTCGCAGGATACTTTGGAATTCAGTGCGCTGACTGGTGTGCACCCGATGATTGAAGAATATCCGCTGAGCCGCGTGGCCGAGGCCTACGAACAGATGCACAGCGGTAAAGTGCGCTTCCGCGTTGTCCTCATCATGGGCGATCAAGGATCTTCAGCCTGATAGATCCGATTCTTGCCCTCCCGCGCCAGAACTATTATGAGGGCATGTTTTCGTTAGCTTGGGCCCGCGAAGTCGAAGCGAAGCCCGATACCGGCGGCAGAGGCTTTTTCGTAAACCGCGGCCGCAGCCACGGCGTCTTCCATCGCGACGCCCGTGCTGTCGAAAATAATGATTTCCTTGTCGCTGGTGCGTCCCGGTTTCCGTCGAGCGACAATCTCGGACAACTCCGAGTAAACGTCTTTCTTTCGCATCAAGCCCTGGGCGATCGCGTGGTGGGTGTCGCCGATCGCGCAGGATTGTTCGAGGTGATCCGCCACAACTTTGGCCGACGCCATCAGGGCCGGATCGATTTCCTGCTTGTGCGCGTCATCCGCGCCCACCGCGGCGATGAACGTACCGGGAGCGACATCTTCTTTGCGCACGAAGAATTTGTCAGCGGTTGTGCAGGTGATGCAGACGTGGCTTTTCTGAAGGGCAGCCCGCAGATCGCGGACCGGTTCGATCTCGACCTTCATTTCTTTGCTGAGTTCGAGGGCGAGATCCTGCGCAGCGGATTGATCGAGATCGAAGGCGTAAATTTTTCGGCAAGGAAGAACCGTTCCCAGCGCGTGAAGCTGCGCCCGCGCCTGCCGGCCGCAGCCGCAGATCGTGGCGACAGAGGAATCCGGCCGAGCGAGATATTTAGCGGCAACCGCGGAAGCGGCGGCGGTTCGCTTGATCGTGATGTCAATCGAATCGAGGACCGCAAGCGGCACGCCGTTGTCGCCATCGCATAGAACGATCAGACCCTGGATGGTCGGGAGACTCATTAGCGTTCTGTTACCTGGGAAATTCGTATTGAGTTTCGCAACGACATAATTTCTTCGGCCCGGTAACAGTCCGGCTTTTACGTGCAACCCGCCGTGGGCCGCCTTAATCCCGAGAATTCCGGCGGGCGGAATCTTTCCCTCGCCCGACAATCGGAAGACTTCCTCCACCGCGCCGATGCACTCGCTCAAGCTGAGCAACCGGTCCACGTCGCTGCGATGCAGCAGCAATGTTCCCTCAGATTGCATTCGGCGCTCCCACCAGTCCGGATATCTCATCGCCGGCCACGACTTCGACCGGCGTCTGGCCGCGTCGGAAGATTCTCGCGCCTGTTGATCCCTTCAGCATCACCGACCGATTCTCGACGACTACCCAGGCGCCTTCGCGCATCCCCAGCACTGGCGTTTCGTTTTCCTCGAGGAATTGGAGAATGCGTTCCTCCTGCGTTTCGCCCATGTGCGTCGAAGCGGGATCGGGATCGAGATAGTGCGGGCTGATCTGAAACGGAACGAGCCCGAGCGCTTCGAACGAGCGCGGTTGAACAATCGGCATGTCCTTGGTTGTCTTGATCGTGGGGCCGGCGACGTTCGAGCCCGCGCTGCTGCCGATGTAGGGCGCTCCTGCGTGGACCCGCCGGCGAATCGGCTCGAGCAGCTCAAGATCCTGGAGCGCTTTCAAGAGACGGAAGGTATTTCCGCCGCCGATGAAGATGGCGTCCGTCTCCGCGATCGCTTGCTTGGGACTCCTGGCAGCGTGGGCTGAATCGACCGCGTAGCCCATGGAGGTAAAGCGCTCCTTCGCTTTGGCCGCGTAGCCGTCGCGATCGTGCAAAGCGAATGGAAAAAACAGGATTGTTCTGGCGCGACCGAGGAAATTCCTGATCTCCTCTTCGACGTGATCGAGGTAGCCGCAGCCGTGAACCGTGGAATTGCTGACGAGCAGGATGCGCAGGGACGGGTTCATTTTGTAAAGAAAGACTTAACTGGTCCGGCGCTCCTCGGGATTCGCCAAGCCAAAACAGTTGGTGGAGAGTGGCGGCTCATGAGAAAAGCCGGTCTCACCGTCATGCTGTTCTGCGCTGTCGCAATGGCTCGCGCCGGAGAATTTTTGCCCACAGCCGACGGAACAACCTGGCGTTACCAATCCACGGAGGAATTTGGCGGACCCGACGCCGCGCCTGCGGTTCATTCGACGGTGAAAGTCAGAACGGGGAGACAGACGTTCGAAGGCAAAGAGTTCATCCGCTTCGATACTCTTGCGGACGATGTTATTTCCAGGACAGAGCTGGTGACGGTGGACGATCACGGAGTAATCTGTCACGCGCGCGCGGGAAAGGATGGAAAAATTTCGAAACTCGATCCGCCGCAAACGATCGTTCCGGCCGCGCTCAAGGTCGGAGACTCATGGGACTCGGAGGGCGAAGAAGCGGGCATTGAGATGCACCAGCACTTTACCGTGGCTGCCGAGGAAATGGTGATAGTGCCGGCCGGCGGGTTTCGCGCTCTGCATCTCCATTGCGCCGATTCGTCCGTCATGTCGATCGTGCTCGATCGCTGGTTCGTGCCCGGAATTGGATTCGTGAAGGAAACAACCGTGGTGAGGGGACCCACGGGTGGATTGTTGCAACGCATCACGCTCGAATTGCAGAAACGTCCTGAGATTGTGGCCAAACTGCCACCGACCCCTGCGCCGGTCGCCCCGACACCGTCACTGTCAACGGCGGCAACGGTCGCTCCGCCTAACGAGAAGTCGCCCGCCGTCTCCGGCAAGAAATTGATCGTCGAAGTCTCCAGCGATCCAGCCGGCGGATCCAGGACCGAATTCAAATCCAACGTCGAGAACATCTACGTGCGCTGGCATGGTCACGGCCTGCCGGAACACGCCCGGGTGCGGGTCGCCTGGGTCGCGGAAGATGTCGGCGATCTGGTCGAGCCCAATTTCATCGTTGACGAAACGGAGACGATCGCTCCGGCTCCCGATTCCAGCGCTCGGTTTACTCTTGCTCGCCCGCCTGATGGGTGGGCCGAGGGAAAGTATCGGGTTGAATTTTACGTCAACGACGAGCTCGAGGAAACGGTGCGCGTGACGATCAATAAGTAACGAGCCCGATCCGCTCGTTAGGTATTTCGTTCTCAGCGCCCGACTGAAAGGCATCCGAAAAAAATTTCCGAAAATGTCTTGAACGCCGAAATCGTTTTCTGTTAGACCCTTCGGGAACCGAAGGAGACAACATTATGATCAAAATTGGATTGGCGAAGTTTGGATTTTTCCGAACAACCCTCGCAGTCAGTCTGCCCCTTGTTTTGGTTTCCAGCGCGCTCGCGCAAGATGCCACCCCCACGCCGGCGGTGAATGCCAACGGCACCCTGGAAGCAACAACCGAACGCGTCTTCGTGACCGGCTCCATTATTCCGACCGCGTCCGAAGTCGGACCGAACCCGGTCATCAACACCACGCGCGACCTGATCAACAAATCCGGCGAGCGCAATACCGAGGAGCTGTTGCGCAATCTTCCGATCGCGAATGCGAACGGTGTGCCGGTTTCCAATAACGAGAACGGATCGAACACGGCGGTCGGCGCCGCCACGATCGCGCTCCGCGGATTCGACGCGCGCGCCACGCTTATCTTATTAGATGGCCGCCGCGTCGCACCCTATCCAACGGGCAACAGACGCATCGTCTTCGTCGACCTGAATACGATTCCGGAAGCGTCGATCGAAAGCATTGAGATCTTGAAAGATGGCGCGTCGACCACCTATGGCGCCGATGCGGTGGCGGGCGTGGTCAATATCAAGCGCTGGCACGACTTTAAGGGCGCGCAGGCGAAGATCGAGTACGGGAACACGACCGATAGAGATTCGGGGGAATTCAACAGCGCCCTGACCTTCGGCGTGGGCGACGGCAAGACGAACATTTCCGGGACGATCAATTACTACCATCGTAATTCGATCTTCAATCATGACCGCGCTTATTCGGCGGTGCCCGCATTTCTGAGCAGCAATGCGAGCCCTTATAACCTCCAGGTGACGAATGCCTCTGTGGCGGCAGCGGGCGGGACGGTGATTCCGAGCGGGAGCGGAAACCAGTTCGCCAGCGCGCCTAACGGCACGAATGGATTGGCTCCGGCCAGCACTTATCTTTACGGAGCCGGTCGCCCCAGGTCCGGTCCCAACGGTTTCAATTTTAACGAATTCTCCCTCTCGTTTCCGGACTCTGAGCGCTACGGAGGTTACGTCGCGATGGAGCACAAATTCCTTGGCGATGCCATGGTCGTCTACGCCGATGCGATGTATCAAAACGTGAAGACGCACAATGAGCTGGCACCACCTGCGACGGGAAATTTCCAGACTCCAGGCTTCGTCACGATCGCCGTTCCGCCGCGAGTCGCGAATCCCGCGGGAACAACGCCGTCCGGCGGACCGACCTATGCGGAAACGGGAGTGACTCCCGGAGCGTTCAATCCCTTTAACCCGTTCAACCAAATCATCTCGGGCGGAACGCGCGCGCGCCTGGCGGAGTTCGGCAACCGTCTTTTCGATAACGAAAGTGACGCATTTCTCGGCACGCTCGGCTTTCGCGGCGACAAGTTATTTAACGGCACCTGGGGTTATGACGCTGGCTTTCGCTACAGCCAGATCAAAAACACCACCACGGGAACGCAGGTCTCGATTTCGCGCTTCAACCGCATCATGAACCAGGCTGACCCCATATTTACTCCGGGCTCCTCCCAATACATCGGCACGACGACCGCGTTTAACCCGTTCGGCGACTTCCGAGTTCCTATTCCGTCTAACGACGCCTCGATCGCATTTGCCCGGATTCATCCGAAAGACACAGATACTTCGAAACTCGGCACGCTGGACGCGACCCTCTACACCACGGACCTTTTTGATTTGCCAGCCGGCGGAATTGGCTTCGCGCTCGGCGGACAATTCCGGCGTGAATCGTTGAACGAAGATCCCGACCAGCTCAACATCATCGGCGATGTCGCTGGTAATTCGGCGATCGCGCCGGCACGCGGCGGACGTAAGTCTTATGCCCTCTATGTAGAGACGAGCATCCCTGTCTTCAGCGAGAAAAATAGGATCCCCGGATTTTACTCCTTCGATATCTCGGCTGCTGGACGCTATGAAGCTTTCCTCAACAACAACACTGACGTAGCGGTGCCGAAAATCGGCGTTAAATGGCAGCCATTCGACAGCTCGCTCACGCTGAGATTTACCTGGGGGCTCGGGTTCCGCGAACCGTCGCTGGAGGAATTGTATTCCGCTCCCATCTCGGATATCCAACCGTCTCATGACCCGAAGAACGGGGGTGCCTTCGACCCGGAAACAACAACCCTCATCCAGAGCAGCCCAGATCTGGCACCAGAGGATTCGGAGACATTCAGCGGAGGCTTCGTTTACACGCCGAAGTTTATACCCGGCCTAACCATCTCGACCGATCTCTGGCAGATCGACCGGACCGGAGTGGTCCAGTCCGCGTTTCTCGATACGGTTCTGGCGCGCGAGCTAGCTGGGACCTTGTTGCCGGGAGAGCGGGTGGAGCGCCTTCCGGACGGCACCATCACGCGCATCGTCGTATCCAATCGGAACGAAGCGTCCCAGAAGGCAAACGGCGTCGACTTCGGAATTCAGTACGTGCTGCAAACAGATATCGGCACCTTTACCTCGCTGACGCAATTCACCTATCTCAATTCTTTCGAGGTGCAGCGTGTGGCCGGTGGCCCGATCGAACAACTTGCCGGTGTTACAACTGATCCAGGCCAGTCCCAGGAGGGTTACTACCGATGGAGAGGCAATAGCATGCTCGATTGGAGTTGGAAAGGCTTCGACCTCGTCGCTACCGTTCGCTATATAAACGGCTTTATTGAGCAGGATGCCGACCTGAACACCCGTAACGTGGACAGGCGATGGTTTTTCGATCTTCAAGCCTCCTACGATTTCAGCGCGCTCGTCAATAAATCGACGGCTACGACCACGAACTATTCCAAGAACGACAAGGGTTCTAGCCCCCTCTCTTCAGTCCAGATGAGCGTTTGGGACCGCCTCTTGGACGGCACCGTAATCACGGCGGGGGTCAAGAACCTATTCGACACCGATCCGCCCTTCGCCTCCGGCCAGGGTGGAAATGGGTCCGGCTATCCAGGGTTCACCTACGATTCGACGGGCCGTTTCGTTTACGTCCGCCTAACGAAGAAGTTTTAACGCGTTTCTCTGCTAGTTCTGACCGTCGTCGCGGCGAGCGAGGGACTCACGCCTTGTTGCGATGGCGTTGGATTGCGAGGCGGCAAATCTCGTCGCACAGCTCTGGGAAGCTGATCCCCGTCGCCGCCGCTGATTGCGGCAGCAAACTGGTCGCCGTCATTCCCGGAAGGGTGTTTACCTCCAGGCACCAAAGGTTGTCGTTCTCATCCATCCGGAAATCTACCCGGCTGTAATCCCGTAATTTCAGGGCGCGATGCGCTTTAAGTGCGAACTGCTGGGCAGTCTTGGTTTTTTCCTCGTCCAAATCAGCCGGAAAAACTTCTTGAGCGCCTCCCCGCTGATACTTGGCTTCATAATCAAAAACTTCTGTGTGAGTTGGAATGATCTCTCCCACGGCCAGCGCCTTATCGCACAGAATCCCGACCGTAAATTCGCGGCCTGGAATGAATCGCTCGATCATCACCTCGTCGTCATGTCTAAAGGCAAACTCGACGGCGGACTCAAGAAGTTCGGGACGCCTAACGATCGTTAGGCCAATGGTCGATCCTTGCTTGTTAGGTTTCACCGCCACCGGATAGCCCAACAGTCGCTCAACGTCACTCGGTGTAGCGGGCCCCATCATCCAATCCGGAGTAGGGACTCCCGCGGCCCGGAAGAGGTGCTTGGCGACGTCCTTATCCATGGCGTTAGCGCTGCCAAAATGACCGGTCCCCGTGTATGGTACGCGAGCCAAATCAAGAAACGCCTGGATCGTGCCGTCCTCTCCCGTCCCGCCATGAAGGGCAAGGAAAACCAAATCCACGTCTTTGAAGTTTGCTGACTTTGTCAGTGCCGCCGCGTCGGAGCGGATAATTGCGAGTTCCTCTTCTTTAGGTGGCTTGGGTGCAACTCCAGTGGCAAGCAATCGTTTCTGATCCCGGAGACCTAGGACGCCGCGTGCCGTGTCGACCGCGAGAACTTCATGGCCGACCTCTTGGAGCGCCTTAACGACTTGCGCTCCACTCGCGACGGAAACATCTCTCTCGGAACTCGTCCCTCCAAACAATACGGCGATCTTCATTGCGGCGATATTGATAGTAAGCCTTCAGGAAAATATCATGGTTAAACCTTAGGTGGGAGGGCGAAATCCGAATTGCGCCTGCAACTCTCCCCAGAGCCAATCGACAAACCAATCTTTCTGAATTGATCCGGCTCGAGCGCGGGCCAGGGCTTCCGCCTTCTCGACGCTCCCATTCAAACAGTAGAGATAGGTGAGCAGGAAGAAGTCGTTGATGTTGGTGAAGCCGCGATCGTTTTCGGCTTCGAGCAGTTGAATGGCGGTCGCGAGGTCCCGGCGGGCCAGCGCGCCCGCGACCAGATCGTGTGTTGCCTCGGCGGGCAAAGCCTGGGCGTCAGCGGCCAATCGCTCCGCGAGCGCGAGGCGAAACTCGTCGCTGTTCTGGACCGCGAGAACCGGCGTGCGCAGCCGCGAATTGCGCAGGTAGAGATCAAGCTCCGCTAACCAGTTGCTTCCGCTCATTTCCGAGCGATATCGTGTTTCGCGAAAGAGAAAGAGCTGCTCGAGCGATTTCTTCTGTTCGTTAGGACAAATCTGGCGAATGAGCGCGGAAGCAAGAAAGCGTTGCAGGGCGGCCGAGTGTTCGAGATAACTGGACCCGAACTGGTAAGCAGCTGCGACGTCGGGCTGCGCGTCGCTCAGGCGCTTGGGATAGAAATCATTCAACGGCTCAGCCCCCTTCGTCATCCGGTCGATTTCCTCGGCATCCATCACGAATGAAGCGGACATCTGCTCAGGCAACTCGAGGCCGATTCGCACCAAATCGGATCCCGAGCTCCGATCGGTCCAGAGTTTGCGAACGAGCTCCTCGTTCGTGGGAGAAAGCGGGGGTTTGATTCCAATCATGATCCATTCCAAGTCGGAGGCCGCCCAGAGGGACGCGTTCGGAAAGACGTTATGGAACGCGCGAAGGATTGCTTTGGTCTCGTCGCCGGTTAGCTGGTAAATCGGCAACCAGAAGCTGGCGATTCCGCCATCCTTCAACCGGCCGTTCAGGAGCGAGAAGAATTGTTCCGTGTAGAGGTTGACCGTTCCTGCTGTCTTCAATGGTGGCGGTTCCGCGGTGATGATGTCGTAGCGATCCGGACAGGCTTGGAGAAAAAATCGGCCATCCTGGACAAAGGTCGCGACGCGCGGATCTCGCAATGGATTTGAGTAACCGGGCCCGGAATACAAGTCGGCGAGATCGAAGACCTCCTTTGAGATATCGACTATGTCGAGATGCTTCAGCCGCGCATCGTGCGTAAAGGCATCGGCGGTCACGCCCACGCCGTAGCCCACTAACAGCGCATTCTCACTGTCGGGGCGAAGTGCCAGCGGCAGGTAGGCAAACAAACGCATATAACGCTGGCCGCGTGGCAGCGTTCCCGACATCGAAT
This sequence comes from Chthoniobacterales bacterium, assembly GCA_003244145.1. Classification (GTDB taxonomy): domain Bacteria; phylum Verrucomicrobiota; class Verrucomicrobiia; order Chthoniobacterales; family UBA10450; genus AV80. The sequence continues at coordinate 41,045 of QHBM01000063.1, forward strand.
AGGAGTTTGTGACGAGCCGATAGTAGTAAGGTTCCCCGAAGAGATCGCGGCGCAGGAGTTGAAAAGTGTCCGCTGTGCCTTCAATCTTTTTGAGGAGGACGGAACCGTCCTCTTCGTAGGAGCGGCGGGCATTCGCGAAATGAATTTCGTCGCGATGGTAGGGAAAGATCGACAGGATTAGGACAAAGGCCGCGCTAAGCGCAAGCGTTGCGATTCCAAAGAGCCGTCGCAAGGACCAGCTCTGCCTTTGGCTCGTGAGCAGAGCCAGTCCTGCGTAAAGGCTCGCGCAAAAGATCAAACTCGACTGGAATCCTAGCCAGGGCAGAAGCACGAAACCCGTGAGCAGCGGCCCGCAGGCAGCGCCAATGGTGTTGAACAAAATGGTGAGGCCCGTGCTGTTCATCCAGCCTGGCACCTCGGATTGGACACTGGTCACGATGAGGAGGAGCAGAGTGCCGGAGAGAAGCGCGACGGGGAACATCAGGGCCAATGAGAGTTGCCCGATCTGCCGGACGATCGCGGGGTCCGACGCAGGATTGTTTGGTGGAAGAAGCGGCACTGGAAAAAACAAATAAGAGAGAAGCGTCGTGCTGGCCGCCAGGAGCAGAAGCACGGGCAAGAGTCGCCGTCGCGTCTCGACGCGATTTGGAATTATGCTCGAGATGATTCCGCCGAGAGCGATTCCGGCTAAGACGACGGCGAGCATGATGGAAAAGGCGGTGGAGGTTGAGGCGACGTAGAGACGCAGGAAGCGGAACCAAATTACTTCGAGCCCGAGAAGAACGGCGCCGGCTCCCATGCTTACGGCAAGCAGACGCCATGGCGGTTGTTTACCTAACGAAAGCTTCCATAGAAAGCGTGGTGGAATCTGCCCAGGTGGCAACGGCTCGCCCCCGGTGAATATCCATGCCATCGCTGCTGCGACGCAGCTTAACGCAGCGGCCGTCAACGCAGTCCCCACGAGTCCGCAGGTCCGGACCAGATAAGCTTCGCCGAGCAGCGCGCCGACCATTGCCCCCAGCGTGTTGACTCCATAAAGAAGGCCAAGGCTGCGGCCGAACTCCCGGTGCTTTAGAAGCGGATCCTCCAGCAGGATGGGAAGGGTTAGCCCCATCGCGGTCGTCGGAACTAACAGAATCAAGAACGAGACCGCGACGCGGATGGCGTTGAGGAATTGCTGGTGATTCCAGAAAGCCTGGAAGACAGGTCGCATCCATTCTCCGAGCAGCGGAAGCCCAAACACCAGAGTGCAGCCAAAGATCGCGACCACTACTTCCAATCCTGCGTAGAGACGCAGCGGCCGGAGCCGGCCGAGCGTGGTCGAGGCGGCGATGGCGCTTCCCAGAGCGAGGCCCGCCATAAAGCTCGAAAGAATCAGAGCCGCGGACCAAACCGAATTACCGAAAGCCAAACCGCTCAGCCGGAGCCACAGGGTTTGAAAGAGAAGCGCGCTACTTCCGGAAAGAAAGAGAATGCCCGAAACGATTGCAATACGCACCTGTCAAAGCCCTGGATGTTGCGCCGAATCCTATGCGCTCTATCCGAAGACGACCATACCTATCTTCAACGTGGTTTGCGCTGCGTCGTCGCCGTTGTAAGGTCACTCATGAGAACGTTGGCGTCCGCGTCTGTGGTAAGTTTCATCGCGACTGGGCTACTCGCCGGTGCCGCGCTTGGGGCCAAGCCAGATGAGCGAAGCCCGGACGCAAAGGAACGCACCGTCTTTGTGACCGGTTCGCTCATTCCGAAACGGCTCAAATTGAAACGAATCGGCACTACTACCGTCTCGCCGGTCCGGATCATCGATCGGAATGAAATCGATTGGACAGGACGGCAAACGACACAGGGAGCGTTGATCGCCGATCCTTCGGTTCGGGCGGTAGGTCGCTGATGTGGCTACAGCTTCTTCTCGGCGCCGCCAAACCGCTCGGCCCATTCAGCTACCTGGCTATCCTCGATCTTGGCGAATAGCACTTCAGGAACAGTGATCGCGGCGCCAGGAGTAAGTTGAGATAACCTATCGGCCACGTTTCTTGGCCAGATGAGCGGTGAATCCGTGTTGTTAAGCGCGCGCGTGATCTTGGCCGACGTTTCTGGTATGAACGGTTGGGCGAGTGACGCGAACAGGAGCGCAAGATTAAGCGCGTAACGAATCGATACTCCCGCCGAGGCAGGGTCCGTTTTGATTTTCATCCAGGGCTCCGCTCTTTGCAGATACTCATTACCGATTACCCACATCGATCTGAGCTCGCTCGTTGATTTGCGAAAATCGAGGGCTTCCATGTAGCCGGTCAGGCTTGTTAGCTTTTGCTCGAGAGCCTGAGTCGTCTCGATTTCGAGAGGGCCATACTCGCCCTGGTCTGGAATCCGCCCTTCAAAGCGGGCCGTGCAGAATTTCGCGATCCGATTCACGAAATTACCCAGAACGTCGGCAAGATCGTGGTTGATCGTGGCCTGGAAGTGTTCCCATGTGAAGTTGGAGTCCGCTGGTTCCGGCGCGTTGGCCAGGAGATACCAACGCCAGTAGTCGGCTGGAAGTAACTCCAAGGCCTGGTCCATGAAAATGCCGCGGTTGCCGGAGGTGGAGAACTTGCCTCCATAGTAGTTCATCCAGTTAAGGCCTTTGATGTAGTCCACTACCTTCCACGGCTCCTCAGAGCCGAACAAAGTCACAGGAAAACCTACGGTATGGAATGGGACGTTATCCTTGCCCATGACCTGGACGTAACGCACATCGCCTGCGCCTTCGTCCTCTCTCCACCAGCGCTTCCAGTTATTCTTGGTCGCGTCCGCCCACTCCATGGTGGCGCCGATGTATTCAATGGGGGCATCGAACCAGACGTAGAAGACCTTGCCTTCAAAGCCGGGCCGCACTTTTCCTTCGTAAGCGACGGGAATTCCCCAACTGAGATCGCGGGTGATGCTGCGGTCGTTCAGACCCTCATCGAGCCATTTGCGAGCGATGGAAGTGACAAGCAGCGGCCAGTCCTTTCGCGAGTCGATCCATTCCCGCAGACGACCAACCATGAGCGATTGCTTCAGAAAGAGGTGGTTCGAGTCGCGTATCTCAATATTGGTCGAACCGGAGATGGCGGAGTGCGGATTGATTAGATCGGCCGGGTCGAGGACGCGAGTGCAGTTCTCGCATTGATCGCCGCGCGCGCTCTCGTAGCCGCAATGCGGGCAGGTGCCGACCACGTAGCGGTCGGGCAAAAATCGTTTGTCATCGATCGAGTAAACCTGCCGTGTGCTCCGCTCTTCGAGAAGGCCGTTCTGATCGAGCTGGTGATAGAAGTGCTGGGTGATCTCATGGTTCTGCGGAGAATGGGAACGACCGAAGTGATCGAAGGATAGCCCAAACCGACTGCCCAGATCCTTCTGGACCGAATGCATCCTGGCGCAATACTCATCGATCGGCATCCCGGCTTCATGGGCGGCGAGCTCGGCGGGGGTGCCGTGTTCGTCCGTCGCGCAAATGAAGAGGACCTCACGTCCTCGAGCCCGCTGAAAACGAGCGTAGGCATCAGCTGGAAGCATCGAGCCGACAAGATTGCCGAGATGCTTCACTCCGTTGATGTACGGAAGGGCCGAGGTGATGAGGTAGCGGCTCATTCAGTTATTCGCCCGTATTTCTCACGAGCGCCGGGTAGTGCATGCGCGCAAACTAATTTGCTCGCGCCGCCTTGTGAAGCGTTCGTTTTCGAGACGAACGCTCGCTCGTCCTCTTGAACTTTATTTCATCAACTGCGCCAGGGCTTGCGCCATAGAAACAATCGGCCAGGCGGAGACGCCGACGATGACAGCGAAGAGAAGAACTTCGGCGACGTAACTGCGGGTCGTTTCCGCTCCGAGAAATTCGTTGCTGAGATCGCGAAAACCGGGAGCAAAGACCGGCCGAGCCAGCTTGTGGCTGGGGCCGGCTCCGCTCGCGGGGGCCTGAAAGTGGCAGTCGGTTAACGGATGATTTGAATGCAGCCGCGACGCAGAACTTTCTTCGCCGAGGCGGCCGTGTTGTCGTGATATTTGGTAGTTAGGTTTCATAAAATGGGATCAGAGTTCGAGCTCTGCGAAATTGGAAAAACTGAAGCATGCAAGGCAATGCCAGCAGCGGGTTTTACTTTCGGAAGCTCCTCGAAGAGCTTCGGGTTCCGGCGAAGTGCCGGGGAATTAATCTGAGTTGGAAACTAAACGATAGGCTATTGACCGCGGAAGAGTGAGAGGCGCCTTCTTAAAAGCTGGCCCGAACAATCTTAACGCGATGAGAAGATTCCATTATCGTTTTGGATGTCAATAAGAGCGGCCGCGGCACTCCCCATAAAGCCCTCTATCGATGTCGTTTGCGGGTAGAAAAAAATTTACGCCGAACCGAGCCAGCGCCCCACCCAGGTCCCCCAGCCGTAAAATCCCAGCGGCTGCAAACGCCCTTGGCCGACCAACTCATCGACCTGTGCGCGGGTCGGTCCACCCTTGTCGGTGGCGCTTATGTAATCGTCGATCACGACCCAGCAATTTTGCGCGAGCCTGTCGCCGTAGCAGTCTATATCCCGCCGGACATACGCGTCGGCATCGAAGATAAACAGGCCGATCTCCCCAGGACTCGTCATGCCTCGGACTGTGGCGATCGTTCTCTCATCGAAAGAGGATCCGTTGATCAAGGTGACGGCATCGAGTAATCCGGCACGCGACAGATTTTTTTTGAGGTCCCTAAAAATGTCTCTGGTTGCGAGGCGGTGATCTTTAAGCGGGCCGCCTGGTTCAATGCCGATGATTTTCTTTTGCTTCGCCGAGTCGCGCGCACCGAGACCCGCGGCGATGGTGGACGCGCCCAAAAACGAACCGATCTCGAGGATGCTTCCTTCGCCCGTTTTCGCGAAGTGGTAGATCAAGACCAGCACATCGATCGAGAGCATGGAATGATCGGCGGCTTTCATGAGTTGATGATGCAAAGCCTTTTGATACCGAATCTCGATCAGCCTCTGCATGAGCTCGAGGCAATCGGCGGTGGGCGTCTCGGCGCTCATGTGGTTAACCAAAGATCACCAAACGAATCGAGTCTGGTAATTGTTGCGCGACATTAGTCACGACGCTGCCACCGAGGAGCTTGGCCAGAGTGTTGCGCTGCGATGCGCCGATGATCAGGTAATCGACACCCATCGTGGCGGAGAGATCGAGAATGGTGGAGGCGGCGTCCTCACTCACCGCGTAAACCGGGAGCACACAGATTCCGCGCTCGGCCCCGATCTTCATCATGAGGGACATGATCGCGTTGGCTTCGGGATCGTCCTGCCATTTGGCGCGCCCGAGTTGGCCGCCGCCGCCATAGAAGACGGCGATCTCCTTCACATACAGCACGCAAAGCGTGGCCTTGCGCAGTTGCGCTTCGTCGAGTGCGAAGCTGAGCACGGAAGTTATCCCGCGCGCAGCGACCATGATTTTCTGACCTTCCTGGAGGCGCGGCTGCATCGTTGCCACCAGATCGGGCGAGACCATCGCCGCGACCTGATGCGTTACGGTCATTGTCGTCAGTCCCTGTCGTTTTTGGGTGTAGGCGCGCAAGGCCAGGCCTACCCCGAGCACACAAATGACGAAGAAGAGCGCGTCCGGTTTCGTGTGGGCGAGGCTCAACTCGACACAGAATAGAATGACGAACGTCACGCCAAAAAGACCGCGGTCGTACCAGGTGAAACCGATCTCGCGATTCATCGCGCACGATCCAAGATTCACGGCAATCGCTCCGACGACACCGATGGCGTAGAGACCCGCCAGCGATTCGAAATTGGTGGCTGTGAGTAAAACAATGGAGGGCAAGCCGACGGCAATGAGAAGCGGATAAAGCGGCACGCCATGACGGTTCAATTTCTTAAACTGCCGCGGCATTTCGCGATCGCGCGCTGTCATGTAGAGCAGCCCGACCATGGCGACGATCGCCGTGTTCGCGGCGCTCAACAGGAGCAGAAGAAAAACGATCCCGACGACCCAACCGAACGCCTGTCCGAACGCCGGACCGAATGACGCGCTGCCAAATTGTTCGCCAATGAACCGCAGCATGTCCTCTTTTCGCGAGACCAGCACCGTGGTGATTTCGTCGCGACTCATCGGTCCCATGGTTTTCCCGATCACGTTCGGCAGCGAAAGCATGGCCCAGCCGAGCAACGCCGTACCGAAAACCACTTCGAGCGCGACCGGTGTAATCGCTTTGAGCGATTCGCGGCGGACACTTGGCTTGTCGGGAGTCGAGCCCGGATCGAGCTTCATCACGCCAGTGAGATTTGCAATCGCTTCCACGCCCGAGAGCGCGAGGATCACACCGACGAATTGAACCCAGAGCGCGCCCAGGCTCTCGTGCCGCGGCTCCAGAAATTTCGTGGTCAGATGTGGAAGAGCGAGGGCGATCAATGCGAGGACCACGATCACAGTTGGCAGAGCCAGTCCGACCGCGAGACTGCCGGAATGCTTCGGACCGAACCAGTTCAACGCACCGAGGAAGACCAGCACCAGGATCGTGGTCAGCGCGATGTGATCCTTAAGAAATTTTAGCCAAACGATCTGTTCGGCGCCGGCCATGATATAGGTCAGTCCCGACCAGCCGCTGAGCGCGGCGGTGACGGTCAGGTCCGCCACCAGGAGGAGAGCGCCGACCACCGCAAGCAGGCGGCCTTGTGAGCGCGCGGCGGAATAGACGCCGCCCCCTTCCGGGAAATACCGGCAGATGACCGCGTAGTTGATCCCGACCAGACCGGTCAAGGCGCAGACGGCCAGGATAATCGGCAGCGATGCAAATCCGGCCGCGACGAAGGCGAGACCGATGACGTAGGCCTTGCTCGTGCCCCAATCGCCATAGAGCAACGCCGCGGCGCGCTTCCAGTCCACGTTGCGTGGCCGATGGACCGCCCCTGTCTCCGTGAGAATTAGATCAGCCATCGCCCGTGGCGGACTGTCCATCGTGGGCTGAGGGAGGGGCAAGCTCTTTCTTGACGCCGCTCTTTCCTAGTCAGAAGCTTTCGCCAGTTCTTTGTTCTGCTTAATGGCGCGCCCGGTGCGCGCCAGCGGGGGACCCAACTTCTGTCCGCCTTTGCGGGTAGATCGGGGCGCACGATGCCGCGGCATCGGGAGCATTTAATGGCTCTAGCCCGACAGCTAACCTCGTCAGCTTCATTAAAGTGCAAGGTTCAGGTCCAATCCCCGCTCTTGCTGAAGTGGGGCCACGTCGCCGCACGACGCCGCCTCGGTTCCGAGTCGAAGCAATTGATAGCAACTAACGTTAAGCGACCGCGCAATGTGAACGTGCCCCGCGCGGCTGCGATCTTGTACGGGGACTGGGGCACGAGCAAAGCGTACGTCATCGGCCTCGCCTTCGCGGTCGGGGGTTACGCGTCGTTCTGGCTGATCGGCGCGATGTGCATCCTGACTGCGCTGGTCGGGATCAACTACATCATCATCTGCCGGCTCTATCCGGATGGCGGCGGCGTTTACGCGAGTGTTCGGCATCGCAGCGAAGTCATTTCCATCGTCGGCGCGTTTCTCCTCATCGCCGATTATTTGGTCACCGCGGCGATCAGCGCGCTCTCCGCCTTTCAATATCTCGGAGTGCCGCATCCGGAAAAATTCGCGGCCGCGGCCATTCTTATCATTGGCCTGTTGAATTTGCTCGGGCCGAAGCACACAGGCGGTCTGGCGTTTTTGATTTCGATTCCGACCGCGATCGTCGTCGTCGTTCTCGGATTGTTCAGTCTGCCGCACATGGGGGACGCCATCGGACACCTCCAACCATTGCATGGCGGCTTTTGGTCGAACTGGGGCGGCTTCGTCGGAATCGTGCTTGCGCTTTCCGGCGTGGAAGCGATCGCGAACGCCACCGGCGTGATGCGTCTCGATCCCGGCAGCACTGAAGCCCAGCCATCCGTGCGCAAGACTTCCACGCCTGCGCTGGTCTGGGTCATGGTGGAAGTTTGCATTTTCACCGCGCTGCTCGGACTCGCGATGCACGCGCTCGGCGGGTTACAGACCGCGAACGGCGAAGTCAACGCGCCCGGAGCGGAAGGCGTGCGCGACTACATGCTGCGTTACATGGGCGAGACATTCGTGGGCGGTGCGCTCGGTCCGGCGATTGGCCACGCCTTCGGTTTCGCCGTCAGCATCACTTTTGGTTTGCTTCTGCTCTCCGCCGTCAACACCGCGATCGTCGATCTGATCACGATCCAATTCCTCATGGCGCGCGATCGCGAGCTGCCGTCGATTTTCCAACGTCTCAACAAATGGGGCGTGCCGAGCATCGGCATGCTTCTCGCCACCATCGTTCCGATGCTCCTCGTCATTCTCGTGAAGGACATGGTCGGACTCGCCGATCTCTATGCGGTCGGCGTCGTCGGCGCCATTGCCACCAATCTCGGCGCGACCGCGACCGATTGGAAGTTGCCGATCAAAACCTGGGAACGGACCCTGATGTTCGGAACGTTCATCGTCATGGCCGCGATTGAAATGTCGCTCCTGATCGATAAACCGAACGCGCGCTATTTCGCTGTCACTATTCTCGCCGTCGGATTAATCCTGCGCGGCCTCGTGCAGGAACGCCGGGCCAAGAAAGAAGCAAAACCGCCCGAGAAAATTCCGGTGGTGGTCGTCCCTTCGCCGGCCGCGCCCGCGGTAACGTCGGTCTCCGACCGGCGGTCCGATTCCGAATCGCTTCTCTGCGCGATCCGCGGCACCGGCCGCACGCTCGACTTCGCCCTGCGCGAAGCGCGCGAGACTGGGCGCCGGCTCTATTTGCTCTTCGTGCGCGAGCAACCGTTCATGACCGAGCAGGACGCCAAACGCAAATGGCAGGACGACGAAGAAGCGAGCGCCATCTTTGCCGAAGCGAAACAAAAGGCCGGCGATCATCAACCGCTCTTCGCCTACGCCGTTAGTCCTTCCGCCGCCGAAACGATTGTCGATATCGCCGCCACCCTCGGGGCCTCGCGCCTGATTCTCGGCGCGCCCAAACGAAATGCCCTTCTCAATTTGCTTCGCGGCAACGTCATTCGGGAGGTGTCCAGCTTACTTCCTGAAGAAATCGACCTGCTCGTTTACGCCTGAGCCGAAGCATCTTGTTATTTTCGCGCGATGCTGGCGGCCGCGTGCCGGATGATCATCAATCCTTTCGCGCCGATTTTGTAATGGCCGGCCGAGTCCCGGGACGCTCCGATCCGGCACCCGATAAGAGTGACGGCGCGTTCGTGCTGGGCCGCCTTCGCGTTGTTGTGCAGTCGCTCGTGCCACGCTGGCGAAACGCTCAGCGCCAGCGCCGAAAGAAACGCGACGCAGACCCAGCTCGCTACTTTGCTACCCCCGCGCTGTTTTCATCCCATTCCGGATAATCTTATCGATCAATTGCGGGTAGCCTAACCCCGCTTTCTCGGCCGACAGCGCGAAGTCTTCGTCCGCGGCCAGAATTGGATTCGGGTTCGCCTCGATGAAATAAACTTCGTTGTTCGCGGTGAGCCGCAGATCGATGCGCGCATAGCCCTCGATCGTGAGCAGACTGTAAATGCGCCGGCATGTTTGCTCGATCTGCGCGACCAGCGCCGGATCAAGCTCGGCGAATTGATTCTGCAGACCCCAGCGCTTGCGATATTCCTCGTCCCATTTCGCCCGATAGGTCGCGATTCTCGGTTCGTTAGGCGGCACCTCGCGGAAGACCAACTCGCGGATCGGAAACACCGCCGGCCGCAAGTTGCCCATCAGAGCCACATAGAGTTCGCGGCCCTCGATGTATTCCTCCGCGATCACATCCGCGTCGTGCTTCTCGTGAATGAAGGCCACGCGTTCCTTGAACTGCTCATCGCTCTCGACGAACGACGCCTGCGAAATGCCATAGGACGCTTCCTCCTTTACCGGCTTAACGAGGAGCGGAAACTTCGGCCGCTTCAATCGCGCGATGCGCTGGCCGCGCGGGATGACCACGAAGTTCGGCACGTGGATGTGGTGATAGCCGAGGATTTTTTTCGAGATCCCCTTGTGTTTGCAAAGGACGAGCCCGGTCGCTCCGCATCCGGTAAACGGCACGCCTTGCATCTCGAGCAGCGAGACGATGTTCTGGTCGAACCCGCGGTTGTTCTTGAATTGGTCGGCGAGATTGAAAATAACGTCGGGCGCGAAGTTCTCGAGCTTCTGCCGCACCAGATCGAGATCGTCGAAAATAGCGAGATGCTCGGCCGTGTGGCCGAGCGTGCCGAGCGCGGCGAAGACATCCTTCTCGGTTTTCCAATCCTCCGTCTTCATCTCCGCGCTAAGATCCTGGTCGATCTTGGTCGGCCGGACGGCGTCGAACAGAGCAAGGACTTTGAGTTTTTTCTTCACGTTTACTTTGTGCGTTTGAATTTGCCGGTGAAGAGATAATTCATCACCAGCGTGGTGATGAAAGAGGTAACACGAAAGTCCTGCTGCGGATCGTCGTTAAGGACATGGAGGTCGAGCTGGTCGCAGCGCTCCGTCAGTCTGACCAGGAGTTTGTTCACGCGAAATTTTCTTTCATTTGTCCATTCACAAACCGCATTCATAAGCCGCCGCCGCCGCAGACGCAGATATCTGCTCGCCGTGATTCCGGCCGGCGCGGCAAAGAGCTGGCGTAGATCGGCGTCGTAGAAATCCGGGTAGGTATCTTCGTAGAGCTTCCGTTTTCGCGCATAATAGGTCTTGAGCTTGAGATTCAGGCAATCGTAATCGGCCGGGCGATATTCCGGCGCGTGCACCGGCGGTTTCCCCGCAAGCGAACGCATCAGCTCATCGACGTATTCGAGTTTTTCGAGCGCCTTCCAGCCCGCGTAACGCGTGCGCCAGTCGAGCTCCGGTGTGAGCCAGACCGCGAACGTCTCCGCGAAATCTTCGTCGGGATGGCTCTGCGCATACCAGTCGTCGAGATTCATCACGTAGCTGCGGCTGAATGGCTGCGGATGATAAAAGTCCGGCGTCTGATCGCGCGAGGTGCGTCCGAAATGTTCCTGCCACTTTTTCTTTTTCGGCAACCGGTAAGCGTAGCTGTAAGCGTGCGCCGCCTCGTGACGGATCAGTTTCATGAACCAATCTTTCGTCCCGCCTTCGACTTCGAGCATCATCGTTTTTTCGAGTGCGCGCAGCCGGTCGTGCACCAGAAAAAACGGCACGAAGATCGCCGGAATGCCGACCGGCACGAACCATTCATCGCCGATATGACACGGTGGATGAAACGCGAGCCCCTTGGCCGAAAGCTCGTCGTGGAATTGCCGGATCAACGGCTCCAGCGCCGTGCCCTCGAGGCGCAGCCCGAGTTTGGAGATGCGGCGTTCGAGCAATTCCGGGTCGCTGAGTGATGCCCAATCGGCCGCTTCCATGTCGCGCACCGTATCAGCCGTGCGGGGCCGTGTCATGTCTTCACACCGTTGTTGATTGCGCGTGACCGTTCGCTGCGAAGCATGGGATGATGCGGCGTGGGGAAGATCCGACGCGGTGGTTATCTTTTTTATCTGGTGGAAAGGCGATCACCCGCCGCGCCATGTTCGCGTCTATGATAACGATGGCAAATTCCTCGGACGAATTATTCTGGAGACGAAAGCGCCGCTCGAAGATTGGAGTCCGCCACGAAGAGTGGTAAAGATACTTGAAAAATTGGAGGAAGAAGGACGCTTGTGAAAACGCTCAACCCGCTCAAAGCGCCGTTCGGCAAAGGCAAATTTTCGCCGTTCGCAACGTCCGTTACTTGCAATGGGAAGACGCCTTCGAAGTCGATTTCGACGACGGTCTGTCATTTCTCGAGCCGCATAGTTCAATTCGCGCGGCGAATCACATCGCCAAAACTGCAAAGGTCCAGTCTGTCCAAGTCGAGGATGAAACTAAGATCTGGCTTCTTCGTCCACTACGACAGAGGTCGAACTGCCGAAGTCTCGTGGTCGTTCATTCGGGAGCGGTCCCCCCGAAACGGCTCGCGCTCGCGCGTCTCCGAAAACTCGCCTTAGAGATTGCTGCGTCGAAGGCCGAGTCTGCTGTCTTGACTCATTTGCCCTAACGAGTCAATACTCGCCGCCCAACGGAGGAATAACCAATGTTACATCTCGATACGGGCAATACCGCCTTCATGCTCCTGTGCGCCAGCCTGGTCATGTTGATGACGCCGGGGCTGGCCTTCTTCTACGGCGGACTCGTCGGAAGAAAGAACGTCCTCGCCATCATGATGCAGAGCTTCGTCTCGATGGGCTGGACCACGGTCCTATGGTGGGCCTTCGGCTTCTCGCTCTGTTTCTCGGGCGACCAGAAGAGCGGCACCGATTTCTTTGGCATTGTCGGTAACCTGAATTGGGCGGCTCTGCGCGGCATTACTCTGACAACGCCGTCACCTAACGACACCATTCCCATGCTCGTCTTCTGCGCTTACCAGATGATGTTCGCCATTATCACGCCGGCGCTCATCACGGGAGCATTCGCGAACCGCATCACTTTCAAGGCTTACATGCTCTTTCTCACGGCTTGGCTGATCCTGGTTTACTTTCCCTTTGTTCACATGGTTTGGGGCGGCGGCATGCTGGCGGAGTGGGGGGTAAAAGATTTTGCCGGCGGAATCGTCGTGCACAACATCGCGGGCGTCGCGGCGCTCGCGTCTATTCTTTACGTCGGCAAACGCAAGATCGTGGACCGCGGTCCGCATAGCATTCCGCTCGTCGCTCTCGGCACCGGCTTGCTCTGGTTTGGTTGGTACGGGTTCAACGCCGGATCAGAATTTCGCGTCGATGGGATTACGGCCGTCGCGTTTGTCAATACCGACCTGGCCGCCTCCTTTGCCGCCATCGCCTGGATGGTGGTGGACTGGCGCGTCTCGAAGAAACCAAAATTCCTCGGGCTGCTCACCGGCGCCGTGGCAGGGCTCGCCACCATCACGCCCGCGGCGGGTTACGTCTCGCCCGCGACCGCGGCCATCATCGGGATCACCGCCGGGGTCGTCTGCTATTACGCTTGCGCGCTCAAGAACAAGCTCGGCTGGGACGATGCCCTCGATGTCTGGGGCGTGCACGGCGTGGGCGGTCTTCTCGGCATCGTGCTTCTCGGCGTCTTCGCCTCGACCGCGTGGAATCCGGCGGCAAACGGCGGCGTCAACGGATTGCTCGCCGGCGATACAACTTTTTTTCTGAAGCAACTGGGCGCGGGATTGTTCTCGTCTCTCTGGGCGTTCGTTTTCACTTTCGGGATGCTCTGGATCATCGATCGCATCACCGTGGTGCGGGTCGAGGATGCGCACGAGGCACTCGGCCTCGATGCCGCGATCCACGGCGAGAGCGCTTACGAGGAAATGGACGTCGCGGCTATTCGCCCCGGTCAACCCCTCTGATTGTGGCACCAACGCGCGCTTGATCAGTTGACCGAAAGAATGGTTCATCCGTGGCTCAAAAAGGACTTCGCCCGCTTGCTCTGCGTAAGATTCACGCGGTTCGTTGCGGCCCTTTTGATTTCGGTCGCGGCAAGCGAAGTAGTCGGGCAAACCCTCACTCCGTCGGAGGAAGAAGTTCAGGATAAGGTCATCCAACAAGAAGAGGCGAAGTCGCGTTTGGCCATTTCCAGCTGGGTCCAGAGTGGTATCACGGCTAATCCGGACAGCCCGCGAGATAATCAAAACTTCGGCCGTTTTTTCGACGACCGCGCGAACGAGCCGCTGCTGAATCAGGTCGTGCTCAACTTTGAGCGGGCCCTCGTGCCCAAGCCCGGCGAGTTCGATTGGGGTTTCAAGCTCCAGGTCATGTATGGCAGCGACGCGCGCTTCATTCATTCGCTAGGTTTGCTTGACCACGCCGGCTCTTCTTCGCTCCTGCAACCCGACATCGTCGAAGCGTATCTCAATTTGCACTTCCCCATTCTCAGCGAGGGCGGCGTTGATGTGAAGCTGGGTAAGTTCGTTACCATGGAAGGAGCGGAAACCATCGACCCGCGCACCAACTTCTTTTACTCGCACACCTATATCTTTAATTTCGGGATTCCGCTTAACCACACCGGCGCGCTCGCCACCTGGCACGCGACTTCGCACGTCAATCTGGTGGCCGGCCTAACGAGAGGTGTGAACACCAGCATTAAGGACAACAACGATTCGCTCGCGTTTCACGGCGGGATCGGCCTGGACTTGAACGAAAGCAAGCTTGTCATTTCCGCGGCCACCCACATCGGTCCCGAGACGGCGCACGACGATCACAATCCGCGCTACCTCAGCACCATCACCACCACCTGGAAGATCACCGACAAACTTACCTCCATCACTGATCTGAATTATGCGCGCGACGCCGGCGCCGATGCGGATGCCTATGGCGTGGCCCAGTATTTTACCTACACCGTTAATAGCTGGCTCGCAGTCGGCGTCCGCGGCGAGGTCTTTCGGGATGATAAAGGGTTTTACGTCGTCTCGTTCGCCAACTACCACGACCCGATGCGGCTCCTCGCGGGAGAACCGAGCATCGACCCGCGCACCGTTGGCGGCGGCAATACCACCTATGGCGCGATTACCCTCGGCCTGAATATCAAGCCGCCGGTGCCCAAACCCGCAGCCAGCGTGACCATCCGCCCCGAGCTGCGTTTCGATCGCGCCCTAAATGGATCGCATCCCTTTAACGACTCCAGCGATCGCAATCAATTCACCGGCGCTCTCGACGTGATCGTCGTTTTCTAGTTTCACCGCGTCCCGTTCCGATTTGATTACAACTTGGAATTCTTGATCGGTGGTTCCGACTTCACTTGCGGCGTGCGGGTCGGGCGCGAGCAAAGCTTTGACGTGTCTCTCCAGCCCGCTCGCAGCCACGGCGCCCACATCAGGAAAATATACCGGGCACTCCAGAACGTATCCATCGCCTTTTTGTTTAACCGCGCGCCGGCCGCTCTGGTTGCGCGGAATAAAATACGGAACCATTCTTGCTCGCGGGGTTTCATCTTTTGCGCGTAGTTGCACGAAGGCGCGGTCAAATACGGAGGACAACTTGTTATATGCACGAATGCTTTCCTAACTCGGAGTGCGGCGGCGATGCGCGATTGGTGCGCTCGGAAGTTTCGGTCGACGATCACGGGAGCCGGCTCCAGTCGCGCCATTCCAGGAAAGGCAAACTGGTCCTGCTTCTCTTCGGCTGCGCCCTGTTCAGCTACGGTTGCGCCAACGACGACAACACGTCTGGTCAACATCGACACCGGCACCGGCACGGACAGGAAGAAGTTATCGAAAACCTGGATCGTCCGGATAGTTCGAATCCGTCGCCCCCGTCGGATGTCTACGACGTTAGACCACGCTAAGCGCCCGGCCGCCGTAGCCACTTTGGCGGAGGAGGCTTAGGCGTTCTGTCCTTCTTCATCCTTACTAAAAGCTTGCCTTTCGTCGCCGGGTTCAGCAAAGGATCGTCCTGTGCTGGGTGGAACTGAACAAACGGCCGTGCGTCTCGGCGCTGCGCTCCTCATCGGGGCCATTCTTGGTTTGAACCGCGAGTTGCACGGCAAGCCCGCCGGCTTGCGCACCCATGCCCTGGTTAGTCTCGGCGCGGCCGTCGCCACGATCGTCGCTCTCGAATCCCCGATGCGTTCGATGCCGATCGACCCCAATGCCATCGGCCGTGTGGTTCAGGGCATCCTGACGGGCGTGGGCTTCCTGGGCGCGGGAGTGATTTTGCGTGATCCCATCGGTCACGTCACCGGGCTTACCACAGCGGCCACAATTTGGATGTGCGCCGTTCTCGGCATTGTCTGTGGACTCGGTTACTGGACTCTCCTGGGAGTCGCCGCCGTCTTCACCACGGTTATTCTCTTGCTCGGCCGGCCGGTAGAGCGTTTGGCCGAGCGGTTGTTCAAGAAGCATGTGAACGCTCCGCCTGACCACAGTGTGTAGAGATCAGAGGTTCGCCACGGCGAATCCGTCCTCTGGCGGATCAGAGATCGAACGAGCTGTAACGCTCGCGGTCCTTCTGCTCTTAACCCTGCCGCTTGCTGCGCTATTCGCGCAAACACCGACGCCAACATCCGCTCCGCCGCGCACGCAGGTGGTGTTGCTCGGCACCGGAAATCCTTCCGCTAACCCCGATCGTTCGGGTCCGTCGGTCGCCGTCGTGGTCAATGATGCTTCTTACATCGTTGATTTTGGTCCCGGCGTTGTCCGCCGCTCGACCGCTGCTTTCCGCAACGGCGTCACCGGCCTCGCGCTTCCGAAACTCAAGACTGCTTTCGCCACTCACCTGCACTCCGATCACACCGTCGGTTACCCCGACCTCATCTTTACTCCCTGGGTGATGGGGAGAAAAGAACCGCTCGAAGTTTATGGTCCCACCGGAATCAAAGCCATGACCGATCACATCCTCGCGGCTTATAGCGAAGACATCGCCATTCGCACCGACGGATTGGAGCAGGGCAACCGCACCGGTTACAAAGTGAACGCACATGAGATCAAGCCGGGCGTCGTCTATAAGGACGAGAACGTCACCGTCAAAGCTTTCCCCGTGCACCACGGCTCCTGGCGCGAAGCCTACGGCTATCGGTTCGAGACACCCGACAAAGTCATCGTGATTTCCGGCGATTGCTCGCCAAGCCAGAGTGTGATCGAGAACTGCAACGGCTGCGACGTGCTTCTGCACGAGGCGTACACCCAGCTCGGCTACGACGCGAGCGACGCCGACTGGCGGAAGTACATGACCAGCTTCCACACCTCGGCGAAAGAGTTGGCCGCGCTCGCGACCAAGGCGAAGCCAAAACTACTCGTGCTCTACCACCAGATGTTTCTCGGTGGCGAGAAGGATACGGAAGAAGGCTTACTAAGAGAGGTGCGACAGGGCTACGACGGCAAAGTCGTCTCCGCTCACGACCTGGACGTTTATTAGATTAGCAGCCACGCCACGACCGCATAGGCGACGGCGACTTTGTAAACATTGCGCCGCTTTAGCTCGGTGAAGAAGTTGCGCGGGTTCACGGCTTCTTCTCTTCACAGAGCTTTTGAAAGCGCGGATCATTTCGGAGCGGATCGAACATTGGATCGAGCCGGAGGAGCGCGGGAGTGAGCGGCAAAGGGATTCTGAATCTGGCGCCACCCCACATAGAAAGCAGTTTTTGTAACGCGGTAATGGCGCGATCCGTTTCGCCTGTCTGCGCTGCCACCCGGACGAAGGTCTCAATCGTTCGGGGCGCAATATTCGTATCCTTCTCCATCGGATTTGCGGCTACAACGCGTTCGGCCAGGGCCATGGCTTCGGCTTTGTCACCGAGCGCCATGTTGGTCAGCGCGAGGTCGCTGACCAAGTTATAATTTTCCGGTTGCTCTTTGAGAAAGGATTCGAGCTCGCTGCGCGCCTGCCGCCAGGTTTCCTTTGCGTCTGTGTGTTGGCCGGCGACGTCCTGGGTCCAGCCTAAACAGAAGCGCAACTCGCCGTTAAGATACCCCAATGCTGGATTCGGTTCCGCCAACGCTTCCTTGAGTCGAACGATAATTTGATCCGTCCGGCGCGCCAGGATCGCCTGATAGATTTGTATTTCCAACACCTGAGTCTGGTCCGGATTCGGGTGCAGCGGTGCGAGCAACGCAGCAGCCTGCGGAAGGTCGCCTTGCATTAGGGCAACCCCCGCCTTCAAAGCCGACGCATAGGGATCGTCCGGCGTGATATTCAAAACCTGATCAAGTTTTCGGAGCGTTTCGGGGAAACGACGACGAGCGATATAGGAAAAGGCACGCTGGGTAAGCATGGCAACATTGCGTGGGTCGACCCGTTCTGCTTCGTTGAAATAAGCGTCACACCGATCCCAACGGCCCTTGCTGCGTGAGGCGCGAGCGAGCTCTTGAAGAATCCGGCCATTATTTGGCAGGAGTTGGCGTGCCTGCTCAAAGTAACGCACCGCCGTGTCGTAATCCTTCATGCAATTTGAGTAGTATTCGCCCCTTGCGAAGAGGGCTTCACCAAGATCAGGTTGAAGACTGCTGGCGGTTTCGGCTGCGTGTCGTATCTCTTCGCGCAAAGCGACGGTCGGTTGAAGATTCAGGGTAGCGTACCCAAACGCTGTGGCCGAGGCGAGTTCCGCCCAGGCGAGGGCGAACCTCGGATCCAGCTGCACCGCTTGCCTAAGATACTTCTGCGCGCCTAGAGCGTTGGCTGGTGTGCTTTCCGATTTCATTGCGAACGCAAGCCCACGCAGGTAGGCATCGTAAGCCTCAGGATTGTCTGTCGGTTTGGCGGCGATGACTTGCTCTTCCGGACCCGTGAGTTTCGCGCGTAACTGGTCGGCGATAGCTCTGGCTACTTCACTCTCGACTGAAAAGATGTCGTTCAGCTTGCGATCAAAAGTCTCCGCCCAAAGATGGGAATCGTTCGCTGCTTTGATCAGCTGAACGTTCACCCGCACCGAGTCGCCGTTCTTCTGTACGCTTCCTTCCACGATGTTCGCGACCCCGAGCTGTCTTGCGATCTCGCGCAGATTTTCCGGCGCGCTCTTATAACGCTGAGTCGATGTCCGCGAGATGACTTTGAGATCGGCGATCTTGGATAAGCGAGACAGAATCTCGTCCTGAATGCCGTCGGCGAAATAGGCGTTGGCCTTGTCTTCGCTCCGGTTTTCAAACGGCAGTACCGCGACACTTTTCGGGGAAATTGTTTCGCCGATTTCGGTCCGAAACGGAACACGTTGGTAAATCAGCATCGCAATAACCAACAAGAGCACGCCGATAATAATGAAATCGAGAATCCGGCCCGTCGCGCGACGCGCCGATCGGACTTCGGCCGGATTGAGATCTTCGGAACGAACAATACCCTCAGGCGTGAACTCGTAGAGCCAGGCGAGACACATCGCGATGGGGAAACCAAGCGCCAGCGCAATGACGACAAAGCGAATCGCCGCATTTGGAATGTCGAAGAACGGGAAGACCTGCGTCGTGAGCTGAGTGAGGAACCACGCCACGACTCCGTAGGCGACCGCCGCGCGGTAAACATTGCGCCGCTTCAGCTCGGCGAAGAAGTTGCGCGGATTCATGACCTCGAACGCGTTACTTGTTAGGTCCTATCTGCTCTTTGCCGGCAAGGAGTTGCTGGAAGCCTGGATCGTTACGTATGAGATCCCAGACCGGATCGATCTTCAATCGCTGGATCGAAACAACCATGCCAGCGGGAAGGAAAAGGACCTGGCGAAGCGTCTTGACTGCTTCCGCTGTTTCACCGGTGCGCGCTTGGATTTCGGTGAAGAAATTCATCGGCAGGTGAACGCGTCGGAGCCGTGTTCCGGCGTTGGAGAACACAGGTCCGGCCAGCGGTTTTTCTTCCAGTAGTCGACCAGCCCTATGCGTTTGGCGAAGCCTTGGAAGGCCGGGCTTTGGCGAGCCTTGCGCGACCAGGCGTCGGGACACCAAAGGAAATTGAGGTAGGCGTCGGAGAGGCCAGTGGAACTGTGCTCAAAATCCTCGAAGGAGCGCGCGGGTTCGCCCACCCTGAGCAGCATACTCGAGACATACTGATCGTCCGGTCGTTCCGCGATCACCTGTAAGGCCGCGGCGCGCTCCGCTTCGCTCATGTAAGCGCCGCGATAGATGGTTTCCAATTGGGCCGAGGTAAAAGTCGTGCCCATGGTCGCCAGCGCTCGCGCCAATTGCTCGGCGCCGCGGTCGTAATCGCCGTGCAGCGCGGAGATCTGAGAAAGAGTCAGGCCGCCCAAGGGCAAGCCGAGGGCTTGGGCACGCTCGGCCGCACTGGTCGCCGCGGCGTTGTCGCCGGCCAGGAAGCGAAGCATAGACTTATAATACAAGGCCAGGGCGTTGGCAGGATCGCGGCTCAAAACTTTATCGATGATCACTTCCGCCTCGGTCGAGCGTCCCGTGGCCGCGAGTTCGTTAGCCGTCCAATAATTGGCGGTAAAATCCTCCGGTTCCAACACTACCGCACGCGCGGCCGGTGCGACCATCTCGACATAGCGACGACGCGAGAAGGCGACATAGCTCAGCGCGATGTGGGCCTCGGCATCGTCTGGATCGAGCGCGATGGCGCGATGCGCGGCCGACTCGGATAGGTTTAGGTTCGTTGGCCAGTCACTCCCGCGGACGTACTGCGGCAGAACGGCGTAGGCGATGGCGAGCTTCGCCCAGGCGCGCGCAAACTTTGGATCGAGGGCGGTAACCTTTTCCAGTTTCGCAATCGCGCGGGGGAGGTTATCGCCGACCCGCGCATTGACCATGGTCTGCGCCTCAATGAACAGCGCATAAGCTTCAGCGTTGTTAGTCGACTTATCGACCAATCGTTGCTGACCGTCTTCGCCAAGAACAACCTTTAGTTGTGTAGCAATATCTCGCGCACAGGATTCCTGCAGATTGAAGACATCCGCGAGCTTGCCGTCGTAAGTGTTCGACCATTCCTGCACCCCATTCGAGGTCTGCAACAACGTGGTCGTGATGCGAAGCTGCTCTCCCTGGTTACGGACGGACCCTTGAAGGATGTGCGCGACTCCTAGGTCGGCGCCGACCGTTTTCAAGTCGACGTCCTTGCCTCTGTAGTGAAACGATGAGGCCCGACCGACGACTTTCAAATTTTTGATGCGCGCGAGTGCGTTAAGGATTTCCTCCGCCATGCCGTCGGAGAAAGACTCCTGGTCGTGCTTCGAGGAAAGGTCGCTGAAAGGCAGCACGGCGATGGATTTTCCCGGAATCGGGGTTGCCACTGCCGCGGGCGCGACCGCTTTGTCGTCGTCGCGATGAAGGACGAATTGATTGGCCAGCAACAGGACCACTGCCAGGGCCAGGATGGCGATGATCCAGCGATCAAGCTTCCGGCCAGTCTGGCGGGTGATCGACTCGGCAGGCGCGATCTCGCTCTCGCGTTGGAGGCCGTGCGGAGTCCATTCGTAGAACCAGGAAAAGAGCATCGCGAAAGGAAACCCGAGGCACGCTGCGACGACGATCCGGCGCACCACCCACTCGGCGATGTGGAAGAAGGGAAACACTTGCGTCGCCACCTGCACCAACAACCATGCACTTGCTGCGTAAAAGGCCGCGGCCCGCAGGACATTGCGCCGCTTCAGCTCGGCGAAGAAGTTGCGCGGGTTCATGGCTGTTGTTCCTGGCAGAGTTTCTCAAAACGAGGATCGCCGCGGAGCGGATCGAAATCTGGATCAAGACGCAGGAGTGCCGGCGTGAGCGGCGCTTCTCCCGGGCCATCGTAGGAAATTTGCAGCAAGTGTTGGAGCAACGCGATGGCGCGGTCTTTTTCGCCGAATCGCGTTAGCACGCGGGCTTTTATCTCTTCCACGGTTCCATGATTGCGCGCGTCGTTTGCCGTCAATCCGAGGGATTGATCGATCCCGCTTAAGGCGGCATCGCGCTCTCCCAGTCCCGCGAGAGCGCTAGCGCGCAGAGTAATAGGAAGCGCATTGTCGGGTTGCTCCTTCAAAGCGGCTTCTGCCGCGTCACGCGCCTTGAGAAACATGGCTCGGGCTTTTGTCTTATCCCCCGACAGTTCCAGAAGGTTCGCGAAACCCATAAGGTCAGGGAGGTCGGAAAGGTTCACCACCGCTTGCTTCCCCAGGGCTTGGAAGTACGGCAGCGCGATGGCGGGCGTCCGCCGGAGTATCGCTTGATTCACGATTGCGTTGAGGCCGTCACGATCGGGGCCCGGGTGTAGTTGATCGACAATCGTCTGTGCTTGATCCAGTTGCCCGGTTGCTTGGAAGGCTTGGGCTTTTAAATCGAGGAGACCGACGTCACCCGGCCAGATCTGGAGCGCGTCGTCCAGCATCCGAAGCGCGGTCGCAAAGTCGCGCATCGCGAGGCGACCCCCGACAGCCGACTTGCGCAGGTAGAGATCTCGCGGATTCAAACTGATCGCTTTGTCCAGGTATTCGGCGCTTTTTTTCCATTCTCCGAGCCGCGCCGAATCCCATCCCAGATCCTGCACGATATCGGCGTTGCTGGGCCAACTCAGGTGCAGTTGTTCCAGGATGTCGCGAGCGCCTCGGTAATCGAGCAGGACCCAATACTGGAAATCTGCTCGGGCCAGTTGCGTCTCCGGCAATTGCGGTTGCAGACGGACAGCCTCGGCCACGGAATTTGCCGCCGCCGTGCGCCGGGCCTCCGAGCGGTCCATGTAATGGAAATAGATCATGGAGTGCGCGCGACCAAGCTCTGCCCAGGCGAGCGCGAATTTGGGGTCGATCCGCACGGCTTCCTCAAAGGAATGCACCGCGGCGTTCAATGAATTTTCCGTTACAGCGCCAAGTTGCCCGAGGCCCCGCAAATAGGCGTCGTAAGCTGGGGGATTGTTCGTCGGCTTTTGCGCCAGCAGTTGCTGTTCAGCCCCGGTGAGCTTTGCATTGAGAGCAGACGCGATGCTTTCGGCCACCTCAGCCTCGACGCCGAAAATGTCGTCCAGTTTACGGTTGTAACTCTCCGCCCATAGATGTTCATCGGTGGCGACGCGAATCAGCTGCACGTTGATGTGGACCGAATTCGCGATCTTCTGGACACTCCCTTCGAGCAGGTTTGCGACGCCGAGTTGTCTGCCTACTTCGCGCAAGTTCTCCGGGGCGCTCTTATATTTCTGGGTCGAAGTGCGCGAGATGACTTTGAGCGCCGCGATCTTGGACAGTCGCGTCAGAATTTCATCCTGGATACCGTCGGCGAAGTAGGCGTTCTCCTTGTCGCTGCTCAGGTTTTCGAAGGGCAGAACTGCGATCGATTTACTGTTGGCGGTAGCTGCCGATTCGTTCGTCGCAATTGTTGGGTGTAACTGCGCTGCCTCCCTTCGTGCCGTGAGCACGAATTTATCGAAAGCAAAATAACCGAGCGCTAGCAACAACACGGCAATGATCATGTGGTTCATGCGCCGCGCGGTCTGCGGCGCGATCGATTGCTCCGGCGGAACGTCCTCGTCGCGCTTCAGGCCTTGGGGAGTTAATTCAAAGACCCAGCTGAAAATCAGCGCCGGGAAAAAACCAAGAGCGAGCGTGATGATCAATCCGCGCAATACCCAGCCCGGCACATCAAATGTCGGAAGGACCGTGCTGGCGACTTGAGTAAGCAGCCATGCGCCCACGAGATACAACCCGGCCATGCGGACGACATTGCGTCGCTTTAGTTCAGCGAAAAAGTTGCGCGGATTCACAACTTTGCTTCTTCCTTCGATCCTATCACCTTCTGCACGAGCGCTTGGAAGCGAGGCTCTGCGCGCAAGGAATCAAGCATCGGATCCACTTTGATCAGGACGATGTCGTAGCCCTCACGCTTGATGTAGCTTTGCTCGAGTGACTGCAGCGCCTGTTCTTTGTCGCCCAGACTGAGATAAAGAAGAGCGCGCCAGAAGACATCCACATACCGGTGCTTCTCCAATTCGTCCAAATCCCTGAGCGCTTGCCGTGCTTCCTCCGGTCGACCCATCATCGCGGCCAGCTGTCCCGCCAGCGCGATTGGCTCTGGACTGTTACTTGCCGTGCGCGATTTGGCGTACTCCGCGGCCGCGCCTTTCAGATCACCACTTACCTGCAGCATCTCGCCGTAATGCCAGTGCACGTAGGAAAACGCAGGGTCGATCGCGAGCGCTTTCTCGAAGCTCGCTTTGGCTTCCAGAAAACGCCGGGCCGAGCCGTAGACCCTGCCTTGATCGGACAGATTCACAGCCGAGAAGGGGTCGAGTTCAGTTCCCAACTTACTTTCGGCGATAGCTTCAGCGAACTGCCCCTGCGACTCGAGCGTTCCGCTGAACCAGTGGTGGGCGCCCGCATAATTCGGATTCAGCTCGATGGCACGCTTAAACTCCCGCGTCGCTTCGGCGAAGTCGATGTCGTAATCCATCGCGATCTTGGCTAGCGCATTATGCGCTTCGGCCAGGTTAGGGTTTAGCTCCAAGGCTTTCAGCGCAGCGACCCTGGATTGCGGACGACTTTCGCTGGGGTCGACACCGGTGTATCGGGGAAGGAGAATGTAAGCTTCGCTCAAGCCAGCGTAGGCCGCGGCGTAATTTGGATCCCGTGCGATCGCCTGATGGAAGAATTCGATCGCTCGCGGCAGGTTATCGTCGCGGCGCAAGGCAAGGAAGTGGCGTCCCTGCACAAAGAAGTCGTGCGCCACCGGATCTTCCGTGGGCTGACTCGACATTGCCGTCATTTCCGAACCGGTGAGCTTCGCCCGCAAAGTGTCAGCTATCGTCTTCGCGACCTCGCTTTCGACAATAAAAAGATCCGTCAGCTTCCGATCATAGATTTCCGCCCAAAGATGGGCATCGGTTACGGCATTGATCAGCTGCACATTGATCCGCACCTGATCGTTGGATCTTTGCACGCTCCCTTCGAGGATGTTCGTCACTCCCAGCTGTTTCGCGATCTCGCGCAAGTCTGAAGGGGCGCTCTTGAAACGTTGGGTGGAGGTGCGCGAAATGACCTTCAAGTCGGCCACCTTGGCGAGCCGGGTGAGGATTTCATCCTGAATGCCTTCTGCGAAAAAGGCGTTGTCCGGATCACGACTCAAATTGTTGAAGGGCAAGACAGCGATCGATTTGGCGTTGGCGACGGGTTGAGATTCGTTAGGCCCCGGTGCCGTTTGTGATTTTGCTGTCTCGCGCCGCGGCCCGAGCACGAACTTGTCGACCGCGAAATATCCGAGCGCGAGGACCAGCACGGCGATGATCATGCGATTCATGCGTCGCGCCGTTTGCGGGGCGATCGATTCCTCCGGCCTAACGTCTTCATCGCGCTTCAGGCCGTGCGGCGTCAGTTCGAATGCCCAGCTGAAGATCAACGTGGGAAGAAATCCTATTGCGAGCAAGATGACGATACTGCGCGGCAGCCAGTCGGGCGCGCCGAACATTGGCAGGACGGTGCTCGCCACCTGCACGAGCAGCCATGCGCCGACCAGATACAAGCCAACCATGCGGACGACATTGCGGCGCTTTAGTTCAGCGAAGAAGTTGCGTGAGTTCATGACTTCGGGCCTGTTACTTGTTAGGTCCCACTAGTTCCTTGCCGACAAGGAGTTGTTGGAAGCCAGGATCGTTGCGGATCGGGTCCCAGACCGGATCGATCTTTAATCGCTCGATCGAAACCACCATGCCGGCGGGGAGGAGAAGGACCTGCCGAAGCGTCTCGACCGCTCCGCTCGCGTCGCCGATGCGCGCCTCGATCTCTGCCAAATTCGCGAGAAATTCCGGACCTTCCACCGCATCCTTTTCCGGCGGCATCGACTCGGCGGCCTTCCGGGCCAAAGTGAGAGCTTCGGAGTTGCGTTGCAGCGCCACGTCAATCCAGCTCAGCTGGACCAAAAACTGAGGATCATCCGGCTGCTCGCGCAAGCTGGTCTCAACCAAGCTATGGGCGCGTTCGATTTCGTCACGGGCCGCGGACGTATCGCCGGCCAGGACATGAATCGCCGCTCGGGCGGAAAGAGCGTCCCGCTCCGCCGTGGAGGTGCCGCTCTTCTTGCCCCATGCTTCGAGAGCAGCCGCGTAGTCTCGCATAAGCACGTAAACATAGGGCCCCTGCCCGATGACGTTTGAAACTTCTCCACCAAACTTATAGGAGACGGCTATCAGTGAGTCCGCCGGAAAAGTGGCCAGAGTTCGTTTAGCCTTTGCGATATCGCCAGTTCCATTAAGGCGACTTAGGAGCACATCAATCATTCCAGACAAGTTGTGCGGTTCCAACGCGACGGAGCGTGAGCCGGCGCGGTTCGCTTCCTCCCACATTCGTAACCTGCAGAAAGACGCTCCGATTTGTGTCGGAATCAGAGCATCCCGCGGGTCGAGCCGCTCACATTTAGCCAGCTCGGACAAATGCCGCTGCCACTGACCTTGACGGCGATGGACATGAGCGGCGTAATTCAACGCCTGGACATTATTTGGTTGCAACTCCTGGGCGCGCTGGAATTCGCCGAGAGCTTGATCGAACTGCCGCCTGGCAAGATAATAGTATAAGCCCAGCGCGATATGTCCCTGTGCGAGCTCCGGCGCTAACGCCACCGCCTGCTCCGCCGTGCTCTTGACCTTTAGTAAGTCTGCGTCGTTCAGATGTTGGAAATACCAATGACGCCAAACCTCGTTCTCAGCCAGGCGTGCGATGGCCAGAGGGAAGTGAGGATCACGCGCGATCGCCTGTCGATACCAGGTAGCGGCCTGGTCGTAGGTTTCCAACTTCCGTGACGCTTGGGCTTGGTGTTCCTCGTATTCCCCTTTTAAGAAAAGGTCATAAGCCTCGGGATCGTGCGTCGGCGCCGCCGCGAGCTTGTCCGCTTCGTTAGGCGAGAGCTTCGCCTGTAATGCGTCCGCGATTTCCTGCGAGACTTCACTTTCCACCGCGAAGATATCTTTAATGTCACGGTCATAACTCCTGGCCCACAGATGGGTATCGGAGCGCGCGTCGATCAGCTGCACATTCACACGCACTTTCCCGTCTGCTCGTTGCACACTTCCTTCCAGCACGGTCGCGACGCCTAATTGTTGCGACACCGTCTTCAGGTCCTCTGGCTTACTCTTGTATTTCGCCGTCGAGATCCGAGAGATGACTTTTAGGTCAGCGATGCTGGCCAGCTTCGTCAGAATCTCATCCTGGATGCCATCGGCAAAGTAAGCGTTGCTCTTCTCGTCGCTTAGATTCTCAAACGGCAACACCGCGATCGACTTGGCCGGGATTGCTGTCGCCCCGTTGGATGTTTTCTGGGATCCAGCGATTAGTCCGAAACGCTCGGCGGCCAGGTAAGCAATAGCAACGAGCAGGAGTGCGCCCAGGAGATAGTTGAGCTTGCGGTCAATCCCGCGCCACTCCCGCCGTGCTTTTGGCGCTTCGCCACTGACCGGCAGCTCGCCAGTAAGCACGATGCCCTCCGACGTGATGTCGAACAGCCATGATAAGATGAGCGTTATGGGCAATCCGGCGACAACGATTAACACGATGATCCGCTGCGCCACCGCGGAGACTTCAAAGATAGGAAAGACCTGGGTAACAATCTGGACGACCAGCCACCCAGCTACCGCATACGCAGCGCCCACCTTATAGACATGGCGCCGCTTAAGTTCGGCGAAAAAGCTGCCGATATTCACGGCTGTTTTTCCTGGCAGAGCTTCTCGAATCGCGGGTCGCTGCGGAGCGAATCGAAAGCCGGATCAAGGCGAAGCAATGCCGGAGTTAGCGGCACCGCGGCGAAGCCATCGTAAGGTATGTCCAATAGGTGCTGCAATAAGGGTATCGCATGATCTTTGTCACCGAGCCGGGTCAGAATGCGCGCCTTTATTTCCAGGGTGGTGCCGCTGAGACGCGCGTCGTTTTCCACCAGCGCGCTCACTTTATCGATGGCAGTGAGCGCGGCCTCTCTTTCTCCCAGTCCTGCCAAAGCATAGGCACGCACAAAAAGGGAGTATTGGTTATCGGTGGGGGCCAGGTCGCGAGCCCTGGTAAATATTGCCCGTGCCCTGGCCTTATCCCCGGACTGCTCCACGAGGTCCGCGAACGAAAGGAGGTATCCCATCTCCTGCGGAGTGAGATTGGATTTGCTCTCAAGAGTTTCATAACATTTGAACGCAACGCCCGGCGTCCGCCGCAGCATTGCCTGATAGGCGATGACACCCAGGGTGTCGACGAAGCTCTCGCCCGGCACTAAGCGATTGACGATGAGCTGCGCTTCATCCAACTGGCCGCGCCCTTGGAGAAGCGCGGTTTTCAACGTCAGGATCGCGGGATCGTCTGGCCATGCTTGAAGGGCCTCATCCAACTTCCGGGTCGCAGTCGCGAAATCGCGCAGCGCCATCCATACCTCGCAGCCGGTCGCCCGCAAATAAAGATCGCGCGGATTCAGCGCGATTGCTTCATCGAGGTAATGGGCACTTTTTTTCCATTCTCCCAGACGGGCCGAAATCCATCCTAGAACCTGAAGGATCTCGGCGTTACTCGGCCATGTCCGGTGCAATTGCTCCAGCATGTCGCGCGCACTTTTGTAGTCGAGCAGGACCCAATAGTAGAAATCGGCGCGAGCCAGCTGCGTTTCCGGCAGTTCCGGTTTAAGTCGGACAGCTTCGGCCAGAGACTTTTCTGCGGCGACCTTGGTAGAGGCTGCTTTGTCGAGGTCATTGAAATAGGTCAATGAATGGGTGCGGGAGAGGGCAGCCCACGCCAGCGCGAATTGTGGGTCGAGCCGGACGGCTTCATCAAACGAATGCACGGCGGCCTTCAATGCCTCCGGGTCGGTGGTGCGTGCCATATTCGGCAGACCTCGCAAGTAAGCATCATAAGCCGCGGGGTTACTTGTAGGTCTGTCTGCCAAGTCTTGTTTTTCGGCGCCGGTGAGCTTTGCGTTTAATTGGTCGGCGATCGCGCCGGCCACCTCGCCCTCGACTACAAAAACATCATCTAATTTTCGATTGTAGCTTTCTGCCCATATATGCTCGTCAGTCGCGACCCGGATCAGCTGCACGTTGATGTGGACCGAATTCGCGATCTTCTGGACACTGCCTTCGAGCAGGTTTGCGACGCCGAGTTGTCTGCCTACTTCGCGTAAGTTCTCCGGAGCGCTCTTATATTTCTGGGTCGAAGTGCGCGAGATGACTTTGAGCGCCGCGATCTTGGACAGTCGCGTCAGGATTTCATCCTGGATACCGTCGGCGAAGTAGGCGTTCTCCTTGTCGCTGCTCAGATTTTCGAATGGCAACACCGCAATCGATTTCTCGGAGATCGCTGGCAATACCGGAGCGATCGCAGCCGCCGGCGTCGTGCTCGCTGGTTTCGAACGCAGGAATTGGAACGCCAGCAAGCCGGCCGCGATCACCGCCACGCTGACGATCAGAGCCGCGAACTTTCGTTTACTCCATTGCGGAATGACCTCATCAGGTGACACATCTTCGGTCCGCTTCATTCCTTCCGGCGTCATCTCGAACGCCCACGCGATGATAAGAGCGATGGGAAACCCCAGCGCGATCACGGCGACGACCGCTTTCATCACCCACGCGGGCGCTTCAAAGGTAGGAAATAGAATTGACGCCGCTTGAATCAGCAACCACGCGACAATCGCGTACGCAACCGCCACCTTGTAGACGTTGCGCCGCTTCAGCTCGGAAAAGAAATTGCCGCCGTTCATTTCACTTTGCAGGTGCAGCGACGATTTTTTCGAACCGGGGATCTTTGCGCAGCGGATCCCAAAGAGGGTTAAGGCGAAGATCGGCCTGAGTGATTCCAGCGGGCACTTCAAGAAGGTGCGGAATCGCAGCGATCGCTGCGTCGGCATCGCCGAAAAGCGCCTGAATCTGCGCAAGGGTGCCTTCGGCGCCCGGCTTGCTGACTGCGTCGGCGCCATAGTCTTGCACGGCACACTGCGCCTGCGTCAAAGCCTTCTCTTTCTCGCCGAGACCGGCATAGGCGAGAGCGAGGGTCGAAGGCAACCCATTCGCCTCAGGCGCGACCACAGTGTCGGGGGTCGGTTTGATCGATTGGATTGCTCGAGTGAATGTGCGCACCGCATCGTCTTGATGTCCCGTCCACTGCTGACAAAAGCCCAGCTGAACCAAAGCGCTCAAGGTGATCGAATCGAACGCTTGTCCGGCGGCAATGGAGCGAAGTTTCTTTTCGATAGCGTCTATCGCATTATCGAAACGGCGCTCGTAAAACGCCTGATTGAGTCGCGTAATGAGGACAAAGTCATCTGTCGAATCATGGGGGATGCGGGCGATTTCCTGGGCCGCTTCGGTTAGTCGGCCTTCGCTTTGTAAGACGAGAGCTTTGTTGGCGTGCGCTGACTCGGAATCCGGTGAAATCTCGAGCGCGCGATCGAGCGTAGCGTTCGCCGCATCAAAGCGGCGAAGATAGTTGTAGAACTCGCCGCCCATGCTGCCGAGCAATGAGATGTCGCGTGGATCCAGCTCGAGGGCTTTCTTGTAATTCTTCTCCGCTTCGTCCCAGCGGCCGAGACGGCGCAAAACAAAAGCCAGATTCTCCAGGACGTAGGAGTTATTAGGCAACTTTGCTTGTGCCTGTTTGTATGCTACTGCCGCTCCTTCGAAATCGCGCAAAACACGGTAGCGATATGCACCCTGCGCAGTCCACGATTCTCCCGAATCGGGAGCGAGCGACTTGGCTCGATCAGCGGCTTCCTTTACCGCCTCTGGGGTGTTGGTGTTTCTGTCAACACCGTTGAAGTAAAGGAAACTGCGGACGACGCCAAGGCGTGCCCAGGCGAGGCCGAACTTTGGATCCAATCGAACCGCGTCAGCGTAGTTTTGCGCGGCCTCTTGATATGCTCCGTAACTATATTGAGTATGCTCGATCGTTATTCCACGGAGGTAGGCATCGTAGGCAGCGACGTTTTCAGTGGGCTTGTCTGCGATCGCTTTTTCTTCAGCACCGGTAAGCTTGACTTTGAGTTGTTCGGCGATCGCGCCGGCCACTTCGCCTTCCACCGCAAAGATATTCTGTAAGTCGCGATCGTAACTTTCGGCCCACAGATGCGCGTCGGTGGCCACTTTGATTAACTGCACGTTAATGTGCACCGCGTTGCCAGCTTTCTGAACGCTGCCTTCGAGCAAGTTCGCCACCCCCAGCTGTCTTCCGACTTCGCGCAAATTGTCCGGCGCGCTCTGATATTTTTGCGTGGAAGTGCGCGAGATAACTTTCAGATCCGCGATCTTGGACAACCGGGTAAGGATTTCATCCTGAATGCCGTTAGCAAAATAGGAGTTCGCTTTTTCGTCGCTCAAATTTTCAAACGGCAACACGGCAATCGATTTCTCGGGGATCGCTGGCGAAACTGGCGCGGCCGCCTCTTTCTCTCGCACCGCGTTTTGCGAAGCCACTTCGGGCGCGGCCGAGCGTTTTGTTCCGGGGTAATGCCACCACCAATACGCGCCGACTCCGGCCGTCGCGATTAGCAATCCGATCGCGCCCAGCGCCCACGCGTAACGCAAATTCTTCGCCGCCGCGGCTCCCGTTCCTTCAGGTGTTTTCTCGATCCCCGCGGGCGTGACGTCGAACGCCCACGCCAGGACCAGCGCCACCGGAAAGCCGACGCCGAGCAACACGATCAGCACCGGCAGGATAAATTCCGGCGCGTGAAACGCCGGCAGCACCGTCGCCGCGATCTGCACCGCCAGCCAGGCCACGATCGCATAGCCAATCGCGACGCGATAAACGCGCCGTTGCTTCAATTGGCTGACGAACGAGCTCATTAAACGGCGCTGCCGTTGCCTTTGTAGCGGGGTGCGGAGATCACGGCGAGCACGGAATGTCGCCTCCGCCCCCGGTCTGGACGTCAATTTGCGCGGCGGTTGGACAAATAATTGTAGGGCAAGCGCACCCTCGGCACGCCGTAGCCTTGGCGAAGGTCGGCGCTTGCCGAACCAGGAAAACGGCGACCGCCCGCCCTACAATCCGGAAGGAACCTGGCAACCGATGCGGTTGCCCTACAATGCTTAGGGTTTCGGCGTCGCGGTCGCGGTCGGTGTTGGCGTGGGTCCGGGCTTCTTTTCGGGGGCCGTTCTTGCATCCAAAACATGCGACGCGTCGGATGATGGCGTTGGGATGAGGCGTGGGGTCGGTGAAGCGGCGGGTCTGGTGTTCGTTGCGTTCGAGTGTGATTTTGTTTTTTTGGGCTCTTTTTCCTTTTGCGGTGATGGCGTTGGGGCGGGGGATGGGTCCGCGCCTGCCAGGGACGCGAACACAACACAGCAAGTTAAAACTAAAAGGGTTCTGATCATTTATTGCTTTCCAGGTTGTTAGACGTTGTAGGGGTCTTATTGGGTTGGTTGTCGTTTGAGCAGAGAAAACGGCAGGGTCGCCGCAATGGAGCAACCCGGTGAGTGTGACCGTAGGCGGGTAGGGGACAGAGGTCAGAGGTTCGCCACGGCGAATCCGTCCTTTGGCGGATCAGAAGTCAGGGAAATGCTGGGGATGGCGACTCGCCATCGCGAACTTTTCTGATATTCTCCCGATATGAGTCTCACCGAGATCAAGACCGCGGTGCGCGAACTTTCATCGAAAGAATTGGCCGAGCTCGCGGCGTTCATCTCCAAGCAGGACAACGCCATCTGGGACAAGCAGATGGAAAAGGATGCCGCGAGTGGCAAGCTCGACTTCCTGTTTGACGAAGCTGAGCGCGAGCGCACCGCCGGCCAACTTCGCGAGTGCTCATCAATGTGATACGTTGCCGCGCATGAAATTCCCGACCGTAATCGACCGCGACGAAGACGGCATGTGGGTCGTCGAGTGTCCCGCAATTCCGGGCTGTGTCAGTCAGGGACGAACGCGTGAAGAAGCGATGGAGAATATCAAGGAAGCGATCGCGCTTTGTCTTGAAGTCCGGACCGAGCGCGGCATGCCGCTTACTTTTGAGACCGCGCAAGTATGACTGCGGGATCTATCATCACCAGCGATCCCAAAATCCTCAACGGCACGCCCGTCTTTAAAGGCACGCGCGTCCCAGTCCGCGTCCTGTTCGATTACCTCTCGGATGGACTTTCGCTCGAATACTTTCTCGAAACCTTTCCCTCAGTAACCCGGAAACTGGCGACTGATGTTTTGCGGCTTGGTCAGGAGCGGATCGAGCACGAAGTGGTCGCGTGAGGATTCTGCTCGACGAGTCGGTTCCTGTTCAGATTCGAAATGCCCTTGGCGGTCATGAAGTAGCGAGCGCCGTCGAAATGGGCTGGCGCGGGATCAGCAATGGTGACCTGCTGGATCGCGCCGAAGCCGATGGGTTTCAATTGTTGATCGTCGCCGACAAGAATTTCCAGCATCAGCAAAACTTGAAAGACCGACAGATCGCGATCCTCGAACTCTGGACAAATCATCGGCCGACACTCGAAAATCACTTTGAGCGGATCCGTGGAGCGGCCGAGTCCGCCACCAGCGGCCAGTTAATTGTCCTCGATGAACAAACCTAGAATTGGAGAAAGAAGGCCGCTTGTGAAAACGCTCAATTCGCTCAAGGCGCCATTCGGGAAAGGGAAATTCTCCCCGATCCGCAACATCCGTTACCTGCAATGGGAAGACGCGTTCGAAGTCGATTTCGACGATGGCCTTTCATTTCTCGAGCCGCATAATTCGATCCGTGCGGCGAATCACATCGCCAAAAACGCGAAGGTTCAGTCTGTGGAGGTCGAGGATGAACTGCGCTCCGGCTTCTTTGTTCACTACGACAAAGGGCAGACTGCAGAAGTCTCTTGGTCTTTCATTCGTGAGCGCCCGCCCCGGAACGGCTCGCGCTAGTCCATCGTTGGCGATTGCGTTGCGATCGGGATCAGTCTTTGATTCTCGCTCGTTTTTGGAAACGACGAATTGCAAGCTCTGGAACGGAAATCACGGACTGCCTCCATTTTCTTCTCCATCGACTGGCTTGCCCTCTGCCGCCGACCTGAACGTCCAATTACGGCGAACGCAGAATTCTCAAGTCGACAGCGAAGCGCTATCGACATTGCGGATAATGCTTTCGGCTGTTAAAAGAATCTTGTGATCGCCCGCCGAAACGTACCGCAATCCGAGGAGCTCTGGCCCGAACCGCCGATTGGGTCGCCAGTCACAGAACTCCTTGGTGGTCTCGCTCCGGCGTACAGCACGCCGTGGGGAGCAGCGTACTGCTGCAATAGCCTGTCATGGTTGCGCGCGATCCCCGACGCATCAATTGATCTTGTGCTGACCTCCCCGCCTTACGCGCTCGAGTTCAAGAAGGAATACGGGAATGTTGCCAAGGCGAAGTACGTTGAATGGCTGAAGCCTTTCGGCAATGAGATTCATCGGATCCTGAAGCCGGAAGGAAGCTTTGTTCTCAACATCGGCGGGAGCTACAATCAAGGAAGTCCGACTCGATCGCTCTACCATTTCAAAGCGCTCATCATGCTTTGCGAAGAAGTCGGATTTCATCTTGCTCAAGAGTGTTTCTGGCATAACCCGGCGAAGCTGCCATCGCCGGCTGAGTGGGTGACTGTCCGTCGCCAGCGCGTCAAAGACGCCGTCGAATATGTTTGGTGGTTGAGTAAGACACCATTCCCGAAGGCAAATAATAGGAATGTGCTAAACGAGTATAGCGCTGATATGAAGCGGCTGTTGAAACGTGGGTACAAACCGAAACAGCGCCCGAGCGGCCACATCATCACGGCGAAATTCGGTTCGGATCAGGGCGGCGCGATACCGTCGAGTTTGATCGAGCGTGGTAACAACGAAAGTAATTCGGAATATATTCGCGCGTGCGCCGAAGCGGGATACAAGGCGCATCCTGCGAGATTCCCGCGAGCTCTTCCTGAATTCTTTATCAAACTGCTAACGGACGAGGGGGCGATTGTTCTCGATCCATTCGCCGGAAGTAACATGACCGGAGCGACAGCGGAAAACCTCCGGCGACGTTGGCTTGCCGCCGAGATTAAGGAGCCTTACCTCCTTGCCTCACGCGTCCGGTTTCCGTCGATTGCGAGAGACCGAGCAAAAGCATGACCCTCAATGACCTCGAAGATGTACTCCGGAGAGTGTATCTGGAAGGCGCAGCTCCGAAGCCCCTGCACCTTCTTCCCGCGCTCCGAGAGGTAAGGGCTGGAAAGTTGATTGGCGAGGCTGCGAAGGGAGTACAAACCAGTGCGGCTAACCTCCGCCGCGTCGTGGAAGCCAGCGATCCTGTCGCGCATTTATTGGGAGCACCCGCCGCGGATCACAGCGCAAAAGCCGATAAAGTTCGCGCCACGATCGGTCAACTTATCATCGGGAACCTGGCCGAACGCGTTTTTGAGGATACTTACCGACGCACCGTCGGTAGCACTGAATTGCAGTTACAAGATGATCGTTCCGGAGGTGGCGATACGGATTACCTCGTCCGCAACGGGCAGGGTCGCCAAGTTTTTCGTCTCAATATCAAGTTTCATGGCTCACAGTTTCGTAAAGCACAGGAACTCGTAGGTCTCGCGCCGGAAGATTGCTTTGCACTCGCCACTTACAAAATCTACAGCGCCTTGCAAAAGCAGGAACGCGAACATCTGCCCTATATCTTCGTCGTTGTGGGCGTGCCGAATCTGACTGGAGCGGTTGTCGGCGCAGCGATCCCACCAGAGCTGATCGAGTTTGCCACGATGGCGCGCCATGCTCCCCGCCTCGAAGGCAAGCGCAAGGTAGAAGACGCAATCGTAAGCGCACTGACATCGCGACCGGCGGACTTCGGCCTGTCGCAGACTCTCGATGGCTTTCTGGAGCAAATTCGCAACGCAGTGTGGCGAGTTCTTTCGGCGCGTCGCGCCGATGAGCTACTGCGCAAACAATTGTTTGAGCGTGCGTACGCGTTGCGTGTTCGCGGTTTCGCCATGAACTATCGAGGCGCCGAATTGGACATGCATTTCTCGATCTCAACTGACCTGCACCCTTTAGAAGACATGCTGCGCATATTGCGCGACGATGGGCTTCATGCACTCAGCGTTTACCTAGAACGCGGGACTTACTAAGCGCGTCATGTGTGCTGCAAGAGCGACCAAATAAGCCACAACCCACGGCTCGCTCTTTCGATAAGTTGTCCCTCAGGCGCCCGCCCGCCGAAAGTGGCTCAAAGCCCGCGACATCACATCTTGAGTCCAATCGATTTTCTCCCGCTCGCAATACTGCAACAGATCAATAACCAGACTACAGACTGCATCCTCCGGTGCCTCGGTCAGGTCGAAGGTGCCTCCTATCTCCTGCAACATCCTGTCTCCTTCTGTCATCTCAGCAAGAATCTCAGGGTTGCATATCAGGACATGAGCCTTCAGCGCCAGTTCGGCGGCCGCCGCTCCTTCGTTATCGATCACGTCCGTTCGCTTCTCAACGGCTGGGTTTGTTCTGGGCATGGCGATGTTTACCACGCCGTTGCTTTCGAAGCCATGAAATTGCGCGTCAATGCGATGCCGATGGAGGCTAATTCGTCAGCAGAATCACGCTCGTAATGGTGTGAACTTCATTGCTGTGGCCGAGGCCCGTGCGGGAGTTTTTTTGCTGGAGTCGGGTGAGGCTCAGGTTCGGGGCGCGGGATGATTCGCGAGTAGTGCTGGGGATGTTGCAAGCGGTTGTAGAGTTCCGCTTTGTTTTCCTCCCACCGGTAAGGGGGGTCACCCTTGACTGGTCCCCAGACCAAACGTCCGCAGTTCCGCCAGTTATCCAGCAGAATGCCCTGCTCAAAAGGCTGCCCTCGGGCGGTGACCACGATGACGTTGTGCTCGTCGAAATTTCCCGGAGCACATTCGGCCCAATGTAACTCGAGCGTTCGCAGCTTCAGCGCATCCAATCGAAGCAAGAGCTCGTTGGCATATTGATAACAGTGCCCGGCTTTTCTTGCTCCGACGTGGATAAGAAAACTTTGCATGGTCGGCGGCCACACCATCCGCCACTCGGCGGCGAGCTGCCGGCCCGTGGTGTAGGCGGTGAAGGCGACGCGCCGGGTTTCGTCGGGATTAACACTGGGGGAGAGTCGAAGGAGGCCTGCCGTCAGAGCCGGGTCGTGGTCGGAAGTGGCCTCGACGGCGTCGCCCCCAAACAAACTTGCCCTGGTGGAAGGCGCACAGACGGCGAGCGCCATCGCGGTCGCGCCGGCGACAATGGCGGCGTTGAAGCAGCGACGAGTAAACATCACACCCTTTTGTTTAGCACTCACGGCAGCAAGGTCACGTTCGATGAGGAATTCGCTGAACTCGCGTCCTCTAAAATTCCGTGACCGCGTTCGCACGGCGGACATGCTTTGACGCCGCCGCGCGCGAATACTAAAAGATTCGCGTGAACAAAGGTGTCGCGCGCCGCTCCAACTCCGGGCCGTGGCTCGTTGCTCTCGGCGCGGCTTTATGGGGGACCGAGAGCGCATGGCGTATTCCCCTCAACGATCTTTTCGACGCGGACGTGATCGTGTTCTGGGAGCACGTCCTCATCCTGTTGATGTTTCTGCCCATCCTTTTTTCGCAGCGCGGCGGGATTCGCAAGATCGACAAGCGGAGCTGGGGCTTTCTCCTCTTCTCCGGGTTTGCCGGCTCGGCCGTGGGCACGATTTTCTTCACCCTCGCTTTGAAAAACGGCAACCCGACTGTCGTGAACGTGATCCTAAATATTCAGCCGGTCATTTCCACCCTGGGCGCTTTTCTGCTTTTTCAGGATCGGCTTACTTCGCGGTTCTTCGTTTATGCCAGCATCGCAGTCGTGGCCGGCATGTTCCTGTCGGTGGAATACCCGACATTGATCGGCGTTTCTTTTGCGCGAGCCGGGCTCAACCTCGGCACCGGCTACGCGCTCATCTGCGCGGTGTTCTGGGGACTTTCCACCGTGGCCGGGCGCGGAATCATGGTCGACGTGCCGCTTCGGCTCGCCGCCAGTTTGCGGATCGTGGTCGGGCTCGTCTGCATGACGTGCATCCTTCTCGCGTATGGGAAACTCAAGGGCGCGTCGCTCTGGCCCGTCGCGGCCCAAGCCCATCCCGCCACTGCGATCGTCGCGCTCCTTCTTCTCGCGTCGATCTCGGGTGCCATTCCTCTGCTCGTCTACTTTGAGGGGCTGCGCCTAACGCGCGCCTCTACCGCCGGCTATTTTGAAATGATGCAAACGCTCGCGGCCGTTTGCATCACCTGGGGTTTCTTTCACGCCGCGCTCCACGCCCACCAAATTATCGCCGCCATCATCCTGATCGCCGCGGTCGCCATGGTGCAAAAAGCGCAGGCCGCAATCGAGAGCCAGTAAGGGAAGGGGGATCGACCGCACCCGCCCCGCTGAGTTCGGGCATCCCGCGCGCCGAGACCCGGCCGCGGATAATTAAGAAACGAGAGAGGGAATCTCTACGACATCGCCGTCGATCATAGGAGCGCGGCGGGCGATTTCTTCGGTGATATCGTTGGCGTATTCCTGGAGAAGGCGCGTTTCCCGGGCGGTGAACTGGCGCGGTTTGACGTCGAGGATGCAGAGAGAACCGATGGGCTGGCCGCTGGCCGCGCGAATGGGTGCTCCGGCGTAGAAGCGCAGGCCGCGCTCGCGCAGGAGCGGGTTGTTCGCGAAGCGCCGGTCGCGCGCCAGATCTTCGAGGACCAGCAACTCGTTGCTGGCGACGACGTGGCCGCAAATCGAGATGTCGCGTGCGATGTGGCGCGCCTGGGCCAGTTCGGCGGGGAGGCCGCTCTGGCTCTTGAAGATTTGCCGCTCGCGATCGATGAGGGTGAGGAGCGCGATCGGCACTTCGAAGATGCGCGCGACTTTCGCGGTGATGCGGTCGAAGACTCGGTCGTCGTCGTTGCTCTCGAGCAGGCCGGACTCCGCGAGTGCGGCGAGCCGGTCGTCGTCGTCCGCGGGGATGGGTGCGGGCATCATCGAGTCGCTTAGCGGCTGGGCAAAGGTAGAGATCTGGGCCAGGGCGTCAGCGAGGGTAACGACCGTCTCGTCGGCGCCGGAATCGCGCAACCGCTTGGTCGCCTCGGCGACGCGCTCGGTCGCTCCCCAAAGGCCGACGACGATCTTAAGACGGGGGAAGCGCGCGCGCAGTTTCGTGCAAAGAAAGCGCGCATGAATGACGGTGGAAGGAGCGAGAACGGAAATGCAGACGGCGTCGGCGTGATCGGCTGCGACGAGGTCGAGCAACTCGTTGGCTGGAAGTGCGGCGGAGGCATTATGCGCCTCGAAGTTTTGTTCGCGGAGCAATTGCGTGAGCATGGCGCCGGCGAACTCGTCGCGTTCGGCGCGGGCAGGCAGGCAGTAAACGCGGCAGTGCGCGATGGGCGCAATATCCGGCAGATGAGCGGTGTCGATTTGCTCCTCCTTGATTTGATCGGCGACGGCGGGACGCAAGGCGAGATCGTCGAGGACCACGCGCAGATTTTGGCGGATCTCAGCGAGCTGTTCCTGGTCGATGCGTGCCTGGCGGGCATCGGTCTCGGCGGAGGAGATGACGGGGATGAGCACGGAATCGTAAAGCGCGGCGAGGGAGTGTTCTTTCAAATACGCCTCCACCAGTTCGGTCTCATCCTGTTCCCCGGCCGAGAGCAAGCGGCGGTAGCAATCCTCGGCGGCAGTGAGCGGTTCTTCGTCGCTGAGCAAGACGCTGAGAAAGGCGAGCCGTGGGACGTGCCGGCCCATGACGACGAGACAAACGGTGAGCGGCGTGGCGAGGACAAGACCGAGCGGTCCCCAAAGCCACGTCCAGAAAACAGCGGCGACGATGAGCGCGATGGAGGAAACGCCGGTGTGCTTCCCGTAAAGGAGAGGCTCGAGGACGTTATTGAGGAGCAACTCAATCCCACCGAAGAGCGCGACGGTTAACACCGGCATCCTCCAGCCGGGAGAGATGGCGAGGGCGAGGAGCGTAGGCAGAATAGTCGCGACCCACGGACCGATGTAGGGGATGAAGCGGAGCACGATGCTGAGCGCGCCCCAAAGCGCGGCATTCGGCACGCCGATAAAATAAAGCCCGACGGTGATGCAGACGCCGTAGGTCACGTTTACCAG
The DNA here is from genome assembly GCA_003244145.1 of Chthoniobacterales bacterium. Taxonomy (GTDB): domain Bacteria; phylum Verrucomicrobiota; class Verrucomicrobiia; order Chthoniobacterales; family UBA10450; genus AV80. The sequence continues at coordinate 80,396 of QHBM01000063.1, forward strand.
CAACTGCATCCGGAGATAACGCGCGACGCGATCGGCGGCATCGTCCATCGCGCGGGTGGTGGCGCTGATTCGCCCCTGGCCGACGAGCCGGATGAGGCGGTTGCGCAAATCCTCTCGTTGAAAAAGCATGCAGATCACGAGCACGAGCACCAGCGCCGCGGTGCCGAGCGGCCCGAGCAGCGGAGTGATGATGGTCTGGATCAGCTCGAGGAGGTTTGCCTTCGAAGTCTCCACCACTTTGACGGTAACGGGATTGGGAGGCGGATTCGGCGGGGATGAAATCGCGGTTTCGGGTTTGCCGGGTTCTTGGGTGATCGTCGGAGCCACGGGGCCAGTGCCGCCCGGCAGTTCCTGTTTCAATTCATCAACCGTCTGGGAAAATTTGGTGAATGCGGCGCTCTTCGGAGTGCGAAAGGCATGGAGCTTCTGGACGATGTTGCCTTTGTATTCGGGTAACTTCGTCGCGAGATCGACCAGTTGCCGAGTGACGAGCCAGCCCGCGGCGCCGGTGGCCGAGAAGATGAGAATGACCACGAACAGGACCGCCACGATGCGACCGAGCCAGCGTTCGAGCCGGGTGACGAGGGGCGAAAGGAGAAAGGTCAGGAGCGCGGAAAGCGCGAGTGGGATGAGAAGTTCGCGTCCGAAATAGAGCGCCACGATCACGAAAACGGTGAGGGCAAGGGTCCAAAGACCGACGAGCGCATCCGAGGCCGCGATCTTATTTTTTGGCGTCGGCATGAGAAGTAAAGATGCGGAGGGCCTGGCATTCAGCGCGTGCTGGCAACCCAGCCGCCCCGATTGATCTCCGAGCCCTCTGCAAGGAGAAATCGTGCGCTGCGAGCGCCGTGGGCGTGCGGCGTTTCAGAATTGGAAGACAAAACCGCGCCGCGACGGCGTAATTATCTTTCAGGAACCTTTCCAGAGGCGGAAGATTCCCGAATCCAATCGCGGTCCATTCAACATCTAAATTCATATGATGACTGATCTTCGTTTCGCTCTGCGGCAGCTTCGCAAATCGCCGGGGTTCACCCTTCTCGCGGTGATCACGCTCACGCTCGGGATCGGGCTCAACACGGCGATCTTTAGTTTGATCAACGATCTCTTCCTGCGCGGACTCCCGTTCCGCGACGCCAATCGTCTCGTCCATCTCTATGCCAATCCGAAGCAGCTAGGCGTCAATCAGTTTCCGATCTCGGCCCCGCGTTACATGCTTTATCGCGACGGCCAGACTATTTTCGACGGGTTCGCGGCCGAGAACGGTCTCGGCGCCACCCTGACCGGTTTGGGTGATCCCGTTCAGATCGCGGTCTTCAAAGTCACCGCGAACTGGTTCGACGTTCTCGGCGTGACTCCGATTCGTGGCCGCAATTTTCTTCCCCAGGAAGAGGAAGGCGCCGACGTCGCGCTGGTCACGGAGAAATTCTGGCAGAATCGCATGGGTGGCGACCCGAACGTGCTTGGCCGCAGTGTCACGCTCGACGGCGTGGCGCACACGATCGTGGGCGTGATTCCGAACCTGCCGGCGAATTGGGTCGGCCCGCAGGGCAATGAAGTCTGGACGACGAAGCCGTTCGTCATCCCGGGTTTCTCGCACGAACGCATGATGCGCGGCACCGCGTTTCTGCGCGTCATCGGACGAATGAAACCCGGCCAGACGATGGACCAGGTGCGCGCGGCGCTGCCCGCGCTCGACCAAAGTTATAAGACGCAATTCCCAGGAAAGATCGATGCGGAGCTTCCGACCTTCATCAAAGATTTGCGCGAAGACGTAAGCGGCGATCTGCGCCCGGCGTTTGCGACGTTGCTCGCCGCGGTTGCGTTCGTGTTGTTGATCGCGTGCAGCAACGTGGCCAATCTCTTGCTCGTTAGGTTCAGCGGCCGCCGGCGCGAAATCGCGCTGCGCATGGCCATCGGAGCGTCGCGCGCGAGCGTCATGCGTCTTTTTGTTTTCGAAAGTCTGCTCGTGAGCGTGCTGGCCGGGATCGTCGGTGCGGCGTTCGCCTGGCAAGTCGTCCCGCTCGTGCCGAAAATGGCGGCGAACTTTCTCCCGCTTCCGGAGAACTATCACGTCGGTCTCTCGCTTCCGTTGCTCGGATTCACCATTGCGTTGTCGATCCTGACCGGGTTGCTCATGGGCGTTTATCCCGCCCTGCAAAGTTCGCGCGCTGATCTAATCGATGGTTTGAAGGAGGGCGGCCGCGGCACTGCCGGCAGCATGAAGCAACAACGCTTCCGCAAAATCCTGGTCGGCGCGCAGGTCGCGCTCTCGGTGACGTTGCTCGCAGGCGCGGCGCTGGTCATCACCAGTTTTATTCGCCTCAGTCACACCGACCTCGGATTCAATCCGACTAATCTCTGGGTCGGCTTCGTCACCATGCCGCAGGCGACCTATCCCGACGTCGCCGCGCGCGCGCGTTTCGGCGATCGGGTGGATAAGACGCTGAAAACTGTTTTCGAATTGAAAAACTCTACGGTGAGCGGCGACTTCCCGCTGGCTGGCGGCAATCAAACCCTTTACACCCGGCCTGAGGGCAACGTGTTGCCGGTGCCGCAACGCGCGGCCGCGCCATCACACGATGTGGCCCCGGGATGGTTCAAAACCTGGGACGTGCCGATTTTGTCCGGACGCGAATTCGACGAACACGACGTGGCCGATCATCCCAACGTCGTGTTGATCAGCGCCGCGGGTGCAAAAAAGAATTTTCCGAACGAGAACGCGGTTGGAAAAACGCTCCTGGTCACGAGCGGCAGTGTGCCGGTGGAGATCATCGGCATTGTCGGCGATGTGCGCTCCAATCGCGTGGCGGAACAGAACGACATGGAATTTTATCGGCCGTGGGCGCAGGAAAATTTTCCGTTCATGACGATAACGGTGAGGAGCCATCTCAAACCCGATGCGGTAACCAAGCTCGTGCAGGCGACGGTGAATACGATCGATCCGACGCTGGCCATCGCTCAACCGCAATCGATGGATACGATCGTCGCGCAGGCACTAGGACAGGCGAAATTGATGATGACGTTGCTCGGGATTTTCGCGGGCGTGGCGCTGTTGCTGGCAACGGTCGGGATTTATGGCGCGGTCGCTTACACGGTGGAGCAACGCACGGGCGAGATCGGGGTGCGGATGGCGCTGGGCGCGCAAACCATGGATGTGATGCAACTCGTAGTGATGCAGGGAATGACGCCCGTAGTGTTCGGATTGGTCGTGGGATTAGCGGCGGCGCTGGCGCTCGGTCGCTTGATCGCGGCGCAGCTCTACCAGGTCTCGGCGCATAATCCGGTGTTGTTGCTCGGGACGGCGACAGTGCTGGCGTTGGCCGCGCTGCTCGCGTGTTTGTTTCCCGCGCGACGCGCGACGTTGCTGAATCCAGTGCAGGCGTTGCGCGCGGAGTAGGGGTAGGGGCGATTGACCCCAATCGCCCGCAGGCGGTTCGTCAGCCTCGCCGTACCCGGGCTGATTCAGGTAATGCCCCGCAATTAACGAGGGATTGCTACGGGATATTATAGATCTCGACCAATCCAACGCCGGGGGAGGTTATCGCTGCCGCCAACGAATCGCGGGTGGCATCAGTCCTTTGCTCATACCCCCGAGCTTTTCCACTACTGAATGAAATAAATTTCCACCACTCCAGTGCCGGTAGCTTCAGGCTTACCCCTCACCTGCGCGGTGTATTGCCCGGGCGGGATCGTCTGGATAAGGGCTGCCTCCAAAGCGTTGCTCGGTTGCAGTCCGGTTGCTTCTAGCTCCTGCTGCTGGTCCGTCATCCAGTCGTCATTCTCCCGGACGATCGCGCCGTTCTGGTCCCTTAGTTGAAGGGTCGTGTCGGCCAAGGCGTTGGTGATACCGAAAGCCAACAGGGAAGGACCCACCGCGCGAATCACGACTCTGACCGATCCGTTCTGCACAATAAACCCGGCCGTCAGCAGTCCGTCACCCGGCTGAACCAAACCTCTCGTCCCCACGTTGACGAGCCGGGCAGGCGACGCCGCGCTGAGATCGAAGGCGTCGACCAGACCTGTCCCAACACTGTTACCCGAACCGTGCACCACCGCCGTGTATTGGCCGGGGGCAAGGTTGGCGATAATCGCGGACTCCAGGTCTTTGGTCGGTGCGAGTCCGCTGGCGCTAATCTCCGCGGACTGATCGCTGGTAATGAGACCTCCCACCTGAGTGGTTTTCCAATCGTCATTCGAGGCAACCTTCACATTATTCCCATTATTCGCATCAAAGATATCCAAGGTCGGATTTGCCAGGAAATCAGTGATCCCAAAGCCCTCCAGGAACGGGCCGAGTGCACGCACCAATATTTTCTTCGTCGAGCCGGCCGGCCCTTGCACGATGAAACCTTGGATCAGGGCATTGGGATCCTTGCCGACAGGGAGTCGGGTCGAAACATTAACGGCGAGACCCGGCGTCCCCGACGGTGTCGGAGTAGGTGTCGGAGTAGGTGTGGCTGTTGGGGTTGCAGTAGGTGTGGCTGTTGGGGTTGCAGTAGGCGTAGCGGTAGGTGTTGCCGTAGGGGTCGCTGTAGGAGTAGGCGTTGGCGTTGGTGTTGGTGTTGGTGTTGGCCCACCAGTTTGCACTTCGAGGGCGCCAATGTCGCTACCATCGCCTCCGACCGCGTTAGCTACGCTTGGATTGTCAACTATCCTCTTCGATCCGCGCTGATCGGTCGCCAGTCCGAACGATTTCCCGGCGTCGATGGCCACGCTGTTGGCTGTAAGAGTGAAAGTGTCAGTCGGTCCGCCGTTGTTGGATGGCGGCCCGAGCACACCGGCGGGCAAAAGCGAGACATCCGTGCCTTTGATATCTCCAGTCGCGGTAAAGCCGGTGCTGTGATCGCCGGTGCCTAACAAGTTGTAGCCGCCGGAAATGAATGCGCCGTCCACATCCGCGCCGCCGCCACCGTTTGCGCTGTTGTTTGCACTGATGGTGTCGCTCACCGTGGCGCTGCCTCCGCTGATGTTCGCGATCCCGCCACTGGCTCGGCCGGGCGAACCGTTCCCACTGGAGCCAGTGCCTCCGCTGCTGTTACCGCCCGCGTTGCTGCTTATCGTGCAGGCCGTCATAGTCAACTGGCCCGCATTGCCGACGGCCCCTCCATTTCCCGCGCCACCGTTTCCACCAATGGTACTATCGGCGCCGTTACCGCCGCGAGCGATGTTAGCGTAGAAAGAACAATTGGTAATCGTCAGAGCATGAGCCGTCTCATTGAAGACCGCGCCGCCCTGGCCCGCCCCGCCGTTGGCGCCGGTCGTTCTGCCCACTGCGGACACGGCGTTACCGCCTGTGGCCATATTTACGGAAAACGTGCAACGATTCAGCGTGAGAATGCCGGCGCTATAAATCGCGCCCCCCTGTCCTGTTCCGCCAGAGCCGCTGGAGCCGTGCAGTTGGGTACCGTTGCCGCCTGCCGCGCTATTTGCGGTGAACATGCAGTCGTTCACGGTCAAATCCGCCGTATTGGAAATCCCGCCGCCCATGCCTGGCTGTCCGATCGATCCGCTCGCGATTCCATCTCGAATCGTCAACGAGGAGACCGTGCTCGCGCCGCCTGTGAAATTGAAAACGCGGGTAGCGCCGTTGCCACTTACCGCCAGCGTCCGCGCGCCGGGTCCCTGAATATTAACAGAATCCGAAATCGACAGCGGCCCAAGCACCAGGGTGATTATCCCGGTGACGTTGCCCCCGAAGGTAACGGAGTTACCTCCAGCCACGCCATTAGCCGTATTGATGGCTTCGCGCAGGGTGCAATCGCCGAAGCTACAGGAACCATCGTCATGGTCGTCCGTCGTCGTAACAACAAAAGTGGTTCCAGTTTGGGCCGCATCCATTTCGACCGCGCCGATATCGCTGCCATCGCCGCCGCTGGCATTGGGAATGTTCGCATTATCGATCGGGCGCGGAAAACCGCGTTGATCGGTCGTGACACTGAAGTTCTTGCCTTTGTCCAAGGCCGGGCTGCCGGTGAGCAAAGCCATCGTTTCCGTAGGACCGCCGTTGTCCTGTAGCGGGCCCAGCTTGGGGTCGGTGTTTATCTGGTCGCCGGTAGCGGTAAGGAAGCCGCCGGCATTGTCACTGCTTAAGTTGTAACCATGCGACGTAACGCTTGCGCCCAGACCAGTGTTGATGAGATTGGCGCCCGGCGTGGTGTTCGCGCTGTAGAGAATCGTATCTTCAAGGGTCAGCGGTGCCCGGCCATTAGCCGTCCCGAGGTTGTAGATTCCGCCGCCATTGGGCGCCCCATTATCGCCCAGGGTGCTGGCAGTAACGGTGAGACTTGATATATAACCATCCCCGTTCCCGACGTTGTAGATTCCGCCTCCAACGGCCGCATTGTTCTTGGAGAGCGTAGAGTTAACTATCTTCAAAACGCCGTCGTAGTTCGCGACTCCACCGCCGTTGCTGTTCGCGGTATTGTTGGCCAGGGTGCAATTGACGATCGTGGTCGTCCCGAGCGCACTGTAAATTGCTCCGCCTACGGATTGGGAAGCGCTATTATTATAGAAAAAGCTATTGCGCGCCACGATCGTTGGTGACGAGCCTCCGAATCCAAAATTTAAAAGGGCTCCGGCTCCGCCAGTAACACTGCTGTTACCGCTAAAAGTGCAGCTCTCGATTGTCGACTGTGCCGCGCCATAGTTTGTGAGGGCGCCCCCGCCGAAGCCTCCCAGCGCGCTGTTGCTCGTAAACGTGCAACTGGTTACCGTCACCTGCCCGGTGTTCCAAATCGCGCCGCCCCCGCCGCTTGCAGAATTATTCTTGAAAGTGCAGTTGGTGGCCGCCAGTGACCCCCCGTTGTAGATCGCCCCGCCATCTGCGTCGCCAACGTTCCCGCTAAAAATGCAATAGTTTAACGTGACGCCTCCGCGATTGAAGAGGCCCCCGGGATGGAAGCTGTCGCCCTGTCCGTTGGAAATGGCTAGGTGGGAAATAGTAACCGTACTTCCGCTGTTAATCAGAACGAGGATGAAATTCCCGGAGGAACGTGTCACGGCCAGATTATTTTCTCCTGGGCCATCAATCGTGATGCTCGCCGAGATCTCCAACTGGCTGTTCAATTTGATCTGGCCAATGACCGAAAACTGAATCGTGTCACCACCAGCAGAAGCGGCAATCGTATCGCGCAAGGTTCCCGTTCCGCTGTCTCCGAGGCTGGTGACGGTGCGAGTCGTCGCTGCCCGCGCCGAACCGAGTCCAATCGCTAGACTCAACACTGCGACCGCCAGAAGAGATGCGGGCCGTTTCATGACCGATGGCGTTCGATGAATGAGTTTGTGATTCGATGCATGAGGTTTTCTCCTTGGTAGCCGGTTCTCGCCCCACGCGGCGGGCGGATAGCGGATAGCGGATGGCGTGTTATTGGTGTCCTACCTTGGTAAGACATTTCGCCTGAAAACATTTCACCCGAGGGGTAAAAGACATCGGTGGCCGCAGGAAATTTTCACCGCGGATGACTCGGATGGGCACGGATAAAATTACAAACCAAAACCTCTTCAAGTTTCTCTCTTCATCCGCGTCATCCGCGCCATCCGCGGTTCAAGGGAGCTTGAGAAGGATCGCTAGTTCAGCCCCGATTTGAGATCATTGAAGAAAGTAAATCTCCACCACTCCAATGCCGGTACCTTCGGGTTTACCCCTCACCTGCGCGGTGTATTGTCCGGGCGGGATCGTCGCAACAAGGGCCGCCTCCTTGCTATTGGACGGTTGCAGTCCGGTAGCCTCCAGCTCTGCCTGTTGATCCGTCATCCAGTCGTCATTTTCCCGGACGATGGCGCCGTGCACGTCCCGCAATTGAAGAGTCGTATCGGGCAGCGCGTTGGTGATACCGAAAGCCAACAGGGAAGGACCTACCGCGCGAATCACGACTCTGACCGATCCATTCTGCACAATAAACCCGGCCGT
>QHBM01000078.1 GCA_003244145.1 Chthoniobacterales bacterium
GATTCGCGCGTGGCGATATCGATGGGAATCTGGCCGAGCAACGGGACCCGAAGACGCTTCGCTTCGCGTTCGCCACCACCAGATCCGAAAATGTCGTAGCGTTTGCCGTCGCTGGGGGAAAGGAAGTAGCTCATGTTTTCAATCAGCCCCAGCACCGTGACATTGACCTTCTCGAACATCGTCGCGGCTTTCCGCGCGTCGATGAGAGCGACTTCCTGCGGCGTGGTCACGATGATGGCGCCAGCAAGCGCGACCGTCTGCACGATCGTGAGCTGGATGTCGCCGGTGCCGGGCGGCAGATCGAGCACGAGAAAATCGAGCTCGCCCCATTCGACCTGGCGGAGGAATTGTTGAGTGTAACGGGTCACCATCGGCCCGCGCAAAATGGCCGGCGCAGCATCGTCGAGCAGGAAACCCATCGACATCAGTTTCAAGTTGTATTGCTCGATCGGCAGGATCCGGTTCTCTTCCGTGGTCATGGGCCGATCGCGCGTGCCGAACATGAGAGAAATGCTGGGCCCGTAGATGTCGCAATCGCAGAGTCCCACGCGCGCACCGGTTTTTTCCAGCGCGACGGCGAGGTTTGCAGCTACAGTCGATTTCCCGACTCCGCCTTTGCCGCTCGCGATCGCGATGACATGCTTGATCCCTTCGATCCGCGTAGTGCCCACGCCGGCCGCGCCCGCGCCAGCCGGCGGCGCGTGAATATCAATCAGGACTCGAGCCTGCTCGACGCCGGCGATTCCGTGCAAAATCTTTTCCGCTTCCGTCTTGATCGCTTGGGGAATGGCTGGTTCGTTCGTGGCGAGTGCCAACTGCACGGTGACCGTTCCGTCCTGGATCTGGATTCCCTTCACCAATCCAAATGAAACGATGTCGCGGCTAAAGCCGGGGTACTTTACGCCCTTCAGTGCTTCGGTGATCTCTCCCTCAGAAATAGCCATGGCGGTTTAAGCTACCGGTCTGCGGGTACGAGTAAACAAAGCCCTTCGCCGAATCTTCGAGGAGAGGCGCTCCTTGGGCTTGGTCTCTAGGCTCGGTTCGTGAGATCTTCTTTGCAAGCCCACACGACGCTCATGAAAACGGATCCCAGCGCGATGACAAATGCAGAGATGGTGAGCATGCCAATCTTCTTAGCAACGGCCGTGCCTTCGCCGTTTACCTGGGAGAATCGGCCATGATCGCTGATCTCGCGTCGCCTTCCGCGACACAACTGTCACGTTTAACAACGCGCCAATCTAAATCGCGTGCTCTGTTTGCCGCTACGGAACCAGCATCGCCTGGGACGCGACGCATTGCCATTTACCGTTGCGATCGACCCAGGCATCGGTCCAACGGAAGTTGCGCTTGAAGGCCTTGCCATCCTTCGTCTTGCCCACCTCGGTGGCAATGCCGGTGACCACCGCAAATTTTCCGTCGAAGACACGCACATCCAGTTTGCTGTTCTTCGTTGAGGTATAAACGTCGGTGTCCTTCTTGATCTCGCCCAGGAGATTGGACTTGCTCATGACCTTCCCCTTGGAACTTACGCCACGGAAATCGTTCGCCACATAAGCCTCAGCCACGGACACGTCGTGCGTCATGACAGAAGCCTCCCATTTGTCCTCGATCTCTTTGAGGGTCGCTTCAGCGCTGGATTTTTTTGTGGGCATGACCGCGGCCGGCGATGGACTTTGAGTCGAGGTGGGACTGCTTTTTGCCGAGGGAGATGGTTTCTTCGTCGCCGCGGGTGACGTGCTGACGTTCGGCGCGGGCGAGGCAGTTTTTTCGGTAGTGACTGACACGCTCGGGTCTGTGGTTTCGGTTTTCTCTGGAGTAGTCGCCTCGGGCGATGAAGCAGGCGTCGGACTCGATGTTTCTTCCTGGGCCAGCGCAAAGGGGGCAGCGGCGAGAACGAGCGCGGTGATGGCAGCGATAGTGATCTTCATTTTGTTTGGTTTTCGGTGTGGGATTGTCTCGACGGCCCCGCGGGAACGGGGCAAAACGTCGTGGTGCAGCGAAACGAAACCCTATTTTGCTGCAAGATATGACGTCAAGACCCATTTCCCGGTGCAAAACAACCTGGCTTCGCTCGTGCTATACCGCTTGACGCCGGGTGTAACATTGTCCGCGTCGACCCGTAATATGCGCCTATCCAACGTTCGAACTCTCATCAGCAGCATGGCCGTCGCTGCGATTGTCGTTCGCGCGACAAGCCTCGCTCCGGATCCGCCAGCGCAAATTCCGATTCTCGCTAACGTGCCGATCTCACCGACTCCCGCGGGTCCGTCCCTCGCCGACCCAGCCGCGCTACCGGTGTTCGACGTGCGTCGAAGTCATATTATCGATGGTTGTTTTCGCTCGGAGACGGAGACCGGCGCACCCGCGATTCGGGGCCCGAACGCGCTAATCAGCGCCGCCTTGAAACAGGAATGGGAAATTGTTCGCCGCTTGATTGATGCCGGCGCGGCCGTCGAAACCGCGGACGAGACGGGGCTAACCGCGCTGATGGTGGCAGCCAAACAGGGCAATGTGGAAATGCTCCGGACCCTCCTCGAACGGCAAGCGCGCCCAAACTTCATGGATTTCGAGGGACGCACCGCACTTCATTACGCCCTCGCCGCGGGCAAACTCGAGGCGGTCGAACTTCTTCTGCCATTGACCTCGAACCTTGAGGCGGCCTCGGGGAGCCGGGACCTGCTGACGTTGGCGCTCGAATCCGGGAACATGAGGATTTTCGCGGCCGTTCTGGAGCGGTTGCCGGCCACGTTGCAATGGACTTCAAGCACACGCCGCGCTCTCGAATTCGCTTTGAACGCGGACCTGAAGGAACAAGTGCGACTTCTCCTCAGCAAACATCCCGCGCCGCCCACGCGCGAAGGCGGCACCGTGCCGCTGATCGCTTACGCCATCGCGAAAGACGATCCCGCCATGTTCCGGACTTTGCTGGCCTGCGGCAGCGATCCAAATATTGTCATTCCTAAACCGGCGGACAAGGAGTTCATGTCCCTGGTTAAGGCGAAATATTTGCGGATGTACATCGAGGGAGAAACCGGAATAAATCTCCTGATGCTCGCCGCGGGTTTGGGCCGAACTGATTACGTCCGCGCGTTGCTCGATGCGGGCGCCGATCGCAACCGCTCGACGCCGCGGGAGAAAATGCTCCCGCTTTATTTCGCCGCCTGGACCGAAAATTGGCAATGCGTCCAGATGCTTCTCGGAGGCGGCCCGGAGCCCGCCCAGCTGCGGGTTGAAATTTCGCTCAAGCAGCAAAACGCCATGGTCATCAAAGACGGCGTGACAATTTTCACCACGAAAGTTTCCACCGGTCGCCAGGGATTTACCACGCCACCCGGTCACTACGTCATCACCGATAAAGACCGGGACCACCGCTCCACCATCTACAAATGCGCGATGCCTTATTTCATGCGACTCAACTGCCGAGATTTCGGCATGCATGAGGGAGTGGTGCAGCCCTATCCCGCATCGCACGGCTGCATTCGGCTTCCGTCGGACGCCGCCAAAAAACTCTTCGTTGAGATTCCGGTCGGTACCGTCGTCCAGATCAACTGACACGTTCTCGTCCCCGGGCCTTCTCGCAATCGCCCTTCGACATTTCCACCGTCCTCAAATAATCTTGGGTGTTCGCGAACTATGGACACCACGACTGAGCTGACCGGTCTGCGCAGTGAATATGGCGCGCACGGCCTGCGCCGCGCCGATCTTCATTCCGATCCGATCGAACAATTCAGCGCCTGGTTTTCCGCCGCGCTCGCCGCCAACATCCGCGACGCCAATGCCATGAGCCTCGCAA
>QHBM01000095.1 GCA_003244145.1 Chthoniobacterales bacterium
GTTCGAATCCCCTTGCCTCCATTTTTCTTTTGGAGGGACGCGCTCCGCCGCGTCCTGATATTTTGAGACGGCATAGAGGCCGTCCCCAAAAACTAGCTCTTCGGTTTGGTTAGATCGGCGCGATTGAGATCGAGATCCGACTCCGGGATCACCTTTACGTCCGGGAAATCCTTTTTCAGCGCGTCTAAGAAGTCGGACGCTTTGCCGACGATGATCAGGCTCAATGGCGCATCGAAATATTTCTTGGAGAACGCGCTTACGTCTTCGGCGGTGATCGCGTTAATGGACGGAATGAATTTGTTCAGCGTTTCCAGCGGGAGATCGTAGGTGATCATCGCGGAAAGTTTCCCGACGAAACCTCCGTTCGTTTCCAGATTGCGCGCGTATCCGCCAGTGAGCACGGCCTTCCGCGATTTTAGTTCGTCGCCCTGCACTGGGTCGGTCTGCAAACGCTTCAACTCCGATTGCATCAAGCTCGCGACTTCCGCGGCAGATTGGTTTTTTGTCTGCGCCGTGGCGGAGAACGGTCCGACCTCGCGCCGCGCTTCAAGCGAACTCCGAGCACCATAGCTAAGTCCGCGCTTAATCCGAATCTCGCGGTTCAATCGCGAAATGAAACCATTGCCGAGAGCTGCGTTGGCAACCAGCCCCGCGTAATAATCGGGTGAATCCCGCTTCAGCGCAGGCCGCGCTACCGCCACCGCGGCCTGGCCGGCTTCCGGCATATCCACCACGATGTTCGACGCTTTCCACTCTGTTGCCTCAACGGTCGCCGGTTCCTTTGCGGCAGATTGAGGTGCTTTCCAGCTACCAAAAAACTGCTCGGCGAATTTCTTCCCCTGCTCCAGCGTCAAGTTGCCGGAGATGATGAGCGCGGCATTTTCCGGAACGTAATACGTTTGGTAGAGCTTCACGAGATCGTCGCGCTTGATCGCCTGGACGCTCTCCATCGTCCCGCTATGCGAATGAGCGTAGGGGCCGTTTCCAAAAACCACGCGTGAAGTAACGAATTGCGAGAGCGAGCCCGGCTGCTTGTAGGCGACACGCAGGCCGTCGAGCGTCTGGTTCTTCAGCCGATCGATTTCCTCCTGCTTGAAGGTCGGATGCAAAACGACATCCGAAAGAATGCGCAAGGCCGGCTCGGCCTTGTCCGACATGACCACAATCGTGGCGCGAGCAGCGTCCCAGTGTGCGCCAGAATCGATCGTGCCGCCCAGTGATTCGATCGCGCTCGCAATCTGCGGCGCGGACATTGTCTCGGTGCCTCTCGTCAGCAGCGAACCGGTCATGCTCGCGGTGCCGGCGAGATCCTTGGGATCGACTTCGGCGCCATTGCGAACGAGCAGCTCCGCCGCGAGCAGCGGCAGTCCCGGCCGTTCCACCACCACGACGCGCAGACCATTCGCGAGCTTCGTTTCCTTCGGTTGGGTGAAGGCGACTTCGTGCGGCGCGGAAGGCGCCGGCGGCGCATCGACGCCACCAATCGCCAACGCGACTTCAACGCCTGCAACAAAAAGAACGGCAACGCCAAAAATAATGCGTGTTTTCATCAGGACTTTTTCTCGTTCTTCAGCGGGACTGGCGGAGGACTCGGAGGCGCGGGCGAAGCGCCAGGCTTCATCGATTCCGGCAAATATTCGATGACCACCTTCTTCTTCCCAGTGATGTAGCGGTTGAGCACTTCCTTTACTTGCGCGGTGGTGACCGCCTGGAGTTTGGCGAGATCGGTATTGACGCGGTTGGGGTCGCCATAAACCACCACGGCCTGGCCGAGCGCGCTCGCCTTTCCGTTGAAGGTCTCGCGCTCCATCAGTTTGCCGGTAAGGAAACGGGTCTTCGCCTTATCAAGCTCGGCATCGGTCACGCCGTTTTTCAGGATGCTTTCGAGTTGGTCGTTGAGCGATTTTTCCGCGACCGCGATCGGTTTTCCGCTGGCCAGAATCAGGCGAAAAGTCAGGAGGCCGAGATCTTCGCGCAAATCCGTGTCGCATGAAACGCTCTGCGCAATTTGCTGCTCATAAACCATCGTCTGGTAAAGACGGGACGATTCGCCGCCGGAAAGAATTTCCTCCGCAAGGGAGAGCGCGGGCGCGTCGTTGCTGCGGATCGATGGGCCGAGATACGTCACCGCCATCGCGGGCAGCGGAGCCCTTGGGCTGTAGGAGATTTCTCGTTTATCGGCTTTCCGTGGCGGCTCCTTGACCGTGACGCGCGGAATTTTTTCCGAGGGTTTGGTGACGGGTCCGAAATATTTTTTTATCCAGGCGTCGAGTTCCTCCTGTTTGAAGTCGCCCACCACGATCAGGGTCGCGTTGTCCGGCCGATAAAAAGTGGAATGAAACGCACGCACTTCCGGCAACTTGGAGGCGTCGAGTTCCTCGATGTTACCAATCCCGGGGCGTTTGTAGGGATGGACCGCGAACGATTTCTTCTCGATGTCGAGATAGAACTCTCCGTATGGATTCGCCCGGATGCGCTGGCGATATTCTTCCTTCACCACATCGCGTTCGGAAGCGAAGTTCGGTTCGTTGAGCGCGAGGGCCGACATGCGCTCCGCTTCGGCCCACAGGATCGGGTTGAGATAATTGGAGGGCACCGTCTCGTGATAGACGGTGACATCGTCGGCGGTGTAAGCATTGTTTTCGCCGCCGATGTTTTCGGTCAGGTTATCGAACGCGTCCGGCGTCAGGTGTTCGTTGCCCTTGAACATCATGTGCTCAAAAAGATGAGCGAAACCGCTCCGGCCGGCGGGATCGTCCTTCGAGCCGACGTGATACCAAACCTGCACCGCCACGATGGGCGTGGTGTGATCTTCCACCGAATAAATTTCGAGACCGTTCGGAAGCTTCGAGTGCTTGAAGTCTAGCGGCGGGATNNGGGACGATCCGGCCCGTGCTGCCGGGCGGATTTTCCGCGGCGGGGAGCGCGGACGAAACGACGAAAAAGAGAACGACGGCGGCGAAGGAAAGTTTCACGAAAGTCCGATACCGTAGCGAAGTTCCGCGTTCGCGCGAACAAAATGCGCGGGGGGGCTGCGTGACAAAACAAATGGGCCTGGCTGGGCTCGAACCAGCGACCC
>QHBM01000148.1 GCA_003244145.1 Chthoniobacterales bacterium
TGTCTTGCATTCCTATCTGCACCAGAACCTCCAATATCCTGTCAAGAGTTTTTGTCAATTGTCACGGCCAAATGATAATGTCCTATTTGGGCCAAGTAGAAATGTCCTATTGACAACCTCACTCTGGGGAGGTGCAAACGAGGACATTTACTGATGACGCAAGGTGAACGGGACCGCCTGGTAGCCCTGAAGAAGGCCAAGAAGAAGCTGATTACCCAGAAGCAGGGGGCAGAGGAACTGGGAATCACCGACCGACACGTGCGACGGCTGTTGCGCGAACTGAGCAAGCGCGGGGATCGGGCGGTGGTGCACGCCCTGCGGGGGTTGCCTTCGAACCGCAAGATCGAAGAGCCGATCCGGAGCAGTGGATGGTCGAGGCCATGTATCTGATCGCGCTGGTAGACGATGCGACCGGCAGGCGATTCGGACGTTTTGTGCGGAGCGATTCGACGGCGGAGAACATGAACGTGCTGGAGGCGTATCTGCTGAATGTATGGGCGGATGGTGGAGTGCTATACCGACAAGGCGAGCCTGTTTGAGAACACGCCCAAGACGAAGCGGGGCGAATCGCGCGAAAACCGGGACCGGCCTTGGTCCCGCATGGCGCGAGGAACACCGTTACGACACACAGGCTCAGAGCCGCTCGATTCATGACTGGCGGGCGATCAATCGGGGGAATCCTCGCCGGTCTTCTCGCGTAACTCGTTCTCAATTTCCTCGATTGCCGGCAAAGCGCCCTTCAGTTTTTCGGGGAGCGCGGCGGCGAGTTGGTATTCGGAAATGCCGATCGGTTTCGATAAATCCCGCAGAGCGTATTCGGCAACCAGGCGATCCCGCGTTTTGCAGAGGATGAGGCCAATGCTCGGCTGATCGTCGGGATGCCGGAGCAGATCGTTGACGGCCGAGAGATAAAAATTCATTTTGCCGGCGAACTCCGGCCGGAACGCCTGCATCTTCAGGTCGACAACACGTAAGCGCGGAGCTTGAGGTGATAGAACAGCAAGTCGATGAAGAACTCTTCGGCGCCGATCTGGAGGCGATATTGGCTGCCGATGAAAGCGAAGCCCACGCCCAGTTCCAGGAGAAACTTTCGCAGATGTTCGAGAAGGCCCCCCTCCAGATCGCGCTCGTGGGCCTCCGGGCCAAGCATCAGGAAATCGAAATTGTAGGGGTCCTTGGTGATCTGCTGGGCCAAGTCGGATTGCGGCGAAGGCAACGTCCGGTCGAAGTTCGTCACTGCCCCGCCTTGGCGATAATGTAAGCCGGAATCGATCTGGTGAACCAGAACGTTGCGGCTCCAGCCGTGCTGGACGGTCGCCTTGGCATACCAGACCCGGTCTTCCGGGCTTCGCAGTTTCTCGATTAACGCGACGTTGTGGTACCAGGTGATTTGTGCAAGCGCCGCTTGCACAATTGACTCCTCCGGCCATGCCTCGGCGAAGGCGCGCATGTATTTCAGGTTCCTCGGGGAGAAGCCTTTCATTTCGGGGAAGGCGCTCTTTAAATCCGCCGCCAGACGGTCGATCACCTTCGTTCCCCAGCTTTCGCGCTCTTGCCGCGCCAGAATTTCACGGCCGATCTGCCAATAAAGCAGAACCAACCCGCGATTAACGGCAAGAGACGCCTGGAGCTGCGCCGTCTGAATCCGCCGCTTCAGCTCCGCCAGAAATTTGGCGTAACCGGCAGGCGCGGCCGCGCGAATCTCACTCACTGGCCGCTGTAAACGAAATCGCCACCTTCCCCCACCGAAACGTGAATCGATTCCGGCTTTAACCCTTCGGCAATGCGGCCCAGAATCTGCCGCGAAATCTCCGGCAGCAAAGTATTCGTCAGAATGTTATCCACATTCCTTGCGCCGCTTTCGACTTCCGTGCAGCGTTTCGCGACTTCCTGAACCAGAGCGTCGTCGTAAACCAACCCGATCCGATGCGATTCGTGAAGCCGCCGCTGAATTTTACCCAGCTTGAGAACAATGATCGTCTTGAGCGCTTCGTCGCGAATCGGGAAGTACGGAACGGTCACCAAACGCCCCAGAAACGCCGGCTTAAACACCTTGTCGAGCTCCGGTTTGAGCGCCTTCACAAGACCGGCGGATGCGGGCATCGTTTCCGGATCGGCGCACAACTTCATCAGCGTGTCGGTGCCGGCGTTCGAGGTCAAAATGATGATCGTATTCTTGAAATCGATCCGCCGGCCTTCGCCGTCTTCCATCTGACCCTTGTCGAACACCTGAAAAAAAAGTTCCAGCACGTCCGGGTGAGCCTTCTCAACTTCGTCAAGGAGCACCACGGAATACGGCCGGCGCCGCACCGCTTCGGTCAGCACGCCACCCTCGCCATACCCGACGTAGCCGGGGGGCGATCCCTTCAAGGTCGAGACCGTGTGCGCCTCCTGAAACTCCGACATGTTGATCGTGATCAGGTTGCGCTCGCCGCCGTAGAGCAGATCGGCAAGCGCCAGCGCGGTCTCGGTCTTGCCGACGCCGCTGGGGCCCACCAGCAGGAACACGCCGACGGGCTTGGTCACATCGTCCAGACTCGCGCGCGCGGTGCGGATGCGCTGGCTGATCGCGACAAGAGCGTGATCCTGCCCGATCACTCTCGCGCCGAGGTGCGACTCCAGCGCCATGACGGTCGCGATCTCGTCCTTCAACATCTTCCCGACGGGGATCGCGGTCCAGCCGGAGACTACTTCAGCCACTATCTGAGCGTCCACGCACACGCGCATCAACGGTGTCTCGCCCTGGAGGGTCGCGAGTTCCGTATTGAGTTGCTCGAGCTCGGCGCGCAACGCAGCGGGGTCGGCCACCGGCTGCATGGCGGTGCCCTGCCCAGCGGCAACGGCCGGCGCGGCGGACGATCCTTCCAGTTGTGAACGCACCTCGCGTATGCGGGTGATGAGAATCTTTTCTTTTCCCCAACGCTCATTCAGGCTCGCCAGCCGCGTCTCGGTTTCGGCCCGCTTGCGGGCGATCTCCGAAAGCCGCTCGGAATGGTCGGCGCCAGTCGCCGATTCACGCTCCAGAACACGCGCCTGCACCGCAAAATCGTCGAGAAGACGGCTGGAGTCTTCGATCGCGGGCGGGATCGCGCTGTGTCCGAGGGCCAGGCGGGCGCAGGTCGTATCGAGCACGCTCACCGCCTTGTCCGGCAGTTGACGGTCCGGCAGATAACGATGCGACAGCTTGACCGCCGACATCAGGCCTTCATCCAGGATACGGACGTTGTGATGTTTCTCGAGCGCCGGAATCAAGCCTCTCAACATGACCGCGCAGTGCGCCTCATCCGGTTCCTCGACCTTCACCAATTGAAATCTGCGAGCGAGCGCCGGATCCTTCTCGAAGTATTTCTTGTATTCGGACCAGGTCGTCGCCGCGATCGTCCGCAGCTCGCCGCGCGCGAGAGCCGGCTTCAGCAAATTCGCGGCATCGTTCTGGCCGGCTTGGCCGCCCGCTCCGATCATCGTGTGCGCTTCGTCGATGAACAGGATAATGGGCGTCGCCGACGACTTCACTTCCTGGATCAATCCCTTCAACCGGTTCTCGAACTCGCCCTTCACGCCCGCGCCCGCCTGCAGAAGCCCCAGGTCAAGCGTCCTCAGCGTGACGTTCTTCAGGGGAGGCGGAACGTCGCCCTGCGCCACGCGGATCGCAAATCCTTCGACCACCGCCGTCTTGCCGACTCCCGCCTCGCCGACCAGAATCGGGTTGTTCTGCCGCCGCCGGGTGAGAATATCGACTACCTGGCGGATTTCGAAGTCGCGGCCCAGCACCGGATCGATCTTGCCGTTCCTCGCGCTTTCGGTGAGATTGATGGTGTACTGATCGAGATTCGGGGTCTTCCCGCCAGCGGGCTGCTTCGCGCCTTCGGCCTGCGCCCCCGCGGATTCCTCGGCGCCCGATTCTTCTTCGCTCGAGCCCTCGACGATCTTGGAGAACGCCGCTCTCAATGCTTCGCCCTGAATCTTCTGGAACTCCTTGCTCACGTCCCGCATCAGCCGCGCGAGCTCTTCGTTCGTGGAGAGCGCGATTATCGTGAAGCCCGAGCGGATCCGTGAAGCTCCGAAATCGATGGAGCCGATGGTCCACGCCTCCGTCATCATTTTGAGCAGCGTCGGGCTCAGCGCGGGAGTTCGCGCGTTTCCCGATTTCAGCTTGTCCAGGCTGCGGGTAACCTCCGCCGCGAGACGCGACCGGTCGATCTCAAAGTGACGCAGGATGTGCGCGAAATCGCCTCCCTGCGAATCCAGCAGCTTCATGATGTAATGCTCTATCTCGACGTCGTAATGCGTCCGGGAGAGGCACAGCCCCGCGGATGCCTCGACGGCGCTCCGGGTGGTATCGTTCAGCTTCCCGATCAGCGATCGTAGATTGACGCCCATTTTCGATCTCCTTGTAAACGGTTCAACAATATCAGTTCAGAAGCAAGACGGTATCTTCGGGATTGCGATTGAAGCCGGGCCCCGATTTCATCCACGTAAACCAGCCCAATTGAGTGCCGCCGGTTCCGTCGCGCCCCAGTTCGCAGGCCGGTACTTCCGCGCGCTTCAAAATTAACTGAAGCTCGTATTGTATTTCTCCATTGAAAAATCTGAGCAGCGCGCGCAGCGGCTCGAAGCATTTGCCGGCGGGCAGGAAATCGAGATATTCTTGCTCGCTTAGCGGCCCGATGCGAATCCGCGCGCGCGATTGCACGTCCCATACCTCATCGCCCACCACGGCTCCGACGCCGAGCTGCTCGGACCAGGTGTCCTCTTCCGCGAAAATGCACTGGTCCGGCTTCCCCAGCTTCTGCCACGCGCCAACAAACTGCTCAACCTCGAAATCCACTCCGAAATATTCTTCCAGAAGCTGCGTCAACGCCGCGGCCGATCGGGGCTGCAACGACAGCAGGCCGGTGAAGAAAAGCAGCGAGTGGTCGTCAACCTCCTGACGATCCCGCAACCCAGGCATCGCGACGCCAATCAGCGAAAGCAGATAGGAGGAAAAATTATCGGTCCGCTCGCCGTGGAAAGCGGCGCGCTCATAGGCGACCGGAAAGCGGTATTTTTCCCATGCGCGATAAAACAGCGCGAGAATACGGTGGTTGAATATGTCGAGGAAAGCCGGAAGCGTGGCGTCCTTCGCGCGCAGGCGGTCTCGAATCAACTCCGTATAGTGATAGGGGAGGACGCCGGCGTGCCCTGTAAGCCCCATGAAGTTGACCGCCATCCGGGGTACATCGCCCGTCCAGTCGATGGACGCGATCTGGCTTGCCGGAAACGCGAGTGAATTGTGAACGCCGAAGTGCAGGGCTTCGCGGCCGGGGGGCCCAAAGCCGCCCACACCATCCCTATCCGCGCGTAGGCGATGCATCAGGCGGACCGCCTGGAAAAAATTGAAGGTCCCAGGCTCTTCGCGCAAGACGCGCTCAACTTCGATCAAGATTAAATCGGGCAAGGCTAAAGAAGAATCCGGTGACCCGCTCGGGGAGGCCATTCGGCGAGCGCCTCCTTTCTCTGCCGCGTCGTCACCGAAAGCTGGGTAAAGCTGTTCAGGGACGCGTACAGCGCCAGAAACCGCTCGATGACGCTGGCAAAAAGATACGCTCCTCCGCCCACGAACTGCTCCTCATCGAGCTCCATTTCGACCCGCGTTCCCCGCGCAAACGCGATCCCGTTTTCCGAGAGCACGCGCGCGAAGTGCGGGCGGCTGCGCAATTCCGCGATGCCATCGATCATCTGGCCGGCAAACGCCGACGACGTGAATTCGTATAGCCGAAGAATCTGCTGCAATGCGTCGCGGCCCTCTTCCACCAACGACAAATAATTCAAGGACAGATGCGAAATGAGCCGCCAAAGAGCCATTTTGCCGAGAGGCGGACGCAGCGGATCGGTCGGCTTGCGAAGCGCCACGATGCGCTTGATGGGCGCGTTGGCTTCGATTTCAAAATCACCCGATTCATTGCCGAACGGCAAGCGCGACGGCAGGTTGCGGTTCGTGCAGGTGGCGCGCACGGTGAGCGAATCCGCGTCCGGATGCACCGGCCGGTTCGAAAGATCCACCAGCGTGAGATACATGTCCGTGCCATCGTCGTTTTGCCGGACCGAGTTGCGGCGCGATGCAATCCAGAAGCACGGCTGGCTCCGGTCTTGCGGCGATCGTCCGCGAGAGGAGTAGAAGGGCCTGTACTGAACGATCTCGCGTGTTTCGGTATCGATGCCGGCGACCTCGTCAACCGAATAAACTTCCACCGCGAGAGGGCGGCGCGCGTCGGGGATCACCGGGTACTCATATTTCCGTTGATCCAGCGGGACCGGCTCGGCGGTTTGCGGAAAAAGATTCACCGCGGGCACGCAGCCTAAACGGAAAAGGCTCGGATGTATCCCCAGCTCCAGCCGCTGCCGGCGATCCTCGGTCTCGACATTCGAAATCAAAAAGACAATCTCGGCGGCGTCCTTAAAACCAGCGGCCCAAACAGCCTCGAGACCGGTTAATTCGAGGAAGAAGAACTTCTCCGGAAGGGCGAAGAACTCCTGTAATAGGCGATAGCCGCCGAACGAGCGGCGGGGGTAAGGAAGCAGTCCTTGATCGTCGTCGAATCCGACCGGATGCAGCGCCGATGCCGGGAGGGTCACCGGGCGCGTCTTCGTCCCTCGCGCGGGATCGCGCACCACAATCCGCTGCACGCGGCTGCACAGCAGCTCGTAGAGCATGTGGACCAAAGCGCTCTCGCCGTTCAAGTAAAACCGTAAGCGGTCCATGCCCAACTTCGAGAACTGCGTATCCGGGCCGCACTGCAATTGAAGGCGCAATGCGAAGGCCGCATCGCTCGCTTTGATCGGGGGTTGAAGGCGATCGGGCGTCCGCCATTCCGCCGCGCTAACCGATACCGGCCAGAGAGTAGTTTCATAGCAGGTGCGGAATTTGCACGGAACGCCGGCCACCGGCTTCGAATAGAGCACCGTATCGCGCTCGAGCTTGAGCCCCGTCGTAAGCTTGCCCTGTTCCAGATCCACCTGGAATTCGACGATGGCCATCGATGGCACGGGCCGGATGAAGTGCGGATAAACCACCCCGAGCAGCGCTTCGGTGATCTCGGGAAACTCGTCGTCCACTTTCAAATGAACGCGAGCCGCCAAAAAAGCGAAAGCTTCGAGCAGGCGTTCCACATGCGGGTCTTCGCACTTCGCGGGCTCCAGTTGCAGCCTCGCCGCAATCTTGGGATACTTCTCCGCGAACTGCACTCCCAGCTGCCGGAGGCTGTTCAGCTCGCGTTCATAGTAGAGCAGCAGCTCATCCCGCATCTTTGACCTCGACCTGGCCCGTGGTCAACTGCAGCACGGTATCGAAGGTGACGTGTTCCGGCAGCGGGTCCATCAGCAGCAGCGCTTCGATGCGGAACCGCAGCTTGCGCGATTTGCTTTCCGTGTTCTCGATCGCCACCAGCCGTGCATTGGAGAGACGCGGCTCGAACTGCTTGACGGCGGACTGCAGAAAACGGATCAGCCGGGCCTGATCCTTTGGGTTCGCAATGCTGTAGGTCGTGAAATCCGGCAGTCCGTAAAGATATAGCGAGCGATTCACCTCGCGCAGGCTTTCCGGAGGCGGCTCGGCAATCCGGCGGGTGTTGAGCAGCCATTCCAAATCGCGGCGCACCGATTCTTTGTGCGCCCGCACCGATTGCGCGTGGCTCAAAGGCGCTTCGGTCGACGTCCGCGGGTCCTGGTCGATGAGCCGGTCGATCACCGAGAGGCTGATTCGCTCCATCTCAGGCGATCTCCATCGCCTTCACCGGATCGAGCCGGCAGACGCGTTTGAAGAGAGCCGATTTGGCGGTGTCGTCCTCCTGGATGGCGGTGCTTGCCCGAATCAGGAGGGCTAAAGCTCCGGCGACCGTCTCGCGATCTTCCCATTCCTCGAGCTTGTGGGTTTCTATCGCGGCCGCGATATCGTCCAGCAGCGGTTGCGCGATATTCGGTTTTCCGGCGGAAATACAGATTTGCGCGAGCTGCAATTTGCGCTGGAAGCGCCCGCGCCCGGTACGCTGCCGGTCCAGTTCGCGCGAAAGAATGTCGATGGCCTTCTGCTGCTGCCCGGCACGAAGCGCGTTCACGGCGAGCGCATGGGAATCCACGAACTTCTTTTGCCACCCTGGAACCCGAGGCAAGTCGAGGAGCGGCGTATCGATCGGTTCGGGAAGAGGAGGTGAATTCGAGGGCTCTTCAATCAGCTCGCGCAGCCACGTTTGGGTTTCCGCGTTGGCGGCCGGCGTATCGTCGCTCAGCGTTGCTTGAAGCAGCGCCGGCAGATCCCGCAGCAGAGCGCGCAACTCCGACCGGATGGCAACGGCAATCGCGTAGTAGTCTTCTCCCAGAGCCACGCACGCCTCGACCACGAAGCGTTGCAGATCGAGCCATGCCCGGCTGCAAGGCAGGCCCATGACATTCTCGGCGGCCTCCAGCAGATCGAGCCACTTCCCCTGCATCGCCAAGCCCTTGACATGCCGGCGAATTTCGGTGGGCGGCGCTTCGAGAGTCATGGGATCGGAGGCCGCGCGCAGCTCGCCCCAGCGAAGCCCGCGAAGCATCAGGTAGGGCGCGGGGCTGGCGGGTTCGCGTTTTCTTAAGAATGCCGCGGCCGCGACTACGTTCGCTATCGCTTCGGCGCGCCCGGGCGGCTCGACGGCGGCTTGCGTCCCCAGCATGAAACCGGCGCCGGGGGGATAAGAGGGAACCCCATCGCCGGACGGAGACTCATCGCCCGGAACGCCGGCCGGAGCGGCTTTTATCTCGGCCACCGGATCGGGCTCCGCTTCGCGTTTCTTTTGGAGCAGCCCATGCACCGTGCCGCGCGCCTCCTCAATCGCGGTCTTCAGATGGCCTAGCGCGGGAGCTTCGCCGGTGAACTTCTCCTCGCAAACGGCATCGAGCGCGGTCAATTCCGCGAGACACCCGTCCAACTCTTTTTCGGCTTTCGCGTAGAAAGCCTTGGGAGTTTCGCCGAAAGATTTATCGAACGCCTCGGGGGCGAGTTTGCCCTCGTTCAGGGCTTGTTCCCGCGTGGACTTTTGATTGTCCGACTTGGCCATTTCTTCATAGCCGACCAATCGGGAATCTTTGTATTGCCAGTAGCCGTATCCATCCTTGCAGAGCGGGACGTTTTTGAGCGGCGTGCCGAGTTTCGAGCCGATCCAATCGATGGGCGCGGCGCGCATCTCCATGTCGCCGTCCTCGAGCGCCGGATATAACGTGTCCCAGAACTTCTCCAACAGGCCGCGGCAGAGCGTCAGGCCTTCGCGAAATCCGCCAAAGCCGTCCCGCTTGAGGATGGCCTCGGTAAGCCACGCCGCAATCTGAAGATCCTTCCCGCGGGTGGCGATGGCGTCTTGCGCGAGCTGGACGACCAGCGGCCAGTCGGCTATCTTCCGCTCGCGCTGCCAGTCGCCCTGCGCCAGATTGTCGTCCTCGCGGCGCGCTTCCTTGATCTTGTCGTAGACGGGGTCGTAGCGAAGATCTTTACCGGAAGGATTTTCTCCGGGAATCGGGTTCAGCAGATCTTCACGCAGCGGCACGGGCGAACTCCAGCGATCGGACTTCCAGAAGCGGTACTTCCTCGCCGTCCACTATGAACGTCTTCTGGCCGATGGGGAATTCGTTGCCGCTATCGTCCGCCACCCAGTCCGTGGCGCGGCCGAGCCACACCGGTTCGTCCGCCGATTTCCAGGAGAACGGATAAACGGCCGGAATCAACACCTCGCCGATATCGGTCCCTTGAAACGACGGGCCGGTCACGACGAGCGCCGGAGCCCACAGCGTGTCGCGCAATCTGCGCGGCGCCTCCATCTGAACGGAGGAAATATGTTCGAAGGGGATCCAAAGATAGGCTCCGGCGGCGTAAACCTCCAGCCGCGCGCCGATGGACGGGTCGGCGTCGGAGATGGATTCGAAGGGCTTCCCGTTCAGAGTGCCGCCCGGAGAGGCAACGGGAGAAGAGCGAGGAAATTGCTGCGTGCGGAAAAGATCGTGCCGCGTCTTTTCCGCATGCAGAGCCGAATAGTAGAGGACCGCGCCCAGCTCCGCCGGGCCGCCATCCCCGGCTAAGACGCCGAGCTGCTTTTCGGCGCGATCGTATTGGCCTGAAAAGCACAGCAACTCGAAGAGGAACGTCCGCTTGGCCCGATCGGCCGGATTGTCGCGGAGAGAGCTCGCCAGAACCTTCTCCGCCTCGCGAACCTTGCCATCGGCAAAGAGTTGCCGGGCATCCATTTCTACGCGGCCCAGGGTTGCAGTGTCGCCAGGTCGTATCCCTTGGGTACGTAGTTGTCCAGCGTGCCGTCGCCCTTTTCGGGTTTGTAGGCTACTTCGATGCGCCGGTACGAGAACGAGACCGATTCCACCGGGTTATCGGCGGATCCGGAGAGCTGTACCGAGCTGACCAGAGCGTCCTGCAAAGTGATGCGGAAATAGTCCTGTTGGCTATCTTTTTTAGCCCCGGTCGGTTTGTCATAGAAGAGTTCGACCTTTTTGAAGACCTTTCCAAGAACGCAGTTGTCCAAAATTGCCGGCGAAGTCTTATCCAGAACTTTCATGATATTCAGCTGGCCGAAGTCCGCCCGGCCCGCGTGCGCTTCCTGGCCTGAAGCGCCCGTGCCAAAAGTAGAAGTCTGGGACACGCCGAAGCTGAAAGAGAGGATATCGATAGCCTTCTTCTTGCTCGTGCTGGGTCCTTCGACGCCGTCGATGATCAAGTACGCATTTACCGCCATTTTTCAATTCTCCTTCCGATTTTTTTACTACTTCGCCGCCGCTGGCAATTCGGCAACCAGGCGAAGCGACACGGTCAATTCATCCAGCTGGAAGTGCGGTCGCAAGAACGCCACGGCGCGATAAACGCCGGGCTTGCCGGGCACTTCCGAAACATCGATGCGCGCTTCGCGCAGGGGGCACTTGGCCTTCGCCGCCGCGCTCGCCGTATCGTCCGGGACCACGTATTGAGTGATCCAACGGTTCAGAAACGTTTCAGCGTCCGCGCGCGACATGAAGCTGCCGATCTTATCCCGCATCATCGCCTTTAAGTAATGGGCGAAGCGGGAGACCGCCATGATATAGGGCAGTTGCGTCGAGAGCCGCGCGTTCGCATTGGCCGCATCGGTGTCGTAAAGCTTGGGTTTTTGGGCCGATTGCACGCCGAAGAAAGCCGCGTAATCGGTGCCTTTGCAATGGACCAGAGGCACAAACCCCAAATCCGCGAGTTCCTTTTCGCGCCGGTCGGTGATGGGCACCTCCGTCGGGCACTTCATCGCGAGATCGCCTTCATCGGTATAGAAGTTGTGGACCGGCAGACCGGTCACGAGGCCGCCGCCTTCCACGCCGCGCATCGCCACGCACATGCCGAATTGCGAAAACGAATTGGTCATGCGGGTGGCGAGCGAATAGGCCGCGTTCATCCACAGGTACTTCGAATGATCGCTGCCATCCACCTTCTCTTCGTAATTGAATGCCTCGACCGGCTTGGTTTCCTTTCCATAAGGCAGGCGGCCGAGGGTGCGGGGCAGACACAAGGCAACGTAACGCGAGTCCTCCGTCTGGCGGAAGCTCTTCCATTTCGCGTATTCGGTGGTGTCGAAAATTTTGGCGAGGTCCCGCGGCGCTTCGAGCGATGTCCAGCTATCCAGGTTGAACAGATCCGGCGCCGAAGCACTCACAAACGGCGCGTGCGCCGCCGCCGCGACATTCGAAACTTTCTCCAGAAGCTCCAGATCTTCCGGATGTTTGCCAAATTCGTAGTCGCCCACCAGGGCGCCAAACGGGGCTCCGCCGAATACCCCGTATTCCTCCTCGTAGACTTTCTTGAACAGCGCGCTCTGGTCGAACTCCGGCGCGCGCTGTAGGTCCTTCAGCAACTCTTTCTTGCTGCAGTTCAGAACCTTGATTTTGAGCATCGTGCCGGTTTCGCTCTGATCCATCAAGTGCTTCAAGCCGCGCCAGGACCCTTCCAGTTTCTGAAACGCCGCGTGATGCAGAATCTCATTCAACTGGATCGAAACCAGGTGGTCGATCTGCGCGATACGCGCGTTGATCATCATCTCCGCATCCCGCGCGATGGTCATGGAGCCATCGAGGAATTGAGAGACGAATTCCTTGATCAAATCCTTCCCGCGCTCCCGGGAAGCCGGCTCGACTCCGAAGCGGCCTTGCTCCACTATCTGGTCGAGGAGGCCTTTCTCCTTGGTCTCGACCGCGGCGGCGCCCGGCGCAACGGCTGTTTGCGGATCAGCCATTGGGATTTTCTCCTTTACCCATCTCGGACTTCAACTTATCGAGCTTCTCGGTGTTGCTGACCGATTCGAGCAGAAGCTCTTCCAATTTGTCGTTGCCTTGCAGGCTGCCCCGCAAGTCCGAAAGACGCGTGCGAAGGTCGAGCAATTCCTTTAAGGGCTTGACCTGCCTCGCGACGTTCTCGGGCGAGAAATCGTCCATGCTCTTGAAGCGCAGATCCACCTTGAGATTCGGCGCGTCCGACTCCTCGCTCAACTTATTCTCGACCGAGTAAGAGAGATGCGGCTTCATGCCCTCGAGGACCGTATCGAAGTTGTCGGGGTTTACCTCGACAAATTTGCGATCCTTCAGTTTGGCAAGCGGCTGTTCCGGCTGGCCCGTGAAATCGCCCAGGACCCCAACCACGAAGGGCAATTCCTTTAACTCGATAGCGCCTCCGATTTCGACATCGTACGTGATCTGAACGCGCGGCGAGCGTACCCGATCCAGTTTGTGTTGCGTGCTTTCGCGCGCCATATGGCAAAGTTCTCCTGAAAAATCAAAGTTTTCGGTTGCTCAAATATATGCCCAGTGGAAGCCCTAGTCAAGCGGTTTAATTTATATTTGCCGTACGCCGATCGTTTCGACTTCGATGCTAATGCCGCCCGATTTCAGATCGGTGGCGGTATAGACGGCAACGACGTTAAGCTCCACGGTGCTCACCAGTTCCAGAAAACCGATATTGAGTTGCGCGGGATTGAACTGCAGCTTTTCGGCAAAGTGGCAGCAATCGTCCATGGTGGCCGAGTCGGGCGGCAGGGCAATCGTGTCGAAGTGTTTCGCCTGCGCGACACGAGGCTCGCGGCCCACTGGCGCATCGTTCTGCACGACCAGCAGCACGCGCTTGTCGATCTGGGCCGTCTGGTCGCGGTGGAAATTGTGACTGTTGATCTCGGTCGCGTAGATTCCCTGGCGTACCGGCGTGCATGGCTGGGTGGTCTGGGCGTTCTGCCCGCAGATGAACTTGACACTGTAACTGAACATCTCTTTTCTCCTGTAGGTTGAAACCGGCCTTTTAGGCCGCCTACAGGTCTACTGTGAGAATCGGCGGGCGGGCGTTTCAATCGACTACCGGCTCTTTTTCTTGCTTCCGGTTAGGTTGGCCGCGCCGCGTGTGTGCAAACTCGATCAGCCGCTTAATTTGGGCGACGGAACCTTTCAACCAGTTCGCAGCCGGTCCAGTCCATGTCTACATTGACCATACGTTCACCTTGCCTATTAATTTTAGCGATTTACGGTGGAGGTCGCTGCCGCGCAGTCCCTTCCGCACATGAATTTGGACGCTGTAGCTGAACGTAAAATGGCTCTCCGGGAAACGAAATGGGTTCGAACCGCACCATTCGCTTGACGATAAAACGGGGATATATTATGCCGCCGAACAGAGTAAAAGGAGCAAAAGCCTTTGACTCTTTTGGAAGAACATGATACATCCTATTCACCGGGCAACCAGTTGATGGTTTTCGATTGGAGCGGCGAGAAGGAGCTTTTACGCGAACGGTTTCCGCAATTATAATCGCCTG
>QHBM01000060.1 GCA_003244145.1 Chthoniobacterales bacterium
AAGGCGTCGAAGTACTCGAGCACCTGGCGCCACACCCCGTAGATGGACCGGTGGCACTCGTCGATGATGATCACGTCGAACGTCTCGATGGGCAGGGCCGCCTGGTAGGCGACCTCCACCGGCCGGTCGGGGGCCATGGCGTAGCCGGGCCTCTCGTCGAGATCCTCGGGCAGGTCGGGCTCGCCTCGTAGCATTGAGTAGACGCGCTGGATGGTGCCGATGCACACGCTCGCCACCGGGTCGACCTGGTTGTGGGTCAGGTGCTGGACGTTGTAGAGCTCGGTGAACTTGCGGCCGGTGTCCGGGGTGACGAATTGATGGAACTCGGCGAGGGCCTGGCGGCCGAGATTGGCGCGGTCGACGAGGAAGAGGACGTTGCGCGCGCCGGCGTGTTTGATAAGGCGATAGGTGAAGGCGCAGGCGGTGAGGGTCTTGCCGGCGCCGGTGGCCATCTGGATGAGGGCGCGCGGGCGTGCCTCGGCGAAGGATTGCTCGAGGCCGCTGATGGCTTCGACGCGGCAGACGCGGACGCCTTTGCCATTGTAAGGATGCGCGAAGGGCATCTCGGCGAGGCGGCGACGCAGGGTCAAGGGAGCATTCGGCGAGTCGCCGAACGCAGCAGGCGAGTCGCCCGCGCTCCCCAGCCAATCAGCGAGCGTCTCGGGTCGATGGAAGGCGAAGACTCGGCGGGAGCGCGGGTGCGGATCGCGTTCGTCGCGGAAGTAGGTTTCGATGCCGGTGGACTCGTAGAGGAATGGAAGCTTACCGGTTAGACCTCCGCGCAGGAAGTCGGGGAGATTTTCCGCGTAACGACCGGATTGATCAGCCACGCTTGAGAGCGTAACGCCTGCTTTCTTCGCTTCGATGATGCCGACAGGCTTGCGATCGATTAGAAGCAGATAGTCGCAGCGGCCTTTGTTGAGTCGCACCTCGCGCACGGCAATTCCTTTGCCGGCGGACAGATCGAGCTTCTTATGGTCCTGAATGATCCAGCCGCACTGATTGAGCAGCGCGTCGATATTCTGTCGGGCGAGTTCTTCGGGAGTCGGCATGCTGGCGGGGGGAGCGACGTTCTTAACCGTTCGTCATCTGAAATTCCAGAACTTAATCGGAGGTCGGACGGCAGATGCCAGAGATCGGCGTGAAGTGCATGGCACGAAACTCGCAGCACCGAGTAGCATGTTCCCCAAGAAAAAGTCCCAGAGGTCAGAGGACAGAGATCTGCGGTCAGTGGCTGCAACCCGACGGCTCCCAGGTCAGTCGCTCCGCGATGAGAAGGAACGGCTTACGGATAATCGCCTTATCCCGTTTTATTTCTCTTGTGTGTTCACCTGGCTGCTCTGGGGCTGGGAGATATACCGAGCGCGTACCCATACCCCCCCGAATCCCTCGATATTACTCTGCCTTGCCATCGTGGTGACGGGCGTCACTGTTATCGTGCTCGGGCGCCTATTTGGTCGGTTTCAGAGGCTCAATCGAGGAGAGCGAGGAGAACTTCGCACGGCTGAGGCACTGGATGACCTTCGGACACATGGGTATCGCGTGGTGCATGACATCGTCCGGAAGGGTTTTAATATCGACCATGTGGTGGTTGGACCGGCCGGGGTTTTCGCGATCGAGACGAAATTCCGAAGCGGGGAGGGAGAAATCAGTTTCCGGAATGGCGAAGGGTTGTTTATTGACGGCTTTCCGGACGAGAGGGATTCGCTCAAGCAGGCGCGCGGAAACGCCCGGGAGGTCAACCGAATCATCAAGGAAACCTGTGGATTCGAAGAATGGGTCTGGCCCTTGGTTGTGTTCGTGGGTGATTGGCGAGTGAAAAACGAGTGGCGAAACACTGACGCGCGCGTGTTCACCACGGACACCCTGGCCCGACATATTGTGAATCAGCAGCCGCGCCTCAAACAAAGTGAGATCAAGCTGATTGCGTCCCACCTCGAGCGCTCGGCGAAGACCTAGTCGCGTCAGAGGTCCCATGCTTCGCCCGCTCGTTCATAGCGCTCGGCGAAATCCGGGTCCTTGAGTTGTTCTTCCAGGAATAAATCAAAGTTCGTCTTACTCATTTCCACGTTTGAACCTTGAGTCCTTTGACGCGTTTGAATTCCCGCGCGTTTGCCGTGACCAAGGTGGCTTCAAGGCTTCGGGCATGAGCGGCGATGAGCAGGTCGAGCGGACCGATAAGCGTGCCCTTGCGTTCCAAGTCAGCGCGAATTTCGCCGTAGCTGCGGGCAGCCGCCTGGTTGAAATCGAGCACCGGAAAGAACTCAAGCAGTTCTTTGAGTCGATCGGCCTCGCTCGCTCGATTGGCTTTCATGGCTCCGGCCCAAAGTTCTGCGGCGACTATTCCAGAAATCGCTGCCTCCGGGGGAGCCGGCAGTTCGGCCACCGCGGTGCGCCCGCGCAGAATCATGACGCAGACGCTGGAATCGAGGAGATAAGCAGCACTCACCATTCGAGAATGGGGCGCTCGTGATGGCGAGGTCGCGGTGGTGGGTCGGGAAAATCGGCGGCGTCTGGATACTTCTCGGCGAAGTAGCGTGCGACATCATTTAAGGTTTTGAATTTCGGTTTGGGCTTGGGCTTTAGCACGACTTCCTTGCCGCGTTTTTCGATCAAGACTTCGCTGCCCTCGAAGCGAAACGCTTTGGGAAGGCGCACCGCCTGGCTGCCACCGTGCTGAAAAAGCTTGGCTGTCATCGTGTCTACAGCATGTAGCTACAGAAGAAGGAAAGCAAGGCAGAAGGAAGAATGAGGAATTATGAAAGCGGTTGCTTCGTCTTCGGGAGTCGGCATACCGGGGAAGCCCGCTGGTTCTACAGGGAGCGCGTCGACGACGCGAGTTATTTGTTATTCGTTATGGGGACGGCAGCCGAGCTGCGGGTTAATTGTTAATGGATGATGGTGGTTAGAGGGTGGAAAGTAGAAGCTAGGCCAAGGTAGAAAGTCGAACACGAGCGAGAGGGAAGCGAGCGAATCAAAAAGTGGAAAGTGGGGGAAAGCGGATTTTCCGTAT
The DNA here is from genome assembly GCA_003244145.1 of Chthoniobacterales bacterium. Classification (GTDB taxonomy): domain Bacteria; phylum Verrucomicrobiota; class Verrucomicrobiia; order Chthoniobacterales; family UBA10450; genus AV80. The sequence continues at coordinate 3,014 of QHBM01000060.1, forward strand.
GACAATGGACGCTAACGGCAGACTGGCGCGGCAGATTTCTTTTCTCGTGGAAACCGAGAAGCTAAAGGGAGTTCTGCGCAAGACTTCGCCGATCCACGCTGCGCGCTACGAGAATAGCGCGGAACATAGCTGGTCGCTCGCGCTCATGGCGATGCTGCTGGCAGAGCACGCCGACGAAAAACTCGATGCCATGCGCGTGCTCCAGATGTTGCTGGTGCATGACCTCGTGGAGGTGGATGCGGGCGATACGTTTTGCTACGACCTGGCGGCAAATGCGACTAAAGCGGAGCGCGAGCGTTGCGCGGCGGAGCGTCTTTTTGGTTTGTTGCCGGAAGATCAGGAGCGGGACTTCCGCGGCCTTTGGGAAGAGTTTGAGGCGAGGGCGTCGGCTGAGGCGAGGTTTGCGAACGCGCTCGATCGTCTTTTACCGCTCCTGCAGAACTTCCACAACGACGGAGGGAGCTGGCGGGAGTTTGGAATTACGGTCGAGCGTGCAGTGGATCGTCAGCGTCCGATTGCGGATGCATCTGGCGCGCTGTGGGAATACGCGCAGTCGGTGTTTCAGGAGGCGCAACAACGCAAGCTCTTTCAGGTCGAGAGCGAGGAAGGAGGAGAAGCAGAACGACCAGTGACGAGTGACCAGTGAACACGCCGAGCAGGGACGCCGGCGGGTAGACGGTCAAGCCGCGAGGTGGCGGCGTAATCGGGAAATCGTTATTGGTTATTGGGAAGAGGGGGAAAAGCAAAAGTCCCGCCGGCCAAGCCGTCTTTGCCTGAAGCTACGACGAGCCGGGGGCTATGGCGTGGCAGGCGGAGGGCAGAAGGCGGAGCAGCCAAGCTGCGGTTATTCGAGATCGGTTATTGGTTATTGGGAAGAGGGGAAAATCCAGAGGGCGGGGGAACCAAAGCGGCCTCCATGAACGAATTATAGCCGTTAAGGCGATCGACGCTCCAGGGGGGCAAACGTCCGGCGTTGAATAGATCGCCTCCGTCAACGACCAAGACAGAGAACATTATGAAAAAATTCACCAACTTACTAATCGTCGCTTCGCTGGCGCTGGCTGGAGCCGTGATGGCCCAGCAGCCGTCGCCGGAAGAATCGCAGCCACCAAGCAAAAAAGCACCCGACAAAAAGCCGCCGGCAGAATTGAAGCCCGCCCCGCCGCGGGTGCCGAAGACTGAGGCTCCAGCCTTAAAGGAGCCGGCTGCGAAAGCTCC
>QHBM01000142.1 GCA_003244145.1 Chthoniobacterales bacterium
CCCGCCGGTCCGACCCGCCATCCACTATGCACAATTCCCAGTTGTCATAAGTCTGGGCCGCGACCGAAGCGAACATCTCATCGAGGTAATGGGCCGGCGTATTATAGACCGGAGTGAGCAGGCTGATTTTGACGCGTGCTTGAAATTGTTTCGAAGCCCGGCGCTGAGCTTCGAGCGCAGCCTCGTTTGGCTCGTGTTCGTTGATCCAGACGGCATAGCGGTCAAGCGGCTGGCTCGGCGCTACTACCGCAGGCGCTTGCGCGGGCGGCTGAATCGGCTCTGGCGCGCGTGAAATCCCAAGGTTGCGAGGCAGGCGGCGAAGTTCGCGCACAATTTTCTCGCTTAGCGGCCGTTTTGTTTTCGGTCCGCCCGGAATCTGAAAACAACGTCCGCCTTTGCGGCAGGCTTTTTTTGCGGAGCTCAGGATCTGTTTTTGATCTTTGATCTGGGTTTTCAGTTTTTCGATCTGGCTCTTCAGCTTGTCGGTCTCGGCCACCCAATTCCGGAGCTGCTCGTGCTGAGTGTCCATCACCAGCTGCGCCTTCGCGCGATCGCGGCTCAGATTTTCGAAATGGTGAAGTTGCTCGGCCTGGGTGGCGACGAGCAGTTTCATCCTCTGCTCGAGGTCTGCAATCGCCCGGGCCTGGTGATCCATGATCTCCTGCACCTTTCCCCGGTCGGCCAGAAGCGAATCGAGCCAGACTTGCCGGATCTCGAGGGCGGCACCGGTTGCTTCCGCCCGCGCGACGCGATCCAGCGCGTCTATGCGCGCCGCAGCGATCGCATAGATCCCAGAGAGCTCTTTTATTTTCGGAGACGGACCGAAAAGCTGTTTCAAAAGGTACGGCGAGGAAGCGTCCGGAAGGGATTGCCACGCCAGCGCGAGCCCGAGGCCGTCGGAAAATTCTGCGCTCGCGCGCTCGCCGATCCATTTAGCAAATGCGGCTTTCGGGCTGTCCTCGCGTTCCAAACCCGTTCCATGCAGCAGAACGAAACCATCCGGGCGTAGCTTTTTTTTCCAGGCGTCCAGGTCCGACAAAACTTCATGGCCAGAATCGCAATCATCCAACAACAACAGCTCGACGCTGCCATCCGCGATCTCCGCCAGCGCGGCCGAGGCGGAAGCGAAGAAGCGGACTCGATCGCCGTAGAATTCTTCGCCATAATCCTTGCCCTGATTCCACGCGAGATCGTCGGACTCCTTTTCACCAGCACGCGCTCTCCGGATCGCGAGGCATTGGCCGTCGATGCGATCTTCGCGCACCGCCTGGCCAAAGGTGAAGAACACCTGGCCGTCACCAAATCCGAGCGTCACGATCGACTTCGGTTTGATGCTGGCCACGAGATCGTAGAGCAGCGGCAGATAAAATCGCGTCGGACCGCCCGAATAAAACTTCGGCTGAAATCCGCGAAGGCTCGGGAGTTTATCCAACATGAAGCGACTAAAATGCGGCGGCCAGACGGATGTGCAATGGCCGACGGAAGGCAGAATTCCTCTCCGGCCCCGGTAAGTCGAGTTTCTTAAGTCGCATAACCCGAGGTGGAGGTGTCTTGCCCCGCCGCCGATAAATAGGCAACGTTCACCGATGGAGCAGGATTGCTTTCGCTCGCGCTGCTGGACGACCGATCCGCGGCCGCGCTATTGGTGGCATCGGTTGCCGGGCATGGATTACGTGCCGCCCATCTATTCCGGGCTCACGGAAGAGGAATGGCAGATCGTCCGCGATTGGTTCGACGAGACCGACGAAAGCAAACGGATCGGCGAATGCGTCGTGCCGATGATGTCGTTCCTGCACGGATTCATCATGGGCAACCGCGCCGATTGTATCGTCCAGCTTGGGACCTGCTCGGGCTATTCGATGCTGCTCATCGGTTTCATGCTGCGCCGCATGGGCGCCCGGCACGGATTGTTCACGCTCGATTGCGATCCTGAAATGTGCGCGATCTCCCGGCGCTGGCTCGACCGCGCCAGACTCGATGATTTTGTCCGCATCGAAGAAATGAATTCCACTGCGCCCAACGCACCGCCGGCCGCCGCACAATTTCTGGGAGGCGCGCCGAATCTGGTCGTCGTCGACAGCTCGCACGAATACGCGGCCACGCTGACGGAGCTTGATCTCTGGTATCCCGTCCTCGCGCCCGGCGGAATAATTTTTCTGCACGACACCAGCTGTTTTGCGCAGGACTTCGATGTCACCCATGCGGGAGGTGTCCACCGTGCCTTCGTGGAATGGCGAGAAAGCCATCCGGACGTCGAAGCGATTCTTCTCAACGGCGAATCGCGCACGATGGAAGGGACGCGACCGCTTTACAAGGATGCGTGCGGGCTCGGAATTCTGCACAAGCCCGCCATGCCCGATCCCGCGTCATGATTGGCTGAACCAATGCACCCAAGCTCCTATGAGAAGATGGCTGGGTTTTGCCGAGACCATCTCGGTGAATTGAAGAGCACGCCGCTCACGATCGTCGATCTCGGCAGTTGTGATTACAACGGATCGTATCGCGCCCTATTCGCTCATCCACCGTGGCGTTATATCGGCGCCGATCTCCAGCCCGGCGCCAATGTCGATCTGGTGTTGCGCGATCCGTATCATTGGCGCGAATTGAAATCCGACAGCGTCGACGTGCTGGTCTCGGGTCAGACTTTCGAACACACCGAGTTTTTTTGGGAGACCGCTCTCGAGATCGCGCGCGTGCTGAAACCGGGCGGGCTATGCTGCATCATCGCGCCGGCAAGCGGCCCGGAGCATCGTTTCCCGCTCGATTGCTGGCGGATTTTTGCCGACGGATTTCGCGCCATCGCGCGCTACGCCGATCTCGAGGTCCTCTACGCGCGCACCCAATGGGAAGAACTTCCGCAGTACGATTCGGAGAGTAATAAATGGCACGAATCGATCCTGATCGCGCGCAAACGGACCGACGCACCCCACCGTCGATGGCGGCAACGAGCAGCCGCCGCGTTGCACCGATGGCTGCGCCCGCTGCCGCGAAAAGTCGAATCCCTCATCCAGGTTTTTTATTCAACCAATGGCGCGCACAGCGAAGAGGCCTCGATCGTCGCAGGAGTGGAACAGGGCGATTGGGAAAATGTCGTGATCACTTTGCCCGTCGGCGCCGCGGCAGCTCCTTTGCGAATCGATTTCATGCGCACCTTCGATCTCGTCGATATCTCCGAGCTGCGGGTAATGACGCCGGCCCGGGAATATTTTTCCGCCACGACCAGCCGCGATTTCGATCGGATCACGGTGGCCGGCGACGCGAAGCGTGCGCCGCATCCCGACTTTCTTCGGTTACAGATCAGCGGCGCCGACCCCCAGCTTTTCCTGCCTGTCCTGAATGTTGGCGCGGACGAACATCCGCTCCAGGTGCGGTTGCGCGTGCGCGTGCACTCCCGCACGGACGCGAACCCGTCATGACCGCCTAACGATCGGAAGCCTTGCGGCCGTAGTCACTTTCCACGCGGGCCGCGACGTCGCGATAACCGTAATCCGACTCAAAGATTTGTTTCATGGACGCGATCGATTTTTCGCCGTCGCCCATCAGCTCGTAAACGAGCCCCAGATTGTAAACGATCTCCTTTTTCATCGCGTCCATCGTCGTCATTTCTTTGGCCGCTTCCTCGAGTTGTTTCGCGGCGAGATCGAGCATGCCGAGCTCGCGATAACAGCGGCCGAGCAGGTTCATCGATTTCAAACGCGCGTTCGGGTTCTGCCGCGCCCGCTGTAATTCCGGCAGCGCCTCGCGAAAGAGACCGGCGTGCAGAAGATGTTCGCCCAACTCGAAGCGGAGCTGCAGATCGGTTGGGTTGCGCTCGGCTCGCTTCCGCGCGTCTTCTATCAAGAGCTCCGCGCGTTTCTTCTTCGCCAGTAGGAGCGCCTCGGATCTCTCCGCGTAGCCTTCCTCTTCGGACCCGTGCGCCCGCAGAAATTCTTCGTGCTCCGCGATCTCGCGCTCCGATCGTTTCGTTTGCAAATCGGAAACCTTCCGGACAATTCCGCCATCGCTGCCGCTGGTCAGGTCCGCTGCGTATTGGCACCAGGCGATCGCGTTCTCGAAGTCTTCCTTTTGCTCGTAGAGCGCTCCCAGTTTCCGCGCGAAATCGACGCTCTGCGGCTCGGCCTGATGCCGCGCATACGTCTCCTCGATTTGTTGTTCGAGCGAGTCCTCGCCCAGGACCATCCGGCTTTGTTGTTCGAGTGATACCGCCGCTTCCTTGTCCTTGATCAGATCGCGGTAACTTTCCGCCTGGGTCCATCCGCCGGTCTTCATCGAAGCGTGGGCCGAGGCATCCTTTCCGAGGCGCGCGGCCTCGGCATCCATCGGATCGATCTCGGTGATCCGGTTGTAAATCTCGACCTCCTTCTCGCTATCGCCCAAATCGTGATACAGCCGGCCCAGCTCGTGGAGGATTTTGGTGTCGCGCGCTTTTTCTTCGAGCAAGGTCTGGAGCGCAAAGACGCCGATCTCCGGCCAGCCCGCGGCCACCGCCGCCTGTTTCAAAACCAGATTGGCCTGGCGATTGTAGGGTTCGTCCTCCAAAACTTTCTCGATCATTTCCACTGCGCGTTTCGGGTCTTTCTTCAATTCCCGTTGCGCCTTCATGATGGAAATGGCGGAGGTCGAGACGTTGAAGAACGCCTTTTTCTCCGCTTTATGTTTGGTGATTTCCGTCCGCCGCAAGAGCTGGCGGCCGGTGAGAAACTCCGGTTCCTGTTTCAGAATTCCCTGTAGGAGCGAAATCGCGTAACCGAAATTGCGCAGCTCAATCGCCGCCACCGCCTTCAGCCAATGCGACCGGAGTTGTTCGCTCAATTCTTTTTCGGTCTTTGCGGGCATGACTAGAAAAGATCCATCTGCGGTTTCTCCGGCGCGGCAACCACCTTCTTGCTTCGGCTCCTCTTCCCCGGTTTCTGAGGTTCCACCGCGCCGTTGGGCTTTTCCAGATGCGAGAGAATGTCTTTCGCGCGGTCGAGAATTTCCTTCGGCACGCCGGCCAGCCGCGCGACATGAATCCCGTAGCTTTTGTCCGCGCCGCCGGGAATAATTTTGCGCAGAAAAATGATCTGCTCGTTCCATTCGCGCACGGCCACATTGAAATTCGCCACGCCTGTGCGCTCCTCGGCCAGCTTCGTCAGCTCGTGATAATGGGTCGCGAAAAGTGTGCGCGCCTTGATCTTGTCGTGGAGAAACTCCGCCACGCTCCAGGCGATCGAGAGTCCGTCGAAGGTCGAGGTCCCGCGGCCGATCTCATCGAGAATCACGAGGCTGCGGGACGTGGCGTTGTTCACGATGTTGGCCGTTTCGTTCATCTCGACCATGAAGGTCGACTGGCCACGCGAGAGGTCGTCGTTCGCGCCGACGCGAGTGAAAATGCGATCCACCAAACCGATCTCCGCGCTCGAAGCCGGAACGAAGCTGCCGATCTGCGCCATCAACATGATTAGCGCGACCTGCCGGATATAGGTCGATTTGCCGGCCATGTTCGGCCCGGTGATGATCGCCAGCCGCATTCGCTCGCCATCCAGGTCGGTGTCGTTAGGCACAAATTTCTCTTCAGCGAGATTTTGATCCAGGACCGGATGGCGGCCATCACGAATGATCAATCGCAGCGTCTGATTCAGCAGGGGACGAGCGTAACCAAAGAGCCGTGCGGTTTCGGCGAGCGCGCAAACGACATCGAGTGTCCCGAGCGCGCCGGCAGTCTGCTGAATCGGCGCCAGCTCTCGGAGCGTCTCTTCCCGCAAGGTTTGGAATAGTTGATATTCGAGCTGCCGCGCGCGTTCGTCGGCGCCGAGAATTTTCGCCTCCATTTCCTTCAGCTCCGGCGTGATGAATCGCTCGCCGCCCACCGTCGTTTGCTTGCGCACGTAACGCTCCGGGACGTTCGCCAGATTCGACTTCGTGATCTCGATAAAATAACCGAAGACGGAGTTGAACCGGACCTTGAGCGATTTGATTCCGCTCTCCGCGATCTCGCGTTCTTGCAACTCCGTGATCCACTTCTTGCCGTCGCGCGAAGCTTGCCGCAGCTCATCCAGATCGGCGTTGAACCCGTCCCGAAAAATCCCGCCCTCTTTCAAGGCGATGGGCGGATCGGACAGAAGAGCGACGCTTAGTTTCTGCGCCAGCTCCGGCATTTCCTGGAGCTGATTTTGGAGCTCTTGGGTTAGCGATTCCGGCCGTCCGGTTTCCCCCACGTGATTTGTGCCGAAAGCGAGCCGGTCGAGCAAAGTCTGGAGCGCCCGCTTCAGCCCGGGAATTTGTTGCAACGAATTTTTCAGGGCAACGAGGTCGCGCGCATTGCCGGAAGCCTGGCTCAACCGGCCAGACGCCCGTTCCAGATCGCGGATCGATTTCAGCGAATGCCGGAGCGCGGCGATCAGGTCGGACTCATGCAACAAATCGGCGATCATTTGCTGACGCCGCTCCAACTCTTCGAGATTGCGCAACGGCTGCAAAATCCAACTGCGCAACTTTCGCCCGCCCATCGGCGTTATGGTCCGGTCGAGCGCGGCGAGCAGGCTCGTGTTCCGGGCGCTGCGCGATTCCACTAGCTCGAGATTCACCTGGGTGGCGGCGTCGAGCATGACGTAATCGTCCCGCACATCGCAACGCAACGAGGCCAAATGATCCACCTTCCGCCGCAGCTGCTGCTTGAGATAGTGAATGATCGCACCCGCGGCCCCGATCGCGGCTGGCATGTCCGTACAACCAAAACCGTCGAGCGATTTGACGCCGAAATAGTCGCATAAGGTGAAGCGGGCGTGTTCCGCCAAGAAGGCGAAATCGTCGTAGGCGAGAGCGCCTTCGATCTCGCCGAATTGCGCGTTCTGCCTTTCGCTCACCAACAACTCCGCCGGAGAAATCCGCGCGAGATCGTCCATGAGCGTGCTGGTATTGCTCGACTGCGTGACGCGAAATTCACCCGTGCTCAGCTCGGCGTAAGCGAAGCCGAAGAGCCCGTCCTGAAAATAAACGGCGCCGAGATAATTCGGCCGGTTCGATTTCAGCAAATCCATCTCGCTCACGGTGCCGGCGGTGATGATTTGCGTGATCTCGCGCGTCACGATTTTTCCCGGCTGCGGTTCGCTCGTCTGATCGCAAATGGCGACGCGGCGTCCCGCCTGGATCAGTTTCGCGATGTAGCCCGGCGCAGCGTGATAAGGCATGCCGCACATCGGGACGCTGTTGCGATGGGTCAGCGCGAGATTGAGCAATCCAGAGGCTTCCTTGGCGTCGTCGAAAAAGAGCTCATAAAAATCACCGAGCCGAAAAAGCAGCAGCGTGTCCGCCGGCACGCTGGCGCGCAGCCGCTGGTATTGCTGCATCATCGGGGTGAGCGCGTCGGCCATGCCTCAAGATGAAATCAGCGGCTCCCGATTGCGAGCCGGAACTGCCTTAAACCACCTCAACGCCTTCTGTCGCGGTCCGCTTCCCAAACAGGTCGCTTAAGCGTCGCGTCATCGGGCCGACTTCACCGTTTCCAATAACGTGCCCGTCCACTTTGATGACGCCGGCCAGTTCGCCCATCGTGCCAGTACAGAACATTTCGTCCGCGCCGTAAACGTCCTCGAGGGTCAGATCGGTTTCGCTGCATGGGATCGCGCTCGCCGCGCAAATTTCCAGAACAGTCGCCCGCGTGATTCCTTGCGGACAGGCGATCACATGCGGCGTGGCCAAACTGCCGTCGCGAGCGATAAAGACGTGCGTCGCGTTTGTCTCGGCCACGAATCCGCGCAGGTCGAGCATGAGCGCGTCGTCGGCGCCGGCGTTGTTCGCTTCGATCTTGGCCAGGATCGAGTTCAGCAAATTCGCGTGATGAATTCTCGGATCGAGAATCTCCGGCGGCGGCCGGCGGATTTTGCTGGTGACCAACGTCAGCCCGGTCCTGGCGTAAACCGGCGCCTTATGTTCCGCGAGGACGATCAAGGTCGGGCCCGCCTGGTTCAGGCGCGGATCCATTCCCGAGGTCGTCTTGAGGCCGCGCGTCAGCGTCAGGCGAATATGAACGCAATCGCGCATCTTGTTCGCGGCCAGGGTCCGCCTGATTTCGTCGATGATTTTTTCGTCGGACGGAATTTCGGAGAACGCGAGCGCTTCCGCCGAGCGGCGCAACCGCGCCAGATGTTCGCGCAGTTTGAAAATGCGGCTGTCATACAGGCGCAATCCTTCCCAGACCGCGTCGCCGCCTTGGACTGCGGAATCGAACGGGCTAACGCCGGCCTGGTCCCGATGCAGGAGCTGCCCGTTGATGTTTACCAACAGGTCGCGGTTCTTCTCGTTAAATCGTTGGAGCATGAAGAAAGCTCACACAAAGGACACAAAGGTCACAACGCCGTTGGAATCAAAAACTCCTTTGTGGCCTTTGTGCGAAATCATTTAATGGAGGCGATGTTCATAGAGCCGTTCGTAGTCTTCGCGACAACGATCGTGGATCTCCCGCAATCGCGCGGGCAGTGGTTCGGGTTCTCGCCGCGAAGGTTTGCGGAAAGTCGTCGAGGTCTCGACTTCGCTGTACCAATGCTTCGCCCAAACCCCGTCGGTCGCGCGCAAACCCGGCGGCCACGAAAGCATCGCGTCCATGAACTCGACGCCAACCGCTTCGCATAATAATCGCAGAATCGTCTCCGGATTCTCGAGCACGTCGCGCGCGTCGATCACCGGAGGAACCACGCCGGTCCGCGCACACACCCAATCGAAAATCTCCGCCTGTTGCATAAAACCGACGTCCTCGAGCAACGGATCGTTGTTCTTCTTGATGTAGGAAACGATCACCTCGCGCGGGTCGCGGATGAGAAAACAATTCGTGACGGCGTCGAGCCAGCCTCGATCGATCGTCGGGAGCAAATGATGCGTCATCTGCTTCTGATAGAAAACGCGTTTGCCCTCGGGGACCTCGCCGGTCAGGCGCGCGGTCACTTTTCGCCAATTGATCTCACCGGCCGCGATCACTTCCGCGGCGCCGGGATGTTCGCGGCCGGTTGCGTGCAAATAATGCGCGTAGAACGGCTCGTCGCACACGAACGTATCCGGCCGGTTGCCCCACGAACGCATCATCGCGGTGGAGATGTTCCGCGGGCCCGACCACATGGCGATCCGAACCGGTGCACTGTTTGGCATCGGCGAAGATTCTAACGCGAATCCAGCCATAACCAGTTGAATTCGATCTTTTTGAGGGCCGGCGGGTCTAGCAGCTTCGAATCAGAGAGGTAAGGATCCGGTAGGGCGCTCGTGGACCGGACCAGTCACATCGACTGGAACTCCGAATTAACCGGAGCCCGATTCATGAAACGTTTCTTTCTCGCTCTCGCATTTGTCCTGCTCCTGGCGCCTGCGGTTTCCGCGCGCGAAGAATCCATTCTCGCACGAGTCACGGTTTACTGGGCCAGCGGCGGCGGCGGTTCTGATCGATGGACGCGGCGTCACATCTGTTCCACCGGCGCGCGCTTGCAGCCGGGCCATTGTGCCGTCGATCCGCGCCGGATTCCTTATGGCAGCAAAGTAACGCTTCCCGATGCGACGTTGCTCGCGGTGGACACCGGCTCGGCGGTGGTCAGCCGCAAAGCCGCGCGGCGCGCCGGACGCACGCCGCTCGAACGAGGCGCTCTGGTCATCGATCGTTTTTTCGAAACGAAGGGACAGGCGCTGAGTTGGGCCAACCGAAATCCGTACTTCATGCTCGTGCGAGTTTCGCCGCCAGGTTTTAGGCCTTCGCTGATCTCATTTCCACAAAAGCTCAAGCAAGTTCTTGCTCCCAATTCTCAAACGCGGCTGATTCCGCCCACGCCCCCAGTCGTTCGAGTTCCCCGTCGAACTCTGGAGGACCGGCCGAAAAATCGGATGTATATGCCGTAGCAGTCTCAGCGGCCGAAAGATTTCGGTCGGTCCTTTTTGTTTCGATCCGGCCAGCGGAATATGAAAGTATCCGCCTCTCTTATGAACCGAATTGTCCTGTTGGCTTCGCTGCTTTTCTCTCCGCTCTGCCTCCTCGCCGCCGATCCACCGGCAAAACCACCGATCGTTCCGGGCGATAACCTGGTCATTGATAGCATCCCGCCGATTCCGGGCGAACTGCCCGAACAGGTCAGCCGCTACACCGAATCGCGCGCGGCGGCGATGCAGGATTGGCACCCGATCCGCGCCGAGATGCTGATCACGACGCGCTTTGGCGACACCAACCAGCTCCACCAGATCACGCAACCGGGCGGTGCGCGCACTCAGCTCACCTTTTTCCCGGACCGCGTCGATGGCGGTTCGTTCGAGCCGACCAAGGGTGAATACTTTATTTTCACAAAAGGCGCAGGCGGCAACGAATTCAATCAGCACTACCGCTACGATTTCGCGACGGGCGAGATCACGTTGCTGACCGACGGCAAATCTCGAAACGGCGGACCTACCTGGAGCAACAAGGGCGACCGGATTGCCTATAATTCCACGCGACGCAACGGCGCCGACACCGATATCTACGTCGAATCGCCCACCGATCCGAAGAGCGACAAGATGCTCGCCGAAGTGAAGGGCGGTGGATGGGACGTGGTCGATTGGTCGCCGGATGACAAGCAGTTGCTCCTCCTAGAGGGCATCTCGGCCAATGAAAGTTACATCTGGATCTTCGACGCTCAGACCGGCGCGAAAAAGGAACTGACGCGGCGTCCCGCCGAAGGCGCGGAGAAGGTCGCCTACTCCAACGCGCTCTCCGCCAAGGACGGCAAAGGAATTTTGGTCACCACTGATCGCGAATCGGAGTTCCAGCGGCTCGCCTACATCGATCTGGCGAGTGGAAAACACACCTATCTCATCCCGGACTCGCGGTTCGACGTGGACCATTGGGATTTGAGCCAGGATGGGAAACAGCTCGCTTACACTCTGAATGAGAATGGGGTGAGCACGCTGCACATGATGGAGATCGTGCCGGGCAAGGGAACGGTCAGTGCCGGGGCGAAAAAAGATCCAACGTTTAATCCGCCGCTTCCGGCCGTGGTGATCTCCGGCCTTCGCTTTCATCGCGATCCGAAGCAAGGATTGCTCGCCTTCAATGTCGCCGGCGCGCGCTCGCCTTCGGATGTTTACACCTGGTCAACCGCCGGCGGCAAAAATGTCACCGCGCGCTGGACAATGAGCGAGACGGGCGGAATTCCGGCGACGCGTTTCGTCGAGCCCGAGCTGGTGAAATGGAAATCTTTCGATGGCAAAGAGATCACCGGATTTCTTTACAGGCCGGACGCCGCGAAATTTCCGGGCAAGCGGCCGGTGATCATCAACATCCACGGCGGGCCGGAGGCGCAACAACGGCCGGGCTTTCTTGCCCGGAACAATTATTTCATCAACGAACTCGGATGCGCGATTGTTTTCCCGAATGTGCGTGGTTCGGACGGTTACGGGAAAACTTTTCTGAAACTCGACAACGGCCTGAAGCGGGAAGATTCCTACAAGGACATCTCCGCCTTGCTCGACTGGATTCCTTCCCGACCCGAGCTGGATGCCGGACGAGTGATGGTGACGGGCGGTTCCTACGGCGGGTTCATGACGCTCGCGGTCGCGTCGAATTATGCCGATCGAATCCGTTGCGCACTCGACGTGGTGGGCATCTCGAATCTGGCGACGTTCCTGAAAAACACGGAAAGCTATCGCCGGGATTTGCGCCGGGCGGAATATGGAGACGAGCGCGATCCGAAAATGGCGGAGTTCATGGAGCGGACCGCGCCTCTGAACAATGCGCAGAAAATCACCAAACCACTCTTCGTCGTCCAAGGCGCGAACGATCCGCGTGTCCCGAAATCCGAGGCGGAACAAATTGTCCAGACGCTCAAGAAGCAAAGCACGCCGGTCTGGTTTCTCATGGCGAAGGATGAAGGGCACGGCTTCGCGAAGAAGAAAAACGCCGACTTCCAGTTCTACAGCACCGTCCAGTTCATCCGGGAATTTTTGCTGAAGTAGGCAGATGAGATGCATTCACCGAGGCTTCGCCGTGCGATGGTGAAGCATCAGGACAATCCTCCCATTACTTAGAAAGCGAATCCGGCTGGCGGCTTTGTTGCTCGTTCTCGGCCTGGCCGGGAACGCGTGGGCGGAGGACGCGCTCGTGCCCAATCCCAAGCGCACTCCCGGAAGAGTCGCGCGACGGGACAAGGACCAGCGCGGCGTAACCCTCGCGATGGAGAAAAAAGTTTTGGCACGCTACCGCCTTCCCTGGAGCCGGCGCCTGGAATTTAAAATCGATCACCTCATTCCACGCGAACTCGGAGGCGCGGACAGTATCGACAATCTTTGGCCGCAAAGTCTGATCACGAAACCGTACGGGCCCGAACGAAAAGATTTACTGACCCAAACTTTGCTGGCACGCATCGCCGCCGGGCAGATGACGCTGGCTCAAGCGCAGGAGCAGATCCGAAAAGATTGGATCGACGCCTTCATCGAGAACGTCGGAATGGTCTATTTGCGGTGAAACTCCGATTCGCGAACGCGAAATCGAATTCGTTAGGAAGAGAATTTCCCGTAAACCGCGACCAACGGGTATTTGCAGCGGTTGCTCGTCCAGTAATCGCTCGCAAAACCGCTCTTGGTCCGAATGACGACATGCCCTTCAGTCCCGTGGCCGAAAACCAGGACGGAACCGATCGGCGCCGCAAATTGATCGTGCACCGGCAAACGCTTGAATCCGAAATCGCGCACCAGTTCGTCACCGGCCTGCGAGGCGTAGCTGGTCTTGGGGTATGATTTGATCACGCCTGAGGCGACGAGCGCTTGTTTCACCGCCTGCCAGCAACGAGCCTTGGAGCGGGCATTGGCGCGTTCTTGCGCGATGGTAGCAGCCCGGCACAACCGGGGGTCGAGGCGCGAATCAACGCTCGCATCCGGATGAGTAATCGGCGTGCTCCAATAGCGGCGCATGATGTGAGCCGAGCCCGTGCTACCGTCGAAGGACTGGTAAAAGAAGCGAGAACTGGAAGGCGCGAGGCCTTCGGATCGCACTTCGGTTGTGGAGATTAGGAGCGCGCAGGCCGAAACAAAAACAAAGAAAACGAAACGATGCACGCAGTGTCTGTATGCAAGCGGCGTACCAACCTGGCAAGGCTTTTTCGTGGCTATCCTGAAGTTTTTTTGAGATTACGATTTATCAGCACATCTCAGTGAGAATTGTGAGAAACTAGAGCAAGAACTGTAGAGATACAGCTCCGCGTTGATTGCCTCCGTGAAACTTCGGCGTTATCGCTAAAACCGGTCACACGAGCGCGCAAAATATCCTAGAGATGGCCCAATTTCCGGAAGAACAAACGAAGAGCGGCGGGTTCAAACGCCAGGACGACGCGTTCCGCGATTGGGTCCGGCGCGACGGTTCCACGCCCTACCCAGCGGAACGCGGGAGATATCATCTTTACGTTTCGTTCGCGTGCCCGTGGGCGCACCGCACGATCATTCTGCGCCGGCTCAAAGGTCTTGAAGAGGCCATTGGCCTGACTGTGGTCGATCCGGTCCGCGACGAGCAGGGCTGGGCTTTTCGGAATGGTCCCGGCCACTCCGAAGATCCCGTTAACGGCTTCAAGTTTTTGAGCGAAGCCTACTACGCCACCGATCCAAATTATCGCGGACGCATCACCGTGCCCGTCCTTTGGGATAAGAAAACGAAGCGCATCGTGAGCAACTCCGATGACGATCTGCTCCGGATGTTGAACAGCGAGTTTAGCGAGTTCGCCAAGAACGACTACGATTTCTATCCACTCGATCTTCGCGGTGAGATCGACGCGATCAACAAGCGCATCTACGAGCGGGTCAATAACGGCGTTTACCTCGCCGGCTTCGCCATGCAACAGCGCACCTACGAGCGCGCCGCGACGAGATTGTTCGAAACCCTGGATGAACTGGACGCACGGCTCGCGCCGCAACGGTACTTGTTAGGCCAGCGCATGACTGAGGCCGATTGGCGCTTGTTTCCGACGCTCATCCGGTTCGATGCGGTTTACCATGGCCACTTCAAATGCAACGTCCGTCGCATTGTCGATTACCCAAATCTTTGGCCCTACCTGCGCGATCTTTATCAGCACGACGGCGTGGCCGAGACGGTAAATTTCGATCACATCAAGCGCCATTACTACATGACGCACGATCAGATTAATCCGGCCAGGATCGTGCCGATCGGACCGGCGCTAAACCTCGGTCTCCCTCACGGACGCGAGACGTTGACGGCAGCGAAATAACTGGCCGCGACCCGACGAGCTTAGCCCTTGGCGTAAACGCCGATGAGCTGACGGCGCGATGGCGTCTTCGCGCGGAAATCGCTCACGAAACCGGTCTTCGTGCGAATTTCGACGTGCCCAGCGGCGCCACGCGCGGTGTAGACGAGAACAGAACCCAGAGGTGCAGCAAATGGGTCGCGGATCGAAAGTTTCTTGAAACCATAGTCGCGCACCAACTCATCACCAGCCTGTTTGGCCAGCGCCGTTTTCGGGCGAGAATCGATGATGCCAGAGGCCAGGAGCGCTTCCTTTACATAATGCCAGCAGCGCGATTTCGAATGCGCGTGCGCTCGCTCGTCGGCGATGCTGGCTGCACGCATCAACTTGGGATTCAGGCGCCGATCGATTTTGGCCGCCGGATAAACCAGCTTCTTCTTCTGATATTCATCGACGACCGGAGCTGAGACCACTTTGCCGTTCCGATCTTTGAAGACGAACTGCGGTTGGAAACTCAGGTTTTCAGTTTTCGCGGCGGACGCTGAAAGAGCGAAGGCGCAGCCAAAAACCACAGCAAGGAGGAGAGTAATCTTTCGCACGGAAGCGCCCCCTATGCACTGGTTTCGGAGGCTGCGCAAACGATATTTTGTAATTTCTTTCACGAAAAAAGTAATTCTGGGATTCACCGAAATTGCCGGGGCAATCCCACACCCCCAAAATGAGCAGTTATGGTTCCGCAGCGTTGAAAACGTTCGGTTCGCGGCGAACTATCTGGATGAAAAATCGGATCGCCCGAATCGGGGCGCTGGCCCGCTCCAGCCGCGGCTTCGGTTTGGTCGCCCTAGTTTACATTCTGGCCGCGAGCTGCGCCGGGCCGGTCAAATCACTCTATCCGCCGCGCTCGGAGGAAACGCCGCGGACCGTTTACGTGGTGCACCACGGCATGCTCCATACTGGATTAGCCGTGAAGCGGTCGGACATTCCGCGAGGCGTCTGGCCGGCCAACTGGGATTACTCCGGGAGCAAATATCTCGAGGTGGGCTGGGGCGACGACGATGGTTACCGAAAGGAATTGACCAGCGGCATCGCCGTGAAAGCGCTCCTCGGCTCGCACCGCACCGTTCTGCTTTCAGATGGTTTTAGCGCGGCGATAGAATCGAAGTACAACCAGCCAAAATTCACCGTGCTCGCGGTTGATCTTTCAGCGCCAGGGTTTAGCCGGCTCTGTCAGCATATCGAGGAAACCTATGCGCTCGACGATACCGGCCATCCGATTCGTCTAGGGGCCGGTTGGTATCGGGCCCGCGGCACCTATTCGGCCTTCAATACTTGCAACACTTGGATCGCCTCAGGCCTTCGCAAAGCCGGCTGCCCGATCGTTCCCCAAGTCTGTCTCAGGCCGGGACCGCTTCTCGCGCAGGTCCGCCGGTTCGGACGAGTGATTCGGTCGCCCCGATAGTTATTTTGGATTCTCCTATTGACAGTCTACAGGAGAGCCGTCAACCTGCTCCTACAGATTATCTATATGAGCAACCGTGATGACGAATTTACTGCTGATCTCCTCCAGGGAACGCTCGACCTGCTGGTCTTGAAGGCGCTGGCGGCGCAACCACTCCATGGCCTTGGCGTTTCGAACCGGATTAATCAAATCACCAAGGGCACCTTCGACGTGAAACCGGGATCGCTCTTTCCGGCCTTGCACCGGATGGAGGAAGCCGGCTGGCTCAAAGCGGAGTGGGGCGAATCGGAAAACAATCGGCGCGCGAAATTTTACAGCCTGACGAAAGCCGGCCGGCGTCAGCTCGAAACTGAAACGGAAGATTGGCAGCGCATCTCGCTCGCTATCGGCAGCGCTCTCCGCGCGGCCTGAAAGGATTTTCATGACGCTGTTTTCACGAGCCGGGTGTCTTCTCCGAAACCTCACGCGCCGCGGCAAAGTCGAACAGGACCTCGCCGAGGAAGTCAGCTCCTACGTCGATTTGTCCACGCAGCGAAAAATGAAGGAAGGGCTTAACGAAATGGAGGCCCGCCGTGCCGCGCTCGTCGACCTGGGCGGCATCGAGCAGGTCAAGGAACAAGTGCGCGAAGTGCGGCTCGGTCATTTCCTCGAAACGCGTCTCCAGGATCTTCGCTTCGCGTTTCGCACGCTGCGCAAGGCGCCTCTCTTTTCGTTCACCGTCGCGCTCGTCCTCGCGCTGGGCATCGGCAGCACGGCGCTGATGTTCACGATCGTGAACTCAGTCCTCCTCCAGGGTCCGCCGTATCCGCAGGCGGATCGGCTTCAGATGTTGTGGCAGAGTCTTCCGCAGGAAGATCACGTTTCGTTTTCCCCGCGAGAATTCGACGGCTGGAAGAAGCAGACCGAGGTCTTCGAAACTCTTTCGGCCTATATGGGCAACGGGTTCGTCCTCTCGGGTGCAGGCGAGCCGGCCTTCTTTTTCGGACAGCAAGTCACACCGTCGCTCTTCCAAACTCTACGCACCAACGCCGCGCTCGGTCGCGTCTTTCTCGAATCGGAAGGCGAAGTCGGAAAAGACAAGGTCGTGATCCTCAGTCACGCCGTCTGGCGGGATAAATTCGGCCTGCGACCAGATGTGCCGGGCAAGCCAATCGTTTTGAACGGCGAGCCCTACACCATCGTGGGCGTCATGCCCGAGAGGTTCGATTTTCCCCAGACCGACGCGAGGCTCTGGGTTCCCGCCGCATTGGATGGCCCGCTCTTTCAACAGCATCCGGACGCGCATTTCTTTCGCGTGATCGGACGATTGAAACCGGACGTGAGCCAGCAACGATTGCAAGCCGAAGTCGATCTGCTCGGTAAGCGCGTTGATCCACCCGATGAGACACAGGCGCGCCATTACTTTCCGGTCAGCTTAAAGGAATACACCACCGGCCAATTGCGCAATCCACTTCTGATCCTTCTCTGCGCCGTCGGGTTTCTGCTCC
Organism: Chthoniobacterales bacterium; assembly: GCA_003244145.1. GTDB lineage: Bacteria > Verrucomicrobiota > Verrucomicrobiia > Chthoniobacterales > UBA10450 > AV80. The sequence continues at coordinate 17,118 of QHBM01000142.1, forward strand.
TGATTGCGTGCGCGAACGTCGCCAATCTGATGCTGGCGCGGGCCAATTCGCGCCAGAGTGAGATGGCCGTTCGCGCCGCGATGGGCGCGAGCCGCCGAAGGCTGATCGCTCAGCTCCTCACGGAAGCCGCCGTGCTCGCATTCGTTGGCGGAATACTCGGTCTCGCGATCGCCGTGTGGGGATTGGATCTGCTGAAGCTGTTCGGCGCCGAAAATATTCCGGAGCTCGCGCACGCCCACATCGATCGAACGGCGATCGCTTTCATTTTCCTGGCTTCGGCCGCTTCCGGGCTTTTGTTTGGACTTGGCCCGGCCTTCACCGCATCGCGCACCAGTTTCCAGACCGCAATGAAAGGAACCACCCGCTCGACTACTGGCGCCGACCGCACCCGTCACGTGCTGGTCTTCACGGAAGTGGCGCTGGCCTCCGTGCTCCTGATCGGCTGCGCCTTGATGATGCGGAGCTTCCTGGCGTTAACGCAGGTCGACCCAGGCTTTCGTCCGGACAATGTCGTCACCGGCGACGCCGGATTAATGAAGGAGCGTTATCCGGATGCCGCATCGATCATGCGCTTCTACCGGACCTCTCTCGAAAAGGTCCGCGCGCTCCCGGGCGTGCAGGTCGTCGGCACGTGCACTCATCTTCCATTCGGCGGGAACGACTAGGGCAACAGCTTTGAGATCGAAGGCAAGCCCGCGTCACCAGGCGCGGAATACACCGCCCAAATGCGTCCGGCCAGTCCAGGTTATTTTTCCGCGCTCGGGATTCCGCTCAAGGAAGGCCACGACTTCAGCGAGGCCGACACCGAGACGGCGCCCGGCGTAACGATCGTGAACGAAGTGATGGCTAAACGGTTTTGGCCTAACGAGAGCCCGGTCGGGAAAAAGATCCGGTTCCACAAGAACTGGCTCACGATTGTCGGCGTGAGCGGAAACGTGAAGCACAGTCGGCTCGATAGAAATTCCGACGCCGAGATCTACGCCACCTATCCGCAATTGCCCGAAGACGTGGTAAAGTTTCTCGGGCGCGACCTGACGTTTGTCGTGCGCACGGCGAATCCGGCGAGCACTGCCGCTGAATTGCGCGCCGCCATTCACGCGCTCGACCCACAAATGGTCGTGAAGATCGCGACCATGCAATCGCTCATCAATGAATCGACCGCGCAACCGCGTTTCCGCACCTGGCTCATCGCGGTCTTCTCGATCTTCGCGCTCACCCTCGCCTGCCTCGGCATTTACGGCGTTATCGCGTATCTCGTGACCCAGCGCTACAAAGAGATCGGTATCCGCATCGCGCTCGGCGCCACCCGAAGCAACATCCTTCAGCTCATCCTCGCCCGCACCCTCAAGCTCACCGCTGCCGGCATCCTCGCCGGACTCATCGCCGCCTTTTTCCTCTCGAAATTCCTAAGCACGATCCTGTTCGGCATCACCGTCCACGACCCCGTGACGTTCGCCGCCGTCCCTGCCTGCCTGGTCGCAATCGCTCTCCTCGCCGGCTATCTCCCCGCCCGCCGCGCGACTCGCGTCGATCCCGTTACATCGCTGCGCTACGAATAATTCTCAGGTAGGACGTTTCGGAGAACGTCCGACTTCTCTTCCTGTGTCACGCGCCGAAAACTTACGCGATCGGCAGGTCGAAGTAAAAATTACTGCCCCGGCCTACTGTACTGGAGACACCGATGGTTCCGCCATGCGCCGTCATAATCGCCTTCGCGATGGCCAATCCAAGGCCGGCCCCGCGCCGGTCGTTTACATCCGCCTGCCAGAAGCGATCGAAAAGCCGCTCCAGATTTTCCGGCGCGATTCCCGTGCCGGCATCGAGCACGGAGAAGCGGACCGTCCCTTCGCCGCGAGTCGCCGTCAGGCGCACCTCATCGCCAGATTTGCTGAACTTCACCGCGTTCACGATCAGATTCGAAAACACCCGCAGAATGCGCTCGTAGTCCGCCAGCACGGCGGGGAGCCCGGCTTCAGCGCTCGCGACCAGTTGGATTTCGTGCCGTTGCGCGAGGGGCTTTAGCATCGCGAGCGCGTCATCCAGCAACGTCTGCACCGGGAGCGGCTTCTGCTCGATCGCAATCCGGCCCGACTCAATTTTCGCCACTTCGAGCAGGTCCGCGATCAACAGACTCATCAACTCCACCGCTCCCTGCATTCGTTCCAGGAGGTCCTTGTTTCCTTCCGCGGCCGGCTCCTCCGCGATCAGTTGCGCGCCCATCTTGATGAAGTTCAACGGCGTTCGCAGATCATGCGCCACCACCGCGAGCACTTCCTCGCGCGAGCGCGTCGCCTCCTGCGCCACGCGCGTTTGCTTCTCCGCTTCCGTCACCGTTGCGCGCAACTTGATCTCACGCAATGCCGACGCCGCCAGCTCCGTCAAAATCTCCACATCCAGCGCCGACCATTGCCGCGGCGCAAAATCGATTGCGCAGAAGCTTCCGATTGCCTGCCCATCGTCGGTGATCAACGGAATGCCGGCATAGGCGCGCACGCCGAGCGATTGCACCGTCGGCACTTCTCGAAAGACCGGGTCCGCCATGGTGTCGGGAATAAGCAGTGGGCCCGACGACACGATTGCGTAATGACAAAACGTCCGGCCTTCCATTTGCCGCGTCGAAGCGAGCGGCTCACCAAACCCGAAGCAGCTCTTGTAAAAATCGCGGCGTTCGTCGACCAGCGAGATAAAGGTCGCCGGGACCCCGATCAACTTCGCCGCCAGCCGCGTTAGCCGGTCGAAGCTTTCTTCCGGCGGAGTATCGAGCAATTCTATGTGCCGAAGCGCCTCCAGCCGCTTCCTGTCACTCAACGCCGCCTCCGGCTCAATCGGCGCTCCTTTCGTAACGGTCAGACGACTCGCCGGCATCGAAGGAGAAACGTTCGCGTTCTCTAACGGAATTGTCGGCACGAGAGTCATCGAAGATCGACACCCTATTCCGAATCGATCCGAATTTGCAGTTAATTCTCGATCGACGTCTGTCGATTCGGGATAGGCTGCAGCCATGATCCCCCACATCGAAGAGTTATTGCACATCACACCGTTTTCGCCGTTCACGGTCCGAACGAGTCACGGCCGCGAGTACATCGTTCCAACGCCGGACCATGCCGCCGTGAATCCCAAGGGGGCGTATGTCGTCGTCTTCTCAGATAACGACAGTCATGCCGGTATTGCAGGGCTTCATGTCGCCGCCGTGGTCAACCAGACTCTCCCATGTTGGACGTTGGACGTTGGGCGTTCTCTTCTGCGGCACCAGTGCTCAAGAGTAGGCGCTTCGCTTGAGAATGTCTTCGGCGGTGAGCCTGAGGGTGCAGGGGAGGACTAGCGTCGATCCCGTTACCACTCTGCGTTACTAGTAATCGAGAACACGCTTGAGCTGCTCTCCATATCGTCTTAATATCGACGCATGACTACCCTGTCGCCGACCCAGGCGCGCACAAACTTGTCATCGCTACTCAAGCGCGCGGCCAAAGGCGAAGACATCGGCATTCTGCATGGTGACCAGGTCATCGCGCTGCGACCCGTGACCGTTCACTCCGACGATTATGCGCTCCGCGAATACGGGGTGACGGAGCAAGAGCTCGATCGCTTTGTAAAGCGCACGCGAAAGCAGATCGCGCGCGATCGCAAAGCTGGGAGAATGAAAACCTTCAGTGGCAACCTCGAAGCCGACATTGCGGATTGAACTTTCGCCGCAGTTTCGCGCGGCGGTCCGGTCATTACCGAAAAAGAGGCGTTCAGAAATTGGTCGCGCCATCACCGCGGTTCGCGACGGTTTCGGCGCTCCTCATCAGCATTCGGGAATCGGTATCCGTCGTCTGCGCGGGAATATCTTTGAATGTCGCGCTGGCTTGAAATTGCGGTTGGTGTTCGAATCAGAACGCGGGCGACTTTCCTTCACCGCGCTCGGAACCCACGATGAGATTCGAGGTTCGCTCAAGAACCTTTGATCGACACCGTTAGCCTAGCCAACACAGTCATTACATCTTGACTCTGGCTTGCCCAGAATGGAGCGAGCGGGATAGGATTTGATTCTATGAAATCGTTTCGCATTCTCGGCAGGGTTTTCGTCGGTTTGACGATCGCACTCAGCAGCATTGGAAGTCTCTCGGCGCGGGAGCCGATATTTGAGGGACTAGGGCCTTATTCGCGGACGGTGACGACGGCCTCGCCCCAAGCGCGGCGGTATTTCAATCAGGGCCTGAGATTTTATCACGGGTTCAATCACGGCAACGCCATCCGTTCGTTCCAGGAAGCGGCGAACATCGATCCGAAGTGCGCGATGGCGCATTGGGGCATCGCGCTGGCGAGTGGGCCGCACATTAACTTTCCGATGGTGCCGCCGCCGGCGGCGGAGCGGGCCTGGAAGGAATTGCAGCTCGCGCAAGAGAACGCAGCGAAGGCGTCGCCGGTCGAGCAGGCCTTGATCGAGGCGCTCGGTCATCGTTACGCCAATCCGCAGCCGGAAGATCGCAAGCCGCTGGATGAGGCGTACGCCGCGGCCATGCGCGAAGTTTGGAAACAATATCCGAACGACCAGGATGTGGGCGCGCTCTTCGCGGAAGCGATGATGGATTTGCGCCCGTGGGACCAATGGACGCTCGAAGGCCAGCCGAACCCGGGCACGGATGAAATCCTGGCGACGCTGGACGCGGTCTTGAAACTGAATCCGAAACATCCGTTCGCGAACCATCTTTACATTCACGCCGTCGAAGCGTCGCCGCACCCGGAGCGCGCGGATGCCGCGGCCGACCGGTTGCGCACTCTGCAACCAAGCTTGGCCCACAACGTTCACATGCCGTCGCACATCGATATTCGCCGGGGCCGCTGGCAACAGGCGATCGAGACGAATGTGAAAGCCGTCGCGGCCGATAAAGCGTTTCGCAAAATCGTGGGGCCGCCGACCGGATTGTTGCCGGTTTATGCCGCGCACAACCAGCACATGCTGGCGCACGCCGCCATGATGACGGGACAGCGCGAAGTGGCGTTGAAGCATGTCCGCGCAATGGTCGCGGAGTTTCCAGCGGAGTGGGTGAAGGAATTTGCGGCGGTCGCGGACGGATTCTTCGCTGTGCCGCTCGAAGTGCTGGTGCGCTTTGGCCGCTGGGATGAAATTCTGGCCGAGCCCGACAAATATCCGGAAGGCATGCCGTTCGTGCGCGCGTTCCATCACGCCGCGCGTGGGACAGCGTTTGCGGCCAAGGGCGACACCGCCAGTGCGCGGAAAGAACAGGCGCAGTTTTTAGAAGGCGCGAAGTTGGTGCCGAAGGAGACGCAGATCGGAAACAACTTTGCCCCTGCCGTTCTTTCGATCGCCACCCACATGCTCGAAGGCGAGATTCTGGTCGCGGAAAAGAAAGTGGATGAAGGCATCGCGGAGTTACAGACCGCGGTGAAGGAAGAAGACCTGTTGAAGTACGACGAACCTCCGGCCTGGATGATCCCGGTGCGTCATTCGTTAGGCGCGGTCTTGATGAAGGCCGGAAAGTTCGCCGAGGCGGAGCAGGTTTATCGCGATGATCTCGCGCGCCTGCCGGACAACGGCTGGTCCCTCTTCGGCCTCGCCGAAAGTTTGCACGAACAAAAGAAGAACGACGCCGAAGCCACCGCGACGAAATCCAAGTTCCAAAAAACCTGGGCGAAGGCCGATGTGAAGATCACAACTTCGTGTCTTTGCCAGGCGATGAAGTAGTTCTGGGGAGCGCACGCGCCTCGCGTGCTGGTTTTGGCGCCCCGCCAAAACATCTCCGAAAAGTTCGCGATCGCGACGGCGCGATCGCCAGCACGCGAGGCGCGTGCGCTCCCCAGAGTCGTTGGATCCGCTCGGTGCTTAAAGCGCGAGGCTTTCTTGCGTCGCTTCCGTGGCTGTAACCCCAGCGAACTTTTTCACCAGGTCGTCGAGCTTGGCGACGTAGTAGTCGATGTTTTCGTCGCGGTTCTGCGGATCGAAGGCGGAAGCGAGCTTTGCGTTCTCGTAGGCAGCGACCTTCTTGGTTGTCCCGGTGATGTAGTAGCTCACCTGCTCGCCGGGTTTGTAATTGCGACTGCTCGCGAGAGCTAGCTCATAGGCGGCGGCGCGGTTGCGGGCGGATCCGGCGATCTTCGCGCGATACTTGTCCAGCGAATCCTGGAGGGTGTCGGTCTTCATCAGCCAGTCGATCGGCATTTCGCGGCCTCGGATTTTCTTTTCGAAATCATCGCGCAGCCCGCTGATTCCTTCGGGCTTTTCCTGCATGAGGAGCTTGATCATTTCTTCGAGAAAGACGCGCTGGAATTTTTCCAGGCCGCGTGACTTCAACGCGCCGCCTTTGATGATGACCTCACCGTCGCGGGTGAGGAGCGCGTAGTTCTTCGCCTTGTAGCTGAACATCGCTTCGAATTGCTCGTCGAACTCGACCTCGATCCCGGGCGGCAATTCCTTTCCGAGCGCGTCGCGCAATTCGTCGCTTTTCGCGTTCGGCGGCGGGACGAAGTAGATGCCATCGGTATCAACCTCGATGACCTGAGCGCCGCGCGCGTTCAGCCAGTCGATCATCTTTTGCAAGAGCTCGCGACCGATCTGCGTGACGCGCGCCGCCGCTTCGAAATCGGCGAAATGTCCCTGCGCGAAACCGAGATAGCCGTAGAAACTGTTGATCAGGATCTTGAAGGTGTTCTGGATCGCATGGAAATATTGCTGCTGCGCGCGGTCCTTCGCGCCGCGCATGCTCGCCTTCGCTTCGAGTCGGAACGTGCGCAGATCGGTGAGCAAGTGGCGAAAGATCTGGAGCTGATCGGTTACCGGGAAGCAGTCGAACTGGAGCATGACCGAGGGATAGAGCGAGGCGATGTCGCAATGCCAGACATTGCGCGCGACGCCGGTGAAAAAGACAGCGGTGTAGCCGCCTTCGAACCCGCGCACCATCGGCATTTCGGGAATGGAACGGCGTTGCCGGAAATATTCGCGGAGGAAGAGCGCGTTGATGCGGGTCGCGTTCCCGCGCACCACGACGTCCTGATAATTGTAGGGAAAAATCTGCGCCTGGATGAAATAGCTCGGACTCAGGAGATCGGCGACGGCCCGCGTTTCGCGCACGGCACAGAGAGCGCGCTGGCGAAAATGATCTGCATCGCCAAGATACGCGCGCTGCAATTCCTGGCCGGTGAGCGAGGAGATTTGCGTTTCGTCGGTCAGGCCGAAATGCTGCGCGACATCTATCCGCTCGAAGCCGGACAAGCTGCGCATTCCCACATCGTAAAATTGCGCGAGCAGGAAAGTGTCGACGAAGTGCCGGCCATCGACGGTGAACTTCGGGTAATCGATCGTCTTCTCCGCGATCTGGAGCCGCGAGGGACGCGAGCGCAGGAAACCGCCGCTGCGTCCCCAATCGAGTTTCACTTTCGCTTTGCGCGCGCGGGCGACGAGATAAGGCAGATCGAAGCGAAACAAGTTGTGGCCTTCGACCACATCAGGATCGCGTTCCTTAATGATCGCGGTGAGGCGTTTGAGTGCCGCCCGTTCCGATTCCTCGATCTTCGCCGGATCCACCACGATCAATTCTTCCCAGCCGCTGTTATCGGAGAGGGCGATGCTCATGATGTGATCGGCCGGCTGCGACGCGTCGGGGATTTCGGTTTCGCCACCGACAAATGAGAGCACTTCAAGCTGGAGCCGGCGCAGTTCTTCGAAGGCGAGAGCTTTAAAGAGCGTGCGCCCGGTGTGGGTGAGGTAATGCTGCACCGGATCGCTCAGCGCAAAGAAACTGCGGCCGGCGTTCTTGAGGCCGTTGCGCAGCGCGATCAATTCTTTCCAGCTGTTGACGCTGATCCGCCAGCCGTAACGCAAATCGCCCGCGAGTTTTTCGGCGTCGAGATTGAGATCGGTGACGTCGGAATCGCACCAGACGAAAGGATGGAACGGCTCGATGTCGGCGGTGGTCGAGCCATCCTTTTCGCGGCGATAGACCTTTACAGTCCCAGTGTCGCCGAGCTCGATCGCGACGATGCGGGGCATCGGATCGGAGCCGAATAGGAGCTTGTTTTCCTCGAAAGCCATGGGCCTGCAACTACGCGGTGGAGACGCGGTGAATCAAGTGAGTCGCGTGAGAGCTGTCATCCCGAGCAGCATGGTTTATTCGCTCTGTGCTTTTTCGCGTGTGCTCTGGTATACGTTCGGAATGAAGATTCGTTTTCTTTCGTTCGCGCTCGCTTTCGCCGCCACTCCGCTCCTCGCCCAGCAAACACCGCAGCAAATCGCCGACGCCGAGCTGCCGTCGTTGCTGACCATCTATAAGGATCTTCACACGCATCCGGAGCTCTCGACTCATGAAGAGCGCTCGGCCGGCATCGTGGCGAAGGAACTCAAAGCCGCGGGCTGCGAAGTGACCGAGCATGTCGGTAAATACGAGAAGCCGGGGCTGACCTGCTTCGGCGTGATCGGTGTAATGAAAAATGGTGACGGACCGACGGTCGCCATCCGCACCGATCTCGACGCATTGCCGGTGAAGGAAGAAACCGGCGTTCCGTACGCGAGCACCGTTATGACGAAGAACGACGCCGGACAGGAAGTCGGCGTGATGCACGCGTGCGGTCACGACATTCATATGTCCACTTTCATCGGCACGGCGCGGGCGCTGGGGAAACTGAAAGATAAATGGCACGGCACGATTATTTTCATCGGACAACCGGCGGAGGAAACCGTCGGCGGCGCGCGGGCGCTGTTGAAGGACGGGCTCTACACGCGCTGGCCAAAACCGAACTACGTCCTCGGCCTCCATGACGACGCCGAGATCGCCACGGGCCAGATCGGCGTCACGGAGGGTTATTGCTACGCAAATGTCGATTCAGTGGATGTGAGCGTGAAGGGAATGGGCGGCCACGGCGCTTACCCGCACAAGACCAAGGACCCGGTGGTGCTTTCGGCGGAGATCATCAACGCCTGGCAAACCATCGCCAGCCGCGAGACCAATCCGCACGATGACGTGGTGGTGACGGTCGGCTCCATTCACGGTGGCACGAAGCACAACATCATCTCCGATGAAGTGAAGATGCAGCTCACGGTCCGTACTTATAAGAAGGAAGTGCGCGACGTGGTCCTGGCCGCGATCGATCGGATCGCGAAAGGCTGCGCGGCCGCGGCCGGATTGCCGCCGGACAAAATGCCCGACGTGAAAGTGCGCGAGGATGAGTTCACGCCCGCCACTTACAACAATCCCGAGCTGACGAAGCGGCTCGTCGGCGTTTGGAAGAAAGCGCTGGGCGATCAGAATGTCGAAATGGTGGACCCGACGATGGGCGGCGAAGATTTTTCCGAATACAGCCTGCCGGATCATTCCATTCCCGCGGTCGATTTTCACGTCGGCGCGGTCGCTCCGGAAAAGATCGCCGAAGCAAAGAAGACGGGAGCGTCATTGCCGAGCCTGCATTCGAGCAAGTTTGCGCCCGTGCCGGAGCCGACGATTCGTACGGCGGTGGTGGGGATGACGACCGCAGTAATGGATTTGATGAGGAAGTAACGGCTCTGTCATCCCGAGCCATGCGTCCGTGAATCCTTCGCCGTCTTCGCGGCTCAGGATGACAATCCGCGGCACGCGGGCGAGACGCCCGCGTGCCGTGACAGCCGAGGACGGCTGTCTTACTTCACCCGCACATTTTTGCGCAGGAACGTCGGCACATCGAGGTCCTGCCCTTCCACGATTGTCGGCTCACTTTTCTCAAACCGGCCGCGCGTGACCGGCTCGAATTGCAGCGTCTCCTGTTTCGCGATTTTTTCCCGCGAAGCTTTCTCCGGCTGCGGTTTTGGCACGATTTTCGGCCCCGCATAATCCTGACCGGCGGCTGGTTTTTTCTTCGGCGGAATAATGCGCGGCGGCGGCGCGACCGGTTCCGGCTCCGGTTCAATGGATGGCCCGGTTTGTTCTTCATCGATCTCTGGGGCGGCAACATCCGGTTGCTCGTCTGTGACCGATGCACCGTCAGCGACTGCTGCGATCTCCGGCTGCGTCTCTTCTTCGGGCGTCGCCATTGAATACTCAGGTTCCGGCGGCTCCGGCAACACAGCGATCAAGGGTTCCGGCGCGGGCGCGGGAATCGGCTCCGGTCGTGCCGGCGCGGCATGGATTTGCAAACGAACACGTTCCTGCGCCGCAGTCACCTCGCCGCCAAGCGAGCTTATCAGGGTTACGCTCAGCCGATTCCCCATCCGCCCATCAACTGCTGTCCCGAAGAGCAACTGCGTCTCATCGCCAATGTGCTTGTTCAGTTCGCGCATCAGGATTTCCACTTCCGACAAGGTCATGCCTGGCCCGCCCGAAACCTGCACGAGCACGCGCGCCGCTTCCTCGAGCATGCGGCCGCGATCCATCAACGGATTTTTCAGCGCCTGCTCCAGCGCTTCGTGCGCGCGATTATCAGTGTCGCTTTCGCCGAAACCAAAAAGACAACGCCCGCCGCCACGCAACGCCGCGAGCAGATCATCAAATCCGACGCGCATAATTCCGGGACGCTGAATCAGGTTCACAATCGAGCGCACGCTCTGGCTCACAGTCATGTCCGCCATGGCGAACGCCTGGTGAATGCCCGCTTTCGGCGCGGCCAGATCGCCCATGCGATCGTTCTCGAAACAGATCACCGCATCGGACACCTGCTGGAGCCGGGCGAGCGCCTCGAGCGCCTGCGCGGTCCGACGTTTGCCTTCGAAACCGAAAGGCATGGTCGTGAAACTCATCACCATCGCGCCCTGCTCGCGCGCCAGTTCCGCAATGAACGGCGCCGCGCCGGAGCCCGTGCCGCCGCCCAACCCCGAGCAGATAAAAATCATCCGCGCATCGCTCAGGCTCTCGCGAATTTCATCCGCCGCTTCCACCGCCGCCTCGTAGCCGAGCTCTGGATCGCCGCCCGTACCTAAGCCGCGCGTAACATTGCGACCGAGTTGCACTTTGTGCGCCGCGACCGAACTGGCCAGCGCCTGCACATCGGTGTTCGCGGCGATGAGGTCGCTCTTATCGAAACCATCCAGCACGATGCGATCGAGCGTGTTCGAGCCCGCGCCACCGATGCCGATGACCTTGATGGGAATGTGATCGTCCTGCCGCTCCGGCAGGCTGTAGTTACGGCTGAGTTGGATCATAAGTGTGCTAAGCGCGTCGGATTTAGTTTGCTGGTGAAAATGACGAAATCCGAAATCCGAAGCCCGAAACAATGACGAATGACAAAGCTCGAAGGGGCGCCATGAGTTTCGTTCGTCCTTGTTTCGGGCTTCGGATTTCGGGTTTCGTCATT
>QHBM01000073.1 GCA_003244145.1 Chthoniobacterales bacterium
GGGCCAGCGCGAGATCGTTCGCCTGCAAGAGACGGTGAGCGATTTGTTCGCTGAGGTAGGCGAAAAACGACGGCACCCGCCGGATCAAGTCGCGAAAGTTTTTCCGCTGGAAACACTGGAGGCTCACCGGCTCGCAGGTGCGAACAATATGTTTGCGCGGGAGGCCCGTCAGGGTCTCGACGTCGCCCAGAATGTCTCCACGCGAAAGATAGACGGCCGCGGCCGAAGCCTTCGCGGAAGGTTGCACCACTTCGACCACGCCTCGATTGATAATGAAGAGGGCATCGCCGGGGTCGCCCGTGGAGTAAACGGTTTCACCTTCGCCGAGATGCCGGACTTGTGAAAGTTCCCCGATCGCTTTGAGCTCAAGCGGCTTGAGCGTCGTGCAAAAGCCAAAGAAATCCTTATCGAGCATACGTGGTCTATAGCAGGACGCGTGCAGGCCGCGGCCCGTGCCTCGGCGTTTGCAATCGGCCGCGTCGCCATTCAACCTTCACGGCATGCCCGAGGTCGCCTATTTGTTCGAGCGATTCCCTTCCTTCGGCCAGACGTTTTGTTATCGCGAGGTGGCGGAGCTGGAGCGGCAGGGCGCGAAAGTCCATGTCTTCTCGATCCGGCGCCCTACCGACGAGCCGGCCCAGGATTGGAACGAAGAAATCGTCCGGAGGGTGCATTATTTGCCCGACGAAAAAATCCTGGTGCGCGAAGTGGAGGCCGCGCTTCGGAGCGGGAAGGTCTCAGGCGCGGCCCGCGAAGCGGTCGAGAATTGGGGACGCCAATCCGATTTCCTCCGGCTCTATCAAGCGATCCATATCGGGATGCGGATGCAGGAGAGCGATCTTCGGCACGTTCACGCCCACTTTGCCGGCATGGCCGCGCGCACCGCTTTTTGGATCAATCAATTCTTTGGGACTCCGTTCACCTTCACCGCGCACGCGAACGACATCTTTGCCCCCCGCGATTTCGTGGTCTCGCTCCCGAAACTGATCGAGCGCGCCGCCGCGGTGGTGACGGTCAGCGATTACGCCGTGAACTTTCTCCGAGATCGTTTTCCGGAGAGCGCCGCAAAGATTCATCGAGTCTACAACGGAGTGGATCTCTCGCGTTACCATCCGTCCGATTTCGGCAGCGGAATTCCGGCGATCGTTTCCATCGGCCGGTTGATCGAAAAAAAAAGTTTTGGCGATCTCATCAAGGCTTGCGCTCTTCTCACCTTGCGCCGCAGCGATTTTGGCTGCGAAATAATCGGCGAAGGTCCGCTGGAAGGCGCGCTGCGCGTGCAAATCAGTGAAGCGGGTCTGGAAGGATTCGTGAAATTGATTGGGCCACAGACGCAAGCGCAGATTGCGTTGCGCCTGGCCCAGGCCACGATTTTTGTTTTGCCCTGCACCCGCGAAGAGGGTGGGGGGATGGATAATCTACCGACCGTGATCATGGAAGCGATGGCGGCGGGACTGCCGGTCATCTCGACCCCGTTGGCTGGTGTTCCTGAGATGGTGGAACCCGGGGGCAACGGTGAACTCGTTCCCGAACACGATCCCGCGGCCATTTGCGCGGCGATGGAACGGCTCATTTCCGATCCCGAGCGAGCGCGGCGATTGGGCGATCGCGGCCGGCAAATCGCCCAAGAAAAATTCTCGATTGAAAACAGTGCGCGGCAGCTCCAAGAGCTTTTCGGAAGCATCCAAGGAACGGCGGTTTGAAACCGCCGACCTTTAAAAACGGCGGTTTCACTCCGCCGCTCCTTGGATTTGCTGCGGCTCCACTCCGTCACTTTGCTCTTGCTCAAACAATCGGACGGGTGCGAAATGGAAGTATGAAACTCCCTTTCCGTGTTCTCTTGGTTGCTTTCTGTGTTGCGGCCGCGGCGACTTCTCGTGCGGATAATTGGACCGACAGCTATAATCGTCTCCTCGCCAAATATGTGACTTCCGGCGGCGTGAAATACGCCGAGTGGAAAGCCAACGCCGCCGACATGCAGGCGCTGCAAGGCGTGGTCGATGGCATCGCGAAAGAAAATGTTTCCGCGCTGGGAAAACAGCAGCAGCTCGCTTTTTATCTCAACGCCTACAACGCCTGGATCCTGCACGAAGCCCTCGGCAAGTATCCGACCAAAAGCGTGAAGGACGCGCTCTTCACCTTCTTCACCGGCCGGCGGATCACCGTGGCCGGCCAGCAGACAAGTTTCAATGCGCTGGAGAAGGAGACGATCCGCTCGAAATTCGGCGAACCTCGCGTGCATTTCGCGCTCAACTGCGCCAGCCGCAGTTGCCCGCCGTTGAATCGCGAGGCGTTCAGCGCGGATAAGCTGGACGGCCAATTCGAGAAGCTAGCGAAAGGCTACGTGAATTCCGATAAGGGAGTACGGTATTCCGCCTCGACCAAAACGGCTGAGCTCTCCAAGATTTTCGATTGGTACAAGGACGACTTCAAAGCGGACGGCGGCCCTGTGGCTTTCATTAACAAACGCCGCTCCTCGCCGCTCCCCGCCGACGCCAAGATCACCTACCAGGATTACGATTGGGGTCTGAACGAAGTGAAATAGAAGAATGGTTTTCCTCGCGAACGATCGGGAATTGAAGCGGCCGCCGCGTTGGCGCGCGCGCTGGAACGCTTTTCGGCGGCCGATCGCTGAAGAAAAGGCCCGGGTCTTAAAGGAGCGCTGGGAATCGCTTCCGCCGGAGCTCCGCACCAACAACCAGATTTCCGGCCGGCACCTGACGCATTGCGGTTTCACCCTCGGCGCGAGCTACTGCTCGTTTCATTGCACGCACTGTTACCTGCCGAAGAATGCGAACGAGATTCCGATCCCGTCACTCGCGCAGGTGAAAGAACAGATCGAGGCGAACCGCCGCTTGCAGGGGCCCGGCGGCGGACTCCAGATTACCGGCGGCGATGTCGCCGATGCTTATTGGAAATCGGGGCGCGGCGATGAGCTGATCGAGATTGTCCGTTACGCGATTTCTGTCGGCTCCATTCCGATGTTGATGACGCACGGACAAACGCTGATCGAACATCCGGAGTTCCTCGAGCGACTCGTGGTCGAGGGCGGGTTGCGCCAGATCTCTGTGCACGTCGATATGACCCAAGCCGGCCGGCATGGCTTTCCGATCGGACGGATCAAATGCGAAGCCGATCTTCATCCGGTGCGGCAGGCGTTTACTGATCTCGCGTTTCGCGTCCGCGAGAAGACCGGCTTGCTCCTCGAGTATGCGCTTAGTTTCACCGTCACTCGCCGCAACATCGATGACGTGCCGGAGGTCATCCGCTGGTATCTGGCCGATCCGAAACGCAGTTACATCTGGCGCATGCTTAGCTTCCAGCCCGAAGCCGACACCGGCCGCACGATTTTTTCGCAGCGCCCGATTACCTCCGCCGACGTTTGGGAAAAAATTTGCGAAGGAGTCGGACTGCCGCTGCGGCGCGACGTTTCCATCTTCGGCCATCCCGATTGCAATAGCTGGGCGTCGCTGCTCATCGCGCGACCGTCCGGAAAAATTTTCCCGCTGCTGCCGGACGACAAGAAGTTTGATTCACTTCTCGGCGAAGTGCTGCGGAAAATCGGCGGACTTTCTCTCGTTAATGACGACGCCGGGACGCCGCCCTATCGGCTGGCGGGCGTGCTTTTCCAGCATCCGCTTCTCGCCCTTAAACTCGTCGCTAAACTTTTGGGTTACATCACTTCGCGCAACGCGCCGCCGGAAATCTTTCGTTCCCTTTTGCGCGGGAACGTCCACACCCTCGGCGTCGGCATGCACAATTTCATGGACGCGAAACAAGTGGCGAAAGCGGAGACCGATCCGGTCATTCGGGCACGGTTGGATTCGTGCGTCTTCAAAGGCGCGGTCAAACGGAATGGCGAATGGGTCGCGGTGCCGATGTGCTCGATGAATCAGCAGACGTGGTCGGAAGTGTACGATGGCCGGCTGAACGATCCCGAGCTGCTAAAGGAGCCTCAGGTTTTTAGCGTTGTAGCCGGGGTCGGTGACCGCGGCCATCGTGAAACTGGCCCGGTGTGAAGAGAAAGCGGGATCGAGGATCCCGGCTACAGAAATTCGCTGACGCAATTCACCGCCCGCAGATAAACGTGATGCGGGCCACCGCGCATGAGTTCTTCGTTCATCAAGCGCACGGCGTCGTTCTGCCCGGCAGGCATCCTGCATTTGCGATCACCCGCGGCGACCTCCAGCAGATCGGCGTTCGGCGCATGGGTCACCTTGAACTCGACCGATCCGCAGCGCACCACGCAACTTCCGATCGGCTCACCCGCTTTCTCGCTGAGCGTGATCTTGATTTTCTTTCCTTCCTGGCCGCGGAAGCCCAGCTCGCTTTTTCCTTTTTGTCGGCCGTCGCTCCATCGCAATTGGGCCGCCAGCCATCCTGCCAGCAGCAGGGCGGTCGAGCGGAATCCCGGCGCGAACTCGATCTCAACGCTCTCGATTTCATCGAAGTACGTCTGCATCGACGGATGATCGAAAAATTGCGCGACCGCGAGCCGGATCTGGACAAGCCGCGTCCAGTTCAAATCGCACAACACGATCCGCTGTTTCGCTTCCGCCTGCGCGGTCTCGACTCGCTCCATCTGCGCGCGGAAATCGCGCCAGCCCTGGCTGTCGTAAATCACGCGATCGACCCAGGCCCAGAGTTGCGGGTCCATCGGGTCGGAGAATTCCTCCTGCCACCAGAGCACGAGGGGCAGATCGGAATCGAGTTGCGAGAAAACAATATTAGGCAGCAGGCGAGCGGACGGACCTTCCAACAAGAACGACAATTGTTCGGAGCAGACTTGTTTGCTGCCGGCGCGGCTCACGTGGCAATGAACATTGATCCAGGCCTCGACCCGGTTCTTTTTCGCCGCCGGATTCGCGCCGATCACGATCGCGCGGCACGCGTGGGCCTCGGTGATCTCGGAGATGATCCTGGTATTGATCGGCAACGATCCCGGCGCCTCGCTGTAAACCGCCAGGTTGATTAACGACGCCCGCGTTTTCGCGCCGCCACCTTCCGCCCAGAGTTTTTTCAGCTCACGGTCGATCTTGCCGATCTCGACCGAGATACCTGGCGCAAATGTTTCAGCCGCGGGAGGCATAGGCGAGAGCCGGATTCAACCGCACGACGTTGCCTTGCGCGCGCCATTGCCATAGCCGCATGAAACCGGCGATGTGTTTGTTGGCCGCGTCGCTCTGCTCGATCGGGTAGGAAAAGCGGTACGCGACTAACCAGCGACCATCGCGGAAGAGATAGAAGAGTGAGCCGCATCGACGCGCTTTATTTCCGGAAAGCAGCCGCATTAACTCGTACTGCGCCCGGAAACCCGTGAGGTTGCGGCCGGACTGGTTCAGTTGCGCGCGAGATCGCGTAACCAGTTTCACGCCCTTGTAGAGTTTGTTGATCGCGTTTTGCTGGACGCGCGCTTCGCCGTTGAAATCTTTTGCGTACGTACCCAGCGGATAGACGTAGACATCGCCGCGAATGAGCGGCACGACGTCGTACTCGACGCCGACGTCGCGATCGGAGCCGTAGATCTTGGTCTGTTCGAAACGGAAGGCGCCCACCCGCGCGGGAAAAATAACGCCGGACGAAACGTGAAGTGTGCCACCACTGACTTTCTTGAATGGCGACGCGGCGGATGCGGTGCCGGCCGCGGCGAAAATTAACACCGTGAGTGCGACGATGGCCGCGAAGGTTTGGGAGGTTTTCATGGCAGCGAATTTACAGTCTGCGCCAGGCGCGGCCATCGCGGGCCAGAAGCTCGTCGGCTTCCTCGGGACCCCATGAGCCCGCCGGATATTCGAATAGGCCGGGTTGCTTTTCTTTCGCCTTCCACGCTTCCTCGATCGGGTCGATAAAGGCCCACGCTTCTTCGACTTCGTCGCGGCGCGCGAACAGCGTGGCGTCGCCGCTCATGGCGTCGAGAAGAAGCCGCTCGTACGCTTCCGGGCTCGCCTTGCCGAACGAGGTCCCGTAATGAAAATCCATCTTTACCGGTTCGATCCGGAAACTGGTGCCGGGCACTTTCGCCTGCATCCGGAGCGAGATTCCTTCGTCGGGCTGGATCCGAATCACGAGCACGTTTTGATCGAGCGAGACCGACTCGCGGTTGAAAAGAACCGCCGGCGCTTTCTTGAAATGGACCGAGATTTCCGTGCCGGATTTCGGAAGCCGCTTGCCAACGCGAATGTAAATCGGGACGTCCGCCAGGCGCCAGTCATCTACTCGCACCTTCAGCGCGACGAAAGTCTCCGTCTTCGAATCCGGCTTCACGTTTTTCTCGCTCCGGTAGCCGGGCACCGTCTGTCCATTGATCGCGCCTTCTGCGTATTGGCCGCGGACAACGTTGCGGGTGATTTCTTCCGCGCTCATGCGGTGGAGCGAACGGACGATCTTCACTTTTTCATCGCGAATACTGTCGGGGCCGAGATCGGTGGGCGGCTCCATCGCCACGAGGCAGAGGAGCTGGAGCAAATGGTTTTGGACCATGTCGCGCAACGCGCCCGCGCCCTCGTAATAGCCGGCGCGCCCCTCCACTCCGAGCGTTTCCGCGGCGGTGATCTGAATATGGTCGACGTAACGGCCATTCCAGATCGGTTCGAAGATTGCGTTCGCGAAACGCAGCACCAAAATATTTTGGGCCGTTTCTTTCCCGAGGAAGTGATCGATCCGATAGGTCTGGTTCTCGGCGAAGGCCGTGCGCACCACGGCGTTCAATTCGCGTGCGGTTGTCAGATCGGTGCCGAACGGCTTCTCCACGATCACCCGCGCCCAGCCGCCCTCGCGCGGTTGATTCAACCCGGCGTCCTTCAGATTCTTCAGGATCGGCTCGAACTGGTCCGGCGCGACCGCGAGATAAAATAATCGATTCCCTCCGGTGCCTCGCTCCTTATCTATTTTCTCGAGACGTTCCGCCAAACTTTTGTAGCCGGCCGCATCGTGAAACTCACTCTGGTGGTAGAACAGCGCCTCCGCGAACCCGCTCCAGATTTCATCGCGCACCGTTTGCCGGGAAAATTTGCGGGTGGCTTCGCCCTGTTCCTTTCGAAATTCCTCATCCGTTTTCGGGCGGCGCGCGAAACCAATCACGGCCGACGCCGGTGGCAATTCTCCATCGGCCGCGAGATTGTAAAGAGCGGGGATGAGTTTCCGCATCGTCAGGTCGCCCGTCGCGCCAAAAATAACCACGCTACAAGCCTGCGGCACCACGCGCGTGGCGAGCCCCTCGCGGAGCGGGTTCGTTTTTGGTGTGTCCGAGGTATTGCTCATCTTGCGAGAATGCGCCGCAGATTAGGCAGATTCGCTCCGATTACGTAAGAGGAAAATTCCGGAGGGATCGGCGTCGCTGGCACCCATCACGTCGCGTCAGCTAGGACGGCAGCGGGAAGCGGCTCGTCAACTCGCGCACTTTGCCGCGGATCTCGTCGGCGGCGGCGGGATCGTCGCGGCGGTTGAGCACGTCGTTGATCAGGTCGGCGATGTCGAGCATCTCTTCTTCCCGCATTCCGCGTGTCGTCACGGCCGGGGTGCCGATGCGAATTCCGCCCGGTTTAAAGATGGGATAGGTGTCGAAGGGGATACCGTTCTTGTTCACGGTGATGCCGGCCAGGTCGAGAAGTTCCTGCGCTTGTTTTCCGTTGATGTCTTTCGGGCGAAGATCGACCAGCATGAGATGATTATCGGTGCCGCCGGAGACGATTCGGTAACCGTGCTTGGCTAATCCGGCCGCAAGCGCTTTCGCGTTCACGACCACTTGCCGTTGATAATCGCGAAACTGAGGCTGGAGCGCTTCGTGAAAGCACACCGCCTTGGCAGCGATGACGTGCATAAGCGGTCCGCCCTGGACACCTGGGAATACCGTTCCGTCGATCTGTTTGGCGAATTGTGCCTGACACATCACGATTCCGCCGCGAGGTCCGCGAAGACTCTTGTGCGTGGTGGTGGTGACAAACTGCGCGTGCTCGATCGGGCTCGGATGCTGGCCGCCGGCGACGAGCCCCGAAATGTGGGCCATGTCGATGAACAAGAGTGCCCCCACGGAATCCGCGATTTGACGCAACCGCGGGAAATCAATGATGCGCGGATACGCGGACGCTCCGGCGGTGATCATGACGGGACGAACTTCCTCCGCTTGTTTTTGCAAAGCGTCGTAGTCGATCTGCTCGGTCTCGGCGCTCACACCGTACTGCGCGACCTGATAAAATTTCCCGGAGAAATTTGCTGGATGGCCGTGGGTGAGATGACCGCCATGCGCGAGGTTCATCGCCAGAATTTTGTCGCCCGGTTTTAGCATCGCGAAGTAGACGGCCATGTTGGCCTGGGCGCCGCTGTGCGGCTGCACGTTCACGTGTTCGCAGCCGAAAATCTTTTTCGCCCGGTCGATCGCGAGCTGCTCGACCGTATCCACATTTTCGCAGCCGCCATACCAGCGCTTGCCCGGATAACCTTCCGCGTACTTATTCGTCAGCACGCTGCCTTGCGCTTCCATGACGGCGCGGCTGGTAAAATTTTCCGACGCGATCAGCTCGATGTTCTCGCGCTGCCGTTTTTCTTCCGCCACCACCGCTTCGAAAATTTCCGGATCGACTTTGCTCAGGCCGCCGCCCATCGCTCCCAGTGTGTTCGCGGAACCGGAACCGGTCGTAGTGTCGTTAGGCTGGTCTGCCATGGAAAAAGAGGAGGTTCCGCCGCCGCGCGCTTTTGCCGGCACCGCGAGTTCGCTTTGTTCTACGAACGCGAGCACAGTCGGTAAAGCGTTTTTAATCGTGGCCGCGCAGACGCTGTAAACGTCGCGGCTGCATCCGATCGGATCGGGCACATCGCGCCAGACCGTCATGCCCGGCTCCTCGAATTCACGCAGGAGAAAGGTCTTTTCCGCGCCATTGGGGAAGAGCATGTGGATCGTTTCGACATGGGCGCCGGTCATGGCGAAAATATGCGTGGCGCGCTCGATCAGTGTGGCGGTCAACGGCTGGCTGCGCAGTTGCCGGATATCGACGCCTTCTTCTTCGCAGACATTGATGGCGTGCAAACTGGGCGCCTGACCGCGGACCGCGTGCACGCCGGCGGAAGCGATTTCGATGTCCTTGCGATTGCCAAGCAGACGCCGAAAAAGCCCTTCCGCCATCGGGCTTCGGCAAATATTTCCAGTGCAAACAAAGAGGACGCTTTTCACGATTTCAAGCCGACGCGTTGCCGGCTCCGCAAAGTAAAATCAAACCGAATCAAGTCAACGCGCCCACGGTTTCGCGGGCTTCAAGAGATGAGCTTGAAGATCAATCCGGCGAGCCCGCTGCCGATGACTACCGGCACTACGTCCCACTTCCATTTCAGCAGTCCGACAAAAGCGATAATGCTCACGACGCAGGCGAACCAATCGATTCCCTGGCCGGCCGGGAAGAGAGCATGCAAGCCGAACCAGACCGCCAGATTCAAGATCACGCCGACAACGGCCGCAGTCACGGTGGAGAGCGCCGAGGTTAATTTGGTGTTGCCGCGAAGTTGCTCAATGTGCGGCGCGCCGACCAGGACCCACAAGAAACAGGGGACAAAAGTCATCCAAGTGGTGATGAACGCGCCCACGGTTCCAGCGACTAGCGGAGCGAGCATCCCGGGCTTATTCCAGCCGCCCATGAAACCGACGAACTGAAGCACCATGATCAACGGCCCGGGTGTCGTTTCGGCGAGACCGAGGCCGTCCATCATCTGGCCCGTTTGGAGCCAGCCGAATTTTTCAACAGCTTGCTGCGCGACGTACGGCAGCACCGCGTAGGCGCCGCCAAAAGTTACGACTGCGGCTTTGCTAAAGAAGAGACCTTCTTTTACCACGGTGTGATTCCAGCCCTGCCAGAGCCCGACCAGAAGTATCGGCGTCCACCAAAGAATCAGACAGACGATCGAGATGCGGAGCGCGCGAGCGAGGGATGGCTGCCGGCACGACGACGATGATTCATCTTCATCACCGAAACCGGTCGCGTCGTTTCTTTCGTCGCTATGTTCAGCGGCAATGACGAATTGGTTCGGCAAAACCTGGCTGCCGAGAAATCCAATCAAGGCCGCGGTGAGCACGATGACAGGGAAGGGGATCTTGAGAAAAAAGATGGCGACAAAAGCCAGCGCGGCGATAAACCACATGATCGAATTCTTCAAAGCCTTGCGCCCGATCCGAATCACCGCCGCGGCGACGATGGCCATCACCGCCGGTTTCAGCCCGTAAAAAATCGCGGCTACCCACGGGACGTTTCCATAAGCCGCATAAACAAAACTGAGCAGCCACAACACGAACATCGACGGGATGACGAAGAGGCTGCCCGCGACGATGCCTCCCGCAGTCCGGTGCAGGAGCCATCCGATGTAGATGGCGAGTTGCTGCGCTTCCGGACCCGGCAGGAGCATGCAGTAATTCAGCGCGTGAAGAAAACGCGACTGGCTAATCCACTTTTTCTTTTCCACCAGCTCCGTTTGCATGATCGCGATTTGCCCGGCCGGCCCGCCGAAACTGATGAATCCAAGCTTGAGCCAAAACCGGAATGCCTCGCCGAAACTTGGGCGCTGCCTGCGATTTTGATTTACCGGCGTCATGACTTGCTTGTCTTACAGCAGCGACAGCTGGGTTTCATCCTGCTCCGTGCTCGCGAAGCGAACACCAAGGCCGATCAAGCGCACACTTTTTCCCGTGCGCGCGAATGCTTCGTCCAGCAGTAATCGAAATTGTTCGAGGGACGGCGACAGCCCCGCGCGCTCCACGGTTGTCCGGGTAAAATCCGCGAACTTCAATTTCACAAAAATCTTCGTGATCGTTCGCACCGATTCCTTCTGCGCGAGGTCGGCCATCAACTCCTCGAACAACTCCGGTAGTTTCTCTTCGCACTCTGCCAGCGTTTCCAAGTCGGTAGAAAAAGTTTCTTCGTTGCTCAACGATTTCCGTTCGCGATCCGGCTCGACCGGGCGGTCGTCTATCCCGCGGCAAAGATCGAAGAGCTCGAGGCCAAACTTGCCGAAGTTCTCCACTAGCTTGGCGCGCGACAATCGCTGCATGTCGCCGCAGGTGGCGATCCCGAGGCGATCGAGCTTTTGTTCGGTCACGTCGCCGATGCCCCAGAGTTTGCGCACCGGCAATTCTTGCATGAACGCCGGCACCTCCTCCTTCTCCACTTCGAACTGGCCGTTCGGTTTTTTCAGATCGCTCGCGATCTTCGCCACCAATTTGTTCGGACCAATTCCCGCCGACGCCGTCAGTTTCGTTTTCCGGAAAATTAGCTGGCGGATGATTTGGGCGAGCGGACCGGGGGCTCCGGGATGCGCGGTCACATCGAGGTAAGCTTCATCGAGCGAGAGCGGTTCCACCAGCGGCGTGAAGCGATGCATGATTTCCCGAATGACGCCCGACTCCTTTCGGTAAACGTCGAAGCGTGTCGGCAGAATGATTAGGTTGGGACAACGTTGCAGCGCCATGAATGTCGGCATGGCGGAGCGCACGCCGAATTCGCGCGCCTCATAGTTGCAGGTGGTCAGCACCCCGCGCCGATCGCGCGCCCCACCCACGCCGACCGGTTTTCCTTTTAACGACGGTTGATCGCGCACCTCGATCGCTGCGTAAAAGCAATCCATATCGAGATGGATAATCGCTCGGCTCTTGGTCTCGGGTTCCACGGCAAAGACAATGTTGCCTCAAGGAGCGTTTTCCAAAGCGCCGTCTTTGCAAATCGGTTCAATCTGTGGCTGATCTTGTCTTATGAACTTCACCTATTACGGCCACGCCTGTTTCTCCGTCCAGGCTGGCGGCAAGACGCTCCTCTTCGATCCGTTCATCTCGCCGAACCCGCTCGCGAAAAAAATCGACGTCGCAAAGATCGCCGCCGATTTCATTCTTGTTTCCCACGGTCATGGCGACCACGTGGCCGACGTGATCGATATAGCTAAGCGCACCGGCGCGACGGTCATCGCGCCTTATGAAGTCGGTTCCTGGTTCGAGAACAAAGGCGTGAAAAACGTTCAAGCCATGAACCACGGCGGCGCCGCCAGGATTGATTTCGGCCGGGTTAAACTCACCAGCGCCATTCACAGCAGCTCGATGCCCGACGGTTCTTATGGCGGTAACCCGTGCGGCTTCGTCGTTGAAAGCGCCGACGGAGCTTTTTATTACTCCGGCGACACGGCCCTGACTTCTGACATGAAACTCGTCGGCGAAACGAGCCGACTAAGCTTCGCCGTTTTCCCGATCGGCGATTTCTTCACCATGGGTATTGACGATGCGTTGCGCGCCGCCGATTTCGTCGGCGTCTCCAGATTCGTCGGAGTGCACTACGACACTTTCCCGCCGATCAAGCTCGATCACGAAGCTGCGTTGAAGGCAGCGCAAGCCGCCGGCAAAGAACTGTTGTTGCCAGCAATCGGCGAGAGCATCAACATCTAGATGGTAAGCCAGTGACTGTCTGGAAAGCAAAGCGGCGGCGACCTCATCAGTCACCGCCGCTTCTTTCTTCCGTCAACCCAATCCGATTACGATTGCTTTTGCGCGTCGCGCATTTCCTGGCGCGCTTTGCGGATGTCTTCACGCGCCTTTTGGAGCGCGTCGAATTTCTGCTGCTGCGCCTGCGTCAGCAGCGGGCGAATCTGCGCGCGGGTCGCGTCGCGGACCGCTTTGATTTTCTCCATCGATTCCTTGCGCGCCGCGATGATCTGCGGCTTCGCCTGGTCGAGGATCGGCTGAATTTTGGCCTGTTGCTCGGAAGTGAGATCCAGGTTCTTGGTCATGTGTTCCATGACATTGCCCCGCTTGTGGTGGCGGCGATTCTGCCAGTCCTGATCTTTCGGTTCCTGCGCTGTCGCGATGGAAATGCTGGCCAGCAGGGCGAGGCACGTGGCTGTGAGAGTGATCTGTCGTAGTTTCATTAGCTTGATTGTTTTGTTCGTTTGGCAGCTCGAAGACCGGCCGCTGTTGTGAAGAGGTAACCCGTGATCTCTTTCGAAGTTGCGAAGCTTTCGAAAAAGATCTTGCCACCCGCCAGCGCCTGGCTCTTCGAAGTTAGCTTCCTACTTTGAAGAGTTCCTGCAGTTCCGCGTAGGACGCGGCGTTGGCGAAACCGTCAAAGCTGCCAGCCTCGGCCAGCTCCTTCGCCGCCCGAATGAAACCGCCCCAGGCCGCGCGCGCGAGCCCTCCGCCCACACTCACTCGCCGCACGCCAAGCGCGGCAGCGTCACCCATCGTTAGGCCATCGGGTCCACCGATGAGCAGGTTGAAGGGCTTCGGCGCCACGGCTGCAACCACCGCCGCGATTTGTTCTCGCGTGCTGATGCCCGGCGCGTAGAGACAATCGGCGCCCGCTTCGGCATAAGCGGTGAGGCGCCGGATGACTTCGTCGATGTCTGGCTGGCCGACGAGAAAACATTCCGCGCGGCCGACCAGCATTACGCCGCTATCTCCGATCGCCGACCGGGCCGCGCCGATCCGGTCGACCGCAAGACCAATCTCATAAAGTGGTTTCTGTTTTTGCCCCGTCGAATCCTCGATGGACAAGCCCGCTACGCCCGTCTCCACGCAGAGCCGCACATTCGCGGAAACTTCGTCGGGATCATCCGCGTAGCCGTGCTCGAAATCGGCATTCACTGGAATGTCCGTCGCCTCTACCAATTCGTGGATGTGCGCGAGCATCAGATCGCGTGGTACCCCGTAATCCGGCAACCCGCGCGAGAACGCGAAACCAGCCGAGGTTGTAGCGATCGCTTTGAACCCGAGATGCTGAAGATAACGCGCGCTCCCGATGTCCCACGGATTCGGAATCGCGAAGCAACCGCTCTGGTGCAGTTCGCGAAAGGTTTGGCGTCGCTGGGAGATTGTTCGCATCCGATTATGCTACATCAGGTCGGCTCCTCACGAAACGCCGACGCCCCCGATCGCTCCACGAACTCCCTAATCCGCAAGTTTGGCGTCGCGAAGGTATCGTCCCAGAGACGAAGCACCATTCGTCATCTGTCGCTCACCGTGATTAAACCGGGCGAGTCATTAGCGGCTTACGCGACGAAGCAAAAGCACCGCCCATAGACACAGCGCTGCCGAGACGACCGTCAGGACCACGAAGGTCGGATTCGCGAGCAGGCCGCCATCCTCTTTCATCATTCGCCAGATATGCGCGATCGTTATGAGGGCAAAGAGCGCTGCGGTCGTAACGAGGTAAGCTTTCATCGCGAAGGCGTGGCGCGGCTAATTCGCTAACCGGAGGACTGCCGAAATAACACTGACCTCTGCGCCTTATCGTCGGCGCGGATTACTAAAGGTCGATTCCTGATGGAGAAAGCCCGCCGTGATTTGGAATTTGTCATTCCCCACGGTGCCGAGGATGTAGGTCGCAAAATCTTCGCGGCCATATTTGCCACTCGATTTTCCGTAGAAGAAACCCATCTCACCTCCGTAAGAAAAGCTGCTCGGCGCACGCAGGTCCGCGATGTTATCCAGCGAATTCCTGCGGCTGTTGGTGGCGGGGGAGTAAGCGAAACTTTGCGGTCCTTCCGGATTGAAGGCTGGCAAATAATTCTCGCTCGGCCGCAGCGCGCCGAACGCCGACGAGAAAAAGAAACGGTCCTGGTTCTCGAGGGAGACCCCCGGCGACCGGGACATTGGACCATCCAGGAAAAGCTGCTCCGGAAGCGTTTGCTGAGCGGCGAGAGGAAGGCAAAGACCGAAAAACCCGAGAACCGCCGGCATCGCGCGTTTGACCATGCGGGAATTCTCAGCCGAAATTCTGCGAGCGCCAGCGAAATTTTGCAGAAAAACCGTCCGATCCCTTGTTTGATGCTCCTGCTTTTCTGGCAATGTTCGTCGCCCAATTCGCTGGATGGGCCGGCAACCTATTGCTATAATCGCCTTTCTCCCGCAACAATCGTAGGTAAAGGTAAGACCAATGGCATCCGAGAAAGATCTTCCAAGGCGCAGCGAGCGCGAAAAACCGCCCGTAAGCCGTGATGCTGGACGCATTAAATCCGGCGAGACGCTCCGCGACTCAGATTCGGTTTCTGAGCAGCAAGCGGACTCAAACCGGGATGCTGAACGAGTCGAAGCAGATAAGGCCAAATTGCAAAGTCGAAGCGACTCAGATGCCTCTCGCGATCTGGGGAGAGCGGACATGGGAAGAAGCGGCGCAGAACGCCAATCTGAAGGAGATGAGAGACTGCGCGTCGAACGAGAAAATAGCGACGAAGCAATCGAAGCCGAACGATTCCGAACTGATGCTGCTACAGAAATGGGGCGGACCCATCATCAAGCCTCCGTCAAGTCTTCCGCTCAATTATTGTCCCAGGAACAAGAGAGCCACCAAAAAACCAAGGCGACTCTTACGACAAGGGAAGAATTCCTCGCTATCGTAAGCCATGATTTAAGGAATCCCCTCAATAACATCTCAATGGCAGCCCAGAATCTGTTAGAAGAGCCGAAGGATGTAAAAGAGCTCGCCTTGTCAATTAATAGAAGCGCTGGCGAAATGCTCGGGCTAATTCAGGATTTGTTAGACGTAGAAAGAATAGCCGCCGGCAAATTGACCCTGCACATCGAGCAGCATGACGTGAGCGAAATAATAAAACAAGCCGTAGAACAACTCCAGGGAGTCGCCGTTTCCCAAGGAGTAACCTTAGAGGTAGAGCCTGAAGGCGTGTGTGGCTACGTTGTCTGCGACCGAAGCCGCGTCATGCAGGTGTTGTCAAATCTGATTGGAAACGCGCTTAAATTCACACCGGCTAAAGGCCGGATTTGTGTCAGCTGCCAGAGGAGCGGTCCTGAAGGCGAAAAAGTGCAAATTTCAGTCAGCGATAACGGGGAAGGAATCGCCCCCGAGAAGATCAAAACCATCTTCGAGCGTTTCTCCCAGATACATAACCAGGATCGTCGCGGTATAGGACTTGGACTCTACATTGCCAGAATGATGGTCGAAGAACATCCGGGAAGAATATGGGTCGAATCGACGCTCGGAGAGGGCAGCACGTTTCACTTCACTCTTCCCTTTCGTTCGAGTGCAGTCCATGAAGCCAAACCGCAGTAATGGCCTGTGTCCGTCGGGCAACGCGATCGCCGAGGAACGACTCGCCGGGGCGGGTGGGCTGAGAGGCACAAAGAAGTATGCGAGCAGAACCGAATGCCTATTCGCGGCATTGGTTTGAGTTCTTCCATGCCGGTATTGGCGAAGCGCGCACGACTCAAGAGACGACGTTTATCTGTGCTTGTGCGCCGCTGCCTGATTTCCGAAGGCTGGCCGATGTCTGTTGCGGGATGGGGCGACATGCCCGCGCGCTTTCCGCGCGGGGGTATTCAGTGACCGGCATCGAGCGGGATGCCGACGCTATCGCGAAGGCTCGCGAACTGGGCGGCGGCCCAAGCTACGTGCAGGCGGATGTTCGCAACTACGAACCTGATCCTGGCGGGTTCGACGCGGCGATTGTCATGTCGCAGAGCTTTGGTTATTTCGCTCCGGCCACTAATCGCGATCTGCTAGGACGGCTGGCCACCGGTGTGCGCGAAAGCGGCCGCATTATTCTCGATTTGTGGAATCCGGAATTCTTCGCGGCTCACCAAGGGGATCGTGACTTGAAAACGCCTAACGGAGTGGTGCGAGAGAACAAACATCTGGAGCGCGAGCGGCTCCTTGTTCGGCTGGATTATCCGAACGGTGCACACGAAGAATTCGAGTGGCAGTTGTTCTCGCAGGCGCAAATGAAGGCAGTGGCGCAATCGGTCGGGTTGGAGTTGGTGGTCGCCTGCACGGACCTTGATGCCGCGACTCCGCCTGATGCAGGTAAGCCGCGTATTCAATTCGTTCTCGAACGCGTCGGGAATAGCCCAGCGTTTTAACGCTGGGAAACATCGCCAGTCTGAAGGCACAGAAGTCGGACGCGCGGAAGCACGTCCCTCCGATGGTCGGATTCACGTGAAGGGAAGTTTGGATTGACCGCATGAGGGTGAAGAGGTCAACACTGGCCGCATGTTCAAACGCATCTTGAAGTGGACGCTGCGGATCGTGGCGCTGTTGGTCATCGTGGCGGCCATTTTCCTGGTCAATCTCATCGGTTCCGGCCTTGGAGTCTGAATCTGTTCTACGAGAAAGTTTTCGCGCAGGTTCTCTTCGAAGAACCGGAGCTGCTGTCATCGCTCGGACTGGTGGAGCGGTTCGGGATCACCAGCCACAACGGCAAGCTGGGCGACGCCTCGCCGGCGCATCAGCAACATTATTTCGACCGGGCGAAAAAGAACCTGGCGGACCTGCACGCATATCCGATCGAGAAGCAAAACGCTTCGCAGCGGCTTTCCACTCACATTCTCGATTGGTTTATCAGCCGCGAGCTGGAGGGCGAAAAATATCAGTGGCATAACTATCCAGTTAACCAGCTCTTTGGGGTCCAGAACGAATTTCCGTCGTTCATGGCCAGCCAGCATCGGCTCCTCGCGCCGAGGGATTGCGATTACTACCTCCAGCGGCTCGGCGCAGTCGGGACGAAGTTCGATCAGTTGCTTGAGAGCCTGCGCCTGCGCGAACAAAAACAAATTCTGCCGCCGCGTTTCGTAGTCGAGAAGGTCCTGACCGAGATGAATGGTTTCGTGGCCCAACCGGCCGCGGAAAACATTCTGGCAACTTCGTTCAAGACCCGCGCGGCGAAGATCAAGGATCTGACGGACGCACAACGCGCGGATTTTCAAAACCGGGTGGAGACGGCGGTGACGACTCAGGTTTATCCGGCCTACAAAAAACTGATCGATTATTTCAACGGCATCCTGCCCAAGACGACGACCGATGACGGCGTTTGGAAGTTGCCCGATGGCGACGCGTATTACGCTTTCGCGTTGCGCCGAAACACGACCACGACGCTGCCGCCGCAAGGGGTGCACGATCTCGGAGTGCGTGAGGTGGCGCGGATCGAAACGGAAATGCGCAGCCTGCTGGATGCGAATGGATTCAAGGACCGGCCGATCGGCGAAGCGATGGATGCGCTAAGGAAAGATCCGAAATTCCATTTCACGCCGGACGACCAGGGGCGCGCGGATGCCATCGCCGAATACACGCGCCTGATCACGCAGGCCATCGAGAAGTCGAAGCTTTTGTTCAAGACCGTGCCAAAGGCGAAAGTCGAGGTACAACGCGTGCCGGTGTTCAAGGAAGCGACTTCAGCCGGCGCCTACTACCAGGGGGCGTCGATGGATGGAACGCGCCCCGGCGTTTTCTACGCGAACCTCCGCGACGCGCGAAATGGGCGATGCCGACGCTGGCTTATCACGAAGGAGTTCCCGGGCATCATTGGCAAATCGCCACCGCGCAGGAATTGAAGGGGCTGCCGCAATTCCGAAAACTGATTCCATTTACCGCCTACGCGGAAGGCTGGGCGCTCTACACGGAATGGCTGGCGAAGGAGGCGGGCTGGTACGAAGGCGATCCGTTCGGTGATCTCGGGCGATTGCAGGGCGAGCTTTTCCGCGCGGTCCGGCTAGTGGTGGACACGGGCATTCACGCGAAACGTTGGCCGCGCCAGCAGGCGATCGATTACATGCGCGAGAAAACGGGCATGGGTGAGAAGGAAGTGACGGCGGAGATCGAGCGCTACATCGTGAATCCCGGACAGGCCTGCGCTTACAAGGTGGGAATGCTAAAGATCCAGGAATTGCGGATGCGCGCGCAAACGGAGCTGGGAGCGAAGTTCGATCAACGCGACTTCCATGATGTGGTGCTGAGGAATGGCGCGTTGCCGCTCGAGATTCTCGAGGAGCAGGTCAACGATTACATTCAGCGGACGAAGTAGGAGCGGAACTTATCTGGAAACCAGGAAGCCAGGAATAAACACAGAAACCTAACGAATTAGGAAAACAGGAAAGCAGGAATCGGATGAAAAAAGGAAATCCGGGGCCCAAAGAAATCTTGTCTTTTTTTCCTGGCTTCCAGATACAATCATCTGGCTTTCGCCGTCGCTTCTGCGGGGATGGCGAATTGTTCGATCAGCTCTTTGATGTCGTGGACGAAGTTCGCAGCGCCGGCGCCGTTCACCACGCGATGATCGAACGTGAGCGACAAGGTGATCACTTCAGCGGGCTGCGTTTTAGTTCCGTCGCCGATCGCTTCGTAATGGGCGGAACCGACGAAGAGCGTGCCCACTGACGGCGGCACGACGATCGGCGCCGCGGCGCGCACCCCGAATGCACCGAGACTGCTGATGACGACCGGCGCGTTCATCGCATCGACGCGGCCACCGCGGGTTTCCGCAATGGTTTCATTATAGAGCTTCACAAAATCCGGCCAGGCGCGTGTGTTCGCTTTGGTCACGACGGCAGTCGCCAGTCGATCGCCCTCGATTGCCACGGCCATGCCGAGATCGAATTCGTCGTTCTCGATAATGCGGTCGTCGTCCAGGATAACGCGGCGGAAGGGCCGATGTTTCTCCATCGCCTTGACCACACACCACGCCACCATCACGGACGGCGAGGGGGCGTTTTTGCCTTCGCGTTTCTTAGCTGCTTCGCGCGCCTTCCGAATCGCGTCCCAGCGCGCATCGATTTGCAAATTCGCGGGCACGACGCGGCCGAGACGGCGGACGATTGTCGGCGAGAGCGCCGGTTCGATCGCCCGGCTCGGAGCGACATGCTTCTGCGTGTCCCTGGATTTTGCTTCGGCCGGTTCCGCCACACCGTTTGGATTCTGCTGCGGCGAAGTTTCCGCCGCGGTCTCGAATTGGTCCGCGAACGAATCGCCTTCCGCGAGAATGGTCCCGATCTCCTGGCCGATCTCGACCGTGTCGCCGACTTTCGTTTTCCATTCGCCCATGGTCCCGGCGAAGGACGATTCGATTGGATAGACGGCCTTGTCGGTTTCGACTTCGCAAAGCGGATCGTCGAGCGCGATGGTGTCGCCCGGCTTTTTCAGCAGGGTCACGACCTTCGCGTTGCGAATCCCTTCGCCCATGATCGGGATGGTGATCTTTTGCGCGCCCATCTTTTTCCGACTGTAGCCGGGGTCGGTGACCGCGGCTTGTTTTTTTGGAGCCGGCTTCGCTGGAGCCGGCCCGCCCTCGGGCCGCTGAGATTTCGCGCCATCCCCGGATTCAACGGCACGGGGGCGTGCCGTCTCCATCGACATGGATTGCCGCAGCGCGGCGAGGATGCGTTTCACATCGGGCAACGCGGCGTATTCGTAGATCGGGTTGTAACCGATCATGACGTTGGTTTTGCTGACGAGAATTGGCGGAGCAATCAACTCGCTCCAAATCTCAGGCAACGCGGCGAGATGCGAGACGATCATCTGGCCGACGCTGCAATTTTCGCTGTCCTCCTGCACGACAACGAGTCGGCCCGTGCGGCGGACTGATTCTTCGATCGCAGCGCGGTCCCACGGGACGATGGAGCGCAGATCGATCAGATCGACGCTGACTTCGTCGCCGATTTCGTGCAACGCTTCGAGCGATTTCTCGACCGTGTTTCCCCAGGCTACCAGGGTGACGTCGGAGCCGGCTTGCCGTTTTCGCGCGACGCCCAAAGGAACGGCGCGCACCGGCTCGGCCGATTCGTGTTCCGCCCAGAGAAGATGTTTCGGGATCAGCACGAACGTCGGATCTTCGCAGTGCATTGCCGTCCAGAGCAGACCCGCCGCGTCCTCGGGCGTGCTCGGAATGGCGACGTTGATTCCGGGAAAATGCGCGAGCGCGGCTTCGTTCGCCTGGCTGTGCCACAAACTCCCGCCGGGGAGATACGCGCCATACGGTGCGTAAATCACGACCGGACATTTCCACGTGCCGAATGAGCGCCAGCGCAACGTGGACAGGTTCGTCACGAGCTGGTTCCAGCCCGGCCCGATGAAGTCGATGAATTGCAGTTCGAACACCGGCCGTTTGCCGTACGAAGCAAGGCCGCACGCGACGCCCATGATGGTCGATTCGGCCAGCGGCGAGTTGTAGACCTGCTTCGGAAATTCGGTCGAAAGTTTTTGGGTGAGACGAAACACGCCACCCTTCGGATCTTCCACGTCTTCACCGAAGATGATGCGATCCGCGTTCTTCTCGAGACCGAGGCGGAGCGTCTTATTGATCGTGTCGCCGATGCGATATTTGCCGGCGGGCAACACTTCGTCATCGAGCTGCGGGAGCGGCGCCGTGACCTGCAACTCCAACTCATCAGCGGTTGGATCTTCGGCGCGTTCCGCTTCCGCAAATTCTTTTCGGATGCGCTCCTTGATCTCATTGTCGAGCTTCGCGTAATCGTCCGCGGTGATCGCGCCTTCGGCGATCAAGTGCTCGCTCCAAGCGCGGAGTGGATCGGCTTTTTCAAGATCCTTAAGTTCCTCCTCGCTCCGATAAAGTTTGTGATCATCGGAACTGGTGTGACTGGAGAGCCGTTCCATGTTGACCCAGAAAAACGCGGGACCCCCGCCGGCGCGCATCGATTCGAACGCCTTGGTGCCGGCATCGTAAATCTGCTGCACATCGCTGCCGTCGATTTCCTGCCAGTCGCTAGGCTGGAGAACGTCGAGCGCGAGCGGATTGATTTTCCGCGTGGGGCTGCTGATGCCGTACTTGTTGTCCTCGACTACGAACAGCACAGGAAGATTGCGTTCCTTGGCGAAACAAACCGCTTCGAAAAAATCGCCCTGGCGCGTCGCGGCATCGCCGACCGTCGTCACCACCACGTTCGCTTTTTGGTCGAGCTGGATGCCCCAGGCGATGCCGCACGCGGGAAGAAGTTGCGACCCGGTCGGCGTCGGCACGCTCCAGATTCCGCGCGACGCATAACTGTAATGCGATGGCATTTGCCGTCCGTGGCTTTGCCCTTTTCGCTTCGCGAAATAATCGAGCGCCAGTTCGTGGGACGCGACGCCGCGGCCCAGAACAAGGGCGCGGTCGCGGTAGTAGGGAACGACGAAATCGCCTTCCGTCATCGCAATTCCGAGTGCGGCCAAACCTTCGTGGCCCATGCCGGAAACATGGAAATGACCTTTGCCCTGACGATTCAGATTTTGCTCGCGCAGATCGCCGTGCCGGCTCTCGAGGAGAAGCGTCAGCAGTTGCAGTTTATCTTTCTTACTCAGCGCGGGCATTGGAGAATCGGCGAATGATGGAGCGTTGATGGTGACGGAATCGGGCCAACACTCAACTCGCAACCATCACGCATCAACTGCTTCTCGCGGTCGCTCCTTGTAAAAAACGTTTCGCTGCCACATTTGTTCGATAGTGAACGCACGGGATAAAATCATTCTGCCGCGGGGCAGGGGAGTGATCGCGCGTTACCGGGAATTCCTTCCGGTCTCGGACTCGACACCGATCGTGTCATTAGGCGAAGGCGGCACGCCGCTGATTTTTTCGCCGCGTCTGAGCGCGGTTGTCGGCCGCGGCTGCGAAGTTTATTTGAAATACGAAGGCCTCAATCCCACCTGCTCTTTCAAGGACCGCGGCATGACCGTGGCGGTATCGAAAGCGGTCGAGCGCAAAAGCGTGGCGGTGATTTGCGCGTCCACCGGGAACACTTCGGCCTCGGCGGCCGCGTATGCCGCGCGGGCTGGGATCCGATGCGCCGTGGTGCTGCCGGCTGGAAAAATCGCCAGCGGAAAATTGCTTCAGGCTTTTGCTTATGGCGCGAAAGTGATCGCGATCGAAGGCAACTTCGATGACGCGCTCCTCATCGTGCGGAAGCTGGGCGCGCGCGACGATTTTGCGATCGTTAATTCCATCAATCCAGATCGCATTGCCGGCCAGAAAACTGCGGCGTTCGAAATCGTGGACGACCTGGGCGATGCGCCCGACCTGCATTTGTTGCCATTGGGCAACGCCGGCAACATCACCGCGTACTGGGCCGGCTACCGCGAGTATCGCGACGCAGGGAAATCGACGCGATTGCCGGCGATGATTGGTTTCCAAGCCGCCGGCGCGGCGCCGATGTTTCATAATCGCGTGGTGGAAAATCCGGAAACGATCGCATCCGCCATTCGGATCGGGAATCCCGCGAGTTGGGAAACCGCGCAGCGTGCGGTGGACGATTCGCATGGCGCCATCGACATCGTGACCGATGAAGAAATTCTCGCCGCGCAAAAATGGCTGGGGATAAACGAAGGAATCTTTGTCGAGCCGGCGAGCGCCGCGCCCATCGCTGGCCTCTTCAAGTCATGCGACCCCGTGCGCGGACCGGCTTATTCGTTCGCGACAGTTCCGGAAGGAAGCCGAATCGTTTGCACCGTCACCGGCCACGGCTTGAAGGATCCTGAAATCTTAAGCAATCACACCGCGACCTTAAGAACAGTAGCCGCGAACGAGCAGGATGTTCTGCGCACCATCGGGTTCTAGTTGAACCGCAGCTAACTCCGAGTTGACACCGGTGTAACATAAACGAAAACCAGTCCGTTCCGTGTTGCCAAATTTTCTCTTCAATCCTGGGCTCGGCTCGCGATGCGCCTGATCGTTCAAAAGTACGGAGGCACTTCGGTCGGCTCACCCGAACGGATCCGGAACGTTGCCCGCCGGTTACTCGAGACCCAGCGGGAAGGTTGCAAAGTCGTGGCCGTTATTTCCGCGATGGCGGGCGTGACCGATGACTTGATCAAACTCGCGCGCGAGACTTCGCCGCAGCCGGCCGAGCGCGAGCTGGACGCGTTGCTTGCCACCGGCGAACAGGCCGCGATCGCGCTCACGGCGATGGCGGTGAATGCGCTGGGCGGCAAAGCCGTTTCGCTGACTGGCGCGGAAGCGGGCATCCTGACCGATCGCGCGCATACCCGGGCGAAGATCGCGAATATTTCTCCAAAACAAATCCACGAATTGCTGGCCGATGATTACATCGTGGTCGTGGCCGGCTTCCAGGGACAGAACGCCGATGGCGAAACCACCACGCTCGGACGCGGCGGCTCGGATTTAACCGCGATTGCTCTGGCCGGCGCCTTGAACGCCGATGCCTGTCAGATTTTTACGGACGTCGATGGCGTCTTTACCTGCGATCCGCGGGTCGTTTCGGACGCGAGGAAGATCGATGAAGTTGCCTACGACGAGCTGCTCGAAATGGCCGGCGCGGGCTCGAAGGTGATGCAATCGCGCGCGGTCGAGTTCGCCAAGAAGTTTGGGATAGAATTCGAAGTGCGCTCCAGCCTCAAGCCTGGCGCCGGCACGATCGCGAAGGAAGAGACGGCGAATATGGAAGACGTCGTCATCCGCGGCGTCAGCCTTGATCGCAACCAGGCCAAGCTGACCGTGGATGACGTGCGCGACGAGGCCGGCATCGCCGGGCGCATTTTCTCCGCCATCGCGCACGGCAACATCGTGGTCGACATGATCGTGCAAAGTGTTTCCAAACACGGCACGACCGATATTTCGTTTACCATTCACGAGAACGACCTCGAGGCAGCGAGAGCATTGCTCGACCCGATCGTGACCGAAGTTCAGGCCGCGGGGTTACTCGCGACCAAGGGAGTAGCGAAGCTCAGCGTGGTCGGGATCGGGATGAGGTCGCACTCGGGCGTGGCCGCGCGCCTGTTCGACTGCCTGGGCAAAGCCGGGATCAACATCCAATTGATCTCGACCTCCGAGATCAAGATCGCCGTCATCATCGACGGGAAGGATGCCGACCGCGCCGCCCAGCTCACGCACCAGGAGTTCGGCCTGACGCGCTTTACGTCGGCGCCAAGCCGCTGAAGAATCGCGCGGCAGATCCGCTCGGTATGGCAAAAAGGCTTCGGAAATCGAAACACTAAAGAAGCGTAATAAGAACGTTAAGGCGTTTATCGGAGACTGATTCAGCCGTCGGAGCATGGGCCAATCTAAGTTGCAGGTGCGCAGACAAACATTCGGGCAGCAGCGGGCCGGGTTTCCAAGACCTCGAAGGTATAGAAACAATCAAACCCAGCTGGCTGTCCGGGCCGCCAGACGGGAAGATTAACAATATGGAAGGCGTCACCAATCGAGAGGAAGCCTGTTCTCGCAGTTTTTTAGCAATCCAGGCCGTGCGATGCCGGTGTCGCTCCGGCTATCGATTCTATAGGTAAATTGCGGGCATTCGTTCAGGATTCGCAGGAGGTAAAAATCGTATCTGACAGACCCGTGCGGACCAACCACGCAGACGCACGGAGAGGGAGCCCCGGCTATTACCTTCCTCTCAACAGGCCTTGCGTGATAACATCATACAATATATGTCATATAAAGTAAGTATACCGTAAACCTTGACTTAGTAACTAGGCGGCGGAATTTTGCCCTTGAGCCGGGCACTACCCCTGCTCAGACTCACCCCTCAGATGGCACTTGATTCCGAACCTTCAGTCGTCCCTGGTATCTTTCTGTCGGACCAGTCCATAGTCGAGCAAGGGACTAGCAAGAGGTCACTCGTGGGGTGCTTTGACCAATTCGTTTTCCAGCAATTTCCAGCGAATTTCCCCCGTTTCTTTATTACAACGTGGGTAACTAATATTGAAGGGATGGTTTCCGAATTGGATTTGACAGCCCGTATTGAACAGAAGGGCTCGGTGCACGTCGTTTTCAGTACGTCACTAAAACTCGGCCTTGACCAAGAAAGGCAATTCGAGCGGAACCAAATTGTGGCGTTTGCGGTTCCCGTCCCAATGATCACCTTTCCGACCCCAGGAGTTTACACCGTAGTAATTTTTTTCAATGGCGAAGAAGTTGGCAAACGCGATATTAACGTCCTTCAAGTACCAATAGAGAACAAAAATGTATGAATGCTGCATGCGATAATTGGGGCCCAGTGGATGCCGTCGATTCGTTTATCCCAGAACCGAATATTCGCGTGATGAAACTCTTCTCGATAAGTTTTGGCGGCATCGCAACGATCGAGGAGAAGGATAATTCGGACATCTTGACATCCCGGAAGATTCAACAGCGAGTGCTAGACATCTTGGATGAACCGCCGCCGAGAAAGGGATGACCCCCGCCGGGGCGAAGTCTGGTCAGCGGATCTTGGAGATGCCGCGAAACGTCGTCCGGTAATCATTCTTTCCCGCAACGATACTGACAGGCCGCGGAGACTGTCGATCTATGTCCCTGTAACTAGCCAGAATTGCGGTAGCAGATATGAAGTGGAATTGCCACGACTGCCGTTCCTCGATGCTGGCAGCACTGCCAATGCACAAGGTATCGCTTCCGGCGAATCGGCGGACGAAGACCTGTTCATCAGAAAGCTGGGAGATTTGCCGCCTGGGGCGCTGACTCAAGTCCAGGAAGCGTTGCGATTTGCTGTGGGACTGGACGCTACGAGCACCTAAGTGCTGCAAATAGCCCGCCGTACTCAGCATTCTTGATTCCAACGTCAGGAAAGCGCTCGCGATTTGGCTTGTGCTAAGGGTGGCGAAGATTCGCCTCCGGGTAGTTAGTCACCCTCTCGCAGCGAGACAACCCCATCACGACTACCATCTGTCGATGGGGCTGTAGGTCCTGGGCCTGTAACCAATGACAAAGGTGACGGGTAGATCCAACTCCCATTGCGAACCTGGCTTGGCGCGCCAGCGAATAAGGGCTTTCAAAGTTTCGATATCCAATTCTTTGTGGCCGGTGCTCTTAAGAATTCTGATGCCGCTGACTTCCCCTCGCGTGTCGAAATACAGCCTGAACAGTCCGGTCCCGGTGTAACGAACGCACCGTAACACTTCCGGATATTCTGGCTTCGGCACTATGATCAGCCTGGCTCGAATCGAGAGCCACTCCTCACGCGTGTAACGATGTGCAGGCGCCACCGCTGCGAGCGACACCGCCGCGACAGTCAATATGCATAGGAGGTTGCGAAGCATATTAGCCCGTGATTATGCCGCCAAAATTGTCGGCGGATCAAGCGTATTACCGTAGCGGACGTCGACTCTCCGGTGCGCAGGGTGAGCTAGGAGTAGGCAGTCTCCGGATTGCGCTTATTTCAATTCGACCTTGGTAAACACTTCAAGCATCTGCTTTTCTGACGGAGGTTGCAGGATGTTGCGTTCCGCAAACTCGTGAGCTCGGGGATAGTTCGTTTGTCGAATGCGCTCGGCCGCATTTGCGAAATCATAGGTGGTTTGTTGAAGCTCAACGCCATGATCTAGTAAGAGCCAGTAGGCGCCTGGTATCCCAAACGGCATCCCTACACTGCCTGCATTCACGACTCGAACGTCGCCAATCATTCGGTCGAACTGCATGTGAGTGTGACCGCACACAGCCATAGGTGTACTAACGCCCTCGAAGGCTGGTAAGGCAGAGTGCTCAGGTGTCAGACGGGTGAATACCTCAGTGTCGCTTCGCGGCGTGGCATGACAAAAGAGCACCTCCCCTACCCCACTTACCTGAACTCGAACAGTCTCAGGCCAGCTAGCCAGGATATTCCCGTGTTCGGAAGAAAGCTCCTGCGCCGAGTAGCGGATGACGTCTCGAAACTGCTCGGGGACCTCAGCGGGCTCGATGCCTTCCATCTGGGACGCCACCACACGATCTCCGTTGCCCCGGATGAATCGAACGGGAATGTCCAAGTCTAACACGCGCATGAGTGTCTCGCGCGGCATCGGACCTGGAACCACATCGCCCCCGACCACGACAAGGTCTACCTCTGCTTTACCAATATCCCGGAGGACAGCTTCCAGTGCGGGAAGGTTCCCGTGAATATCGTAGATGGCCGCGACGCGCATAAGAGATACTGCTCTCTCCTCTGGATTTTGCTAATCGGATAAGTTGGACCGGGATCGACGATCCCGGCTCCAGCCGCCCGCGATGGTGCTTCGCTGGACAGGTCGGGGCAAGCGTGTGAGCCTGCTCCCCATGCAATCTCACCTACGCCTCGTCGCCGCGTTGGCGATATTGGCGCTTCCACTCACAGCCCGGGCCGAGGAGCCGTTCAAGTTCGAGAACACCCCCGGCAAACTACCCAAAGAAGTAGTGCCGGCGAGCTACGCCATTCAGCTTAAGCCAAACGTTGAGAAGCTGACCTTCACTGGCTCGGAGGTAGTGGTTCTGGAAGTAAGGAAGCCGGTCACTTCAATCACCTTGAACGTGAATACGTTGACGATCGGGTCGGCGAGATTAACCGGCCCGAAGGATGCATCGGCGCAAACGGCGCAAGTCGCGATCAACGAAAAGGAGCAGACCGCGACACTCACTTTTGCCAAGAAGATTGCGGCTGGAAGGCATGAGCTAAGGCTGGACTTCGCGGGCAAGATCAATCAAGGCGGGCAAGGCCTGTTCTACGCGGATTACGCCGATGGAGCGGGTAGCGGCAAGAAGCGCATGCTGGGTACCCAAATGGAACCGGTCGACGCCCGCAGAATGTTCCCGTGCTGGGACGAGCCCTCGTTTAGAGCCAGATTCCGACTGACGGCGATCGTGCCGGCGAGTTTTACAGCCATTTCGAATATGCCGGTCGAGAGCGAGAAGAAGACTAGCGAAGGGAAAGAAGTCCGATTCGCCGAAACGCCGCCAATGCCGACTTACCTGATGGTCTTTTGCGCGGGTGAATTCGACTCCATTTTCGGCGAAACCGATGGGGTAAAGATTGGCATTATCACCACGAAAGGAAAGGCGGAGACCGGTCGTTACGCGCTCGAAAGCGCGCAGAAGATTCTCCGTTACTTCAACGAATATTTCGGCGAAAAATATCCGCTCCCGAAGCTGGATTTGATGGCGGTGCCTGGCGGATTCGGCGGCGCGATGGAGAACTGGGGTGGGATCACCTACTATGAGAGCGCGTTGCTCTTCGATCCGACGAAGTCATCGGAGGAAACTCGAGAGCGCATCTTCAGGATCGTGGCGCACGAGATGGCCCATCAATGGTTCGGCGACCTGGTCACGATGGCGTGGTGGGATAATCTCTGGCTCAACGAGGGCTTTGCCTCGTGGATGGGCACGAAGTGCACCGATCACTTTAACCCGCAGTGGCAGGTCTGGCTCCGCGCCAACGCGGCCAAGCAACGCGCGATGGCGACCGACGCTCTCTCCTCGACGCATCCGATTCAGCAGCCGGTCAAGACCGAGAGCGAAGCCAACAGCGCGTTCGATGAGATCACCTACCAAAAGGGACAGTCGTTTCTGCGCATGCTCGAGACCTACCTCGGCGAAGAAGATTTCCGCACGGGAATTCGCGCCTACATCACGGCGCATAAGTTCTCGAACTCTACCACCGCGGACCTATGGAACGCGCTCGCGGCTGCTTCACATAAACCCGTGGGCGAAATCGCGCGGAGTTGGACGGAGCAGCCGGGATTTCCATTGATCTCGGTGACTTCCAGTGACTCCACGGTAACGGCGACGCAGGAAAGATTCACAGTGCATCAGAAGGCGGCGCAGCAGTTCGAATGGAAGATCCCGATTGTCGTGGCCGAGGTGAAACCGCAGACCACGAATCATGATGCTGTGTTCCTGCTTCGCGAGAAATCAGCGCCAATCCCAAATGTCCCGCCCACGCAAAACGTCAAGCTCAACGCGGGAGGCGTGGGCAACTACAGAGTGCGCTACGAACCGGCGCGGTTCGAGAAGTTACTTAATTCTGCCGCCGATTTGTCGAAAGCGGACAAG
The DNA here is from genome assembly GCA_003244145.1 of Chthoniobacterales bacterium. Lineage (GTDB taxonomy): Bacteria > Verrucomicrobiota > Verrucomicrobiia > Chthoniobacterales > UBA10450 > AV80. Next base: position 29,464 of record QHBM01000073.1, read on the forward strand.
GTCAATCTCGTGAGTGACAGTTGGGCGCTCGTGCTGGCCGAGCGCGGCACGGTGCCCGACTACTTCAAGCTGGTCGAAGCGTTTCGAGCGGACCCTGATCTCGCCCTTTGGGAAGAAATCACGAACACGCTTGCGTTTGTAGATGCGCTTTATCTGAAGCACGCGGAGCGGCCGGGATTTCAGGCATACGCCCGCTCGGTTCTTCAACCGGTGTTTGAGCGGGTCGGTTGGGAGCCGAAGCCGGGCGAAGAGATCGCGACCGGATTACTGCGCCGGGAGTTGATCGGAAAACTCGGTGATTTGGGCGACGAGGAAATCATCCGTATCGCGCGCGAGTGTTTTCAGAAGTTCCTCGCTGATCCGAACAGTCTTGCGCCGGATCTTCGGGCGGTCGTCTTCGACATCGTTGGCCGTTACGCTGATGCGAAAACGTGGGACACGCTCCACCATCTGGGATTGAAAACGAAGAGCATCGAAGAAAAAGGAAACTTTTATCACGCCATGGCGATGGCGCTTGATCCCGAGCTGGCCAGGAAGACGCTGGCGCTTTCGGTTGGAGATGAATTGCCGGCATCGCGGGCGACGCGTCTCGTGGGAGAAGTGGCGAACGCGGCGGAGCAGCCCGAGCTGGCGTGGGAATTCGCGCAGGCGCACCAGAAGGAGCTCGACGCGAAACTCGATGCGCTCGGCCGGGTCAGGTTTGCCTCAAACGTGATGAGAGGTTTCTCGGAGGAAGCGCGAGCGGCGGAGCTGGAAGCCTTCGCGCAAAAGAATGCACCGTCGGGAATCGGGAGCGAAGTGAGGAAAGCCGCGGAAGAGATTCGCTTCAGGGCCGATCTGAAGCGACGCGTTTTGCCGGAGATCCAGCAGTGGATTGCCACCACCGCGACGCGATCGACGCGCAACTGATCGCTCGGAGCGGGTTTTAACCGGGAATCCGCGGTGGCTGGGCCCACGCGATGTGGCTACGGCGGTTGACGAAAACCGATTGCTCGGGAGATTGAGCAACTTCAATCACATTTATGCAAAAAACTAAATTTCTCCGTCCCTTTCTGGCCGCTCTCGTCCTGGCGACGGCGCCTGAGGTCGCGAGCAACGCGCGCGCCGCCGCGGGCGATGTCTACGAAACGAACCAGGGAAATGTTCTCCGGTTCGTAACGGTCGGCGGGACCCCGGGCACCTTCGCCTCGGGTTTGTCGAATCCTAAAGGCCTCGTCTTCGATGGTCTCGGTCGTCTCTATGTGGCGGACGCGGGAAAGCAGTCGATCATCCTTTACACTGTTCCGGATGGGTCAGGTACTACGTTTGCGTCGGGACTGAGCTCGCCGATTGGCCTGGCCATGGATACGGTGGGGAATCTATATGAAGCGGACGCGGGAAGCGGCAGCATCTTCAAGTTTGCCGGGGATGGAACGAAATCTACTTTTGCCGCTGGTCTCAGCGGGCCGGCTGGTTTGGCTTTTGATAACAGTGGAAATCTTTTCGTGGCGGATTTCACCGCCGGCACAATTCTGAAATACACTGCGGCCGGGGCGCAGAGCACTTTCGCCACGGGATTGAATCTTCCGGCGGGCCTTGCCTTCGACGGCGCGGGCAACCTCTTTGTCAGCGACTCTGGGACCGGGACGATCTTCCAGTTCACGCCGAGTGGGACCAAGACTACGTTCGTTACGGGATTGAGCGCTCCGTTCGGTCTGGCATTCGATAACTCGGGCAACCTGATTGTCGCGGATAACAAAGCGGGCGCTACCCTTAGATATACTCCGGCGGCCGTAAAGACGACCCTGTTCCAGAGCAACTTCAACACGCCCCAATTCGTGGCGGTCGAACCTCTTTCCCATCAACTTCTCAATATCAGCACTCGAGGTCTCGTTCAGGGTGGCCAGAATGTTCTGATCGCGGGATTCGTCGTCGGCGGAAATGGGCCAGTCGGAACCACCGTGATTGTCCGTGCGCTGGGACCATCCCTCGCTGCCGCCGGCATTACTCAGCCGCTGACGGATCCGGTGCTGGAGTTGCACGACGCTTCCGGCACCCTTATCGCCTCGAACAATAACTGGAAAGACACCCAGGAAGCGGCCATTAGCGGGCGCAATTTCGCTCCTTCCGATATTCGCGAGGCAGCGATTTTGATTACACTGCATGGCGGTGCGTTTACCGCTATCGTGGGAAGTGCTGATGGCAGTACCGGCACCGCCTTGGTGGAAGTATATAATTTGCAATAACCGCAGCGGGCAGGTCGCAGCGGCTATCCGCTTAGATAGCGCTACCGCTCCACTTTAGTTTTTGGCGAACGACGCCAAAGAAAGAGACGCCAGGGAGCGAAGCGAGCGGAAGTATTTTCTCGGATTTCTTGAATTGGACGATGGCGCCGCTCGCGACGGGCAGCGGTTCCCGCCCATCCACGGTCAGGAACACGGGATGATCCCGTTCACTTACTTCGACTTCGATGACGGCGTCCTCATCCACGATGATCGAGCGATTGGTCAGCACGTGCGGACAAATCGGGGTGATAACAAAGGCGCCCGATTCCGGCGCGACAATCGGACCGCCGGCGGAGAGCGAATAGGCCGTCGAGCCGGTAGGTGTCGCCACGATTAATCCGTCGGCGTTGAATTCCGTGAGCGCTTCGCCGTTGACGCTGGCTTTCAAACGGATGAGCCGCGAAACCTTGCCGCGACTAAAGACCGCGTCGTTCAAACCGGTCAGACGCGCGATTTCCTCGCCGCCAATTTTGATCGTTACTTCAAGCAAGGTCCGATCGCTGAAAACCATTTTTCCCGCCGCGATGCATTCGACTGCTTCCACGTAGGCCGAGGAGTTGGAGCAGGTCAGGAATCCAAGCGAACCGAAATTGATTCCGAAGATCGGTTTGATGACGTCCTCCAACTGACCGACCACGTGCAGAATGGTCCCGTCGCCACCGAGCACTACCAGCAGTTCCGCCTCTCGGCCGAGGTCGCGAACCGAGCGATCCGATTTCAATCCGGCAATGGCCGCTGTCTTCGCTTCGATCAGGAGCGACAGATCGAAGCGTCTGAATTCGGTTTCCAGCGCCCGGATTAATTCGGCGATGCCTGGTTTACCGGTGTGCGCGATCAGGCCGATTTTCGTTGGACGCATATAAAAAATTCCTGGTTCCCATCCGCGCCCGTGATGGCGGAAGGAACGAGGCCGATCACATTATGTCCGGCCTTCACCACGAAGTCGCGAATCTTATTCTGCGCCTTCTCGTGCAGCTCGGCTTCACGCACGATCCCGCCGTGGCCCACGTCGGAGGATTGAAGCTCAAACTGTGGCTTGATCAAGGCCAGGATCATTCCGTTGGGAGTCACCAAGTCGAAGGCATTGGGCAAGATCAAAGTCAGCGAGATGAAGGAAACATCGGTGACGCAGAGGTCGATCTGGTCCGGCACGTCCTGGCGGTTGAGGTGGCGCGCGTTCAGTTTCTCGCGCACCACCACGCGCGGATCATTGCGGATTTTCCACGCTAGCTGGCCGTGACCCACATCGATCGCGTAAACTTTCGTCGCGCCGCGTTGCAGGAGACAATCGGTGAAGCCGCCGGTCGAAGCGCCAATGTCGAGTGCGGTGAGTCCCGCTACCGGAATCTGAAAATGATCGAGCGCGCCTTCCAATTTAAGACCGCCACGACCGACGTAGCGCGCCAGCATCTCAACGGACACGGCCGCATCGGGCGCGACCATGACGGATGATTTATTGACTATGCGATCGCCGATCCTGACCTCGCCGGCCATAACCGCGCGTTGCGCTTGCTCGCGGCTGGCGCAAAGCCCCTGCTCCACCAGGAAAACGTCGAGGCGCGATTTCTTCGGTTTCGGCATTAGGCGCGTGTGTTCCAATCAGTCATGGCCCGCTTCCTGGCGAAGCAGCTCATCGATCGAAGCGACGTCCTCGGCGGAGGCGCGGCGCCGCTGGTATTTTCGGAAGACGATGTCGCGCAGCGTCTGAAGATCCCCGAGCAGCGGGCGGTCGTAGTAGGTCCATTCGAGTTCATCCGTGAATTTCGCCTGGAAACGCCAGACGCCTCCGAATTTCGTCACGCGCACTTCGCGCTTCCGTCCTTCCGCGTTCTTCTCCTTCCATATGTGTTGACTCCGCATCCGGCGGGAATCTTACATTAGCCCCTTGAAGGACGCAGCCAGATTGCTTGGGTATTTCGTCGCCACGATAATTTTCGGGGCGCTGGCGGCGCCGCTGCTTTTCTGGGCCGCGCAAGCGCTCGCGGCGCACGGGGTTTTTCCCGCACTCGCCGGTTTCGGGTTCGAGTCGTTCTTTCATCGCGCCCTCATGCTCGGCGCGCTTCTATTTATCTGGCCGCTTCTGCGGTGGCTGCGGATCAGCGGTCCCGCCGATCTCGGGCTGGCGCCGAACCGCCGCTGGGGGCGCGACCTCGCGCTTGGGTTCTTCGTCTCCACCGTTCCCCTGCTCGGTTGCGGAATCGTTTTGCTAATCCTGCGCATCTACCATTTGCGCGCGATCGTCCCGTGGTCCGGCATCGGAAGTGTGGCGCTGACCGCCGCGATCGTTCCATTGATCGAGGAAGCACTCTTTCGCGGGCTGTTCCTCGGCGTTCTATTGCGCAGCCTGCGACCGTTCGCAGCAATGGTGCTGAGCGCCGGCATTTTTTCCATCGTCCATTTCTTGAAGGCGCCGGATCATACGACCAGCGCGGTGGACTGGAGTTCGGGTTTCGTCTCGCTCGCCCATTCGTTCGATCAATTTGCGGAGCCGATGCTGGTGCTGGCGGGATTTACGACCTTGTTCCTCATCGGGTTGATCCTGGCCGACGCGCGCATCGCCACGCGGTCGCTCTGGTTGCCGATCGGTCTTCATGCCGGTTGGATTTTCGCGAGCGGCGCATTCAACAAGATCGCGCAGCGCGAACTCCTGGCCTTACCCTGGCTGGGCAAAAGCCTGCAGGTTGGAATTGTCCCGCTCGGACTCGCGACCTGGATGTTGCTCAGGGGTTGGTTGAGATATGCTCGCGAAAATTAATCCGCTCCACGCGCTCGGCTCGCTCTTCTATCCAGCGGTGTGCGAGGTTTGTTCCGGCCTCGTCGGGCCGCGCGAATATCTCTGCGAGAATTGTCGCAACCGCGCGTCGCGGATCACGCCACCTTTTTGCGCGAAATGCTCCGAGCCATTCTCTGGCGCCATCACTCAGACATTCAGTTGCGCGAATTGCGAGCATCGCACCTTGCACTTCGATGCCGCCGTCGCCGCCTACCGCAGCCGCGGGCTGGTTCGGAAGCTGGTGCACGAATTCAAATACGGGCGGCAACGTCAACTGCGTTACCCGCTCGCCGCCTGGCTTGGCGAGAACATGAACGATACGCGCCTGCGCGGCCGGCATTTCGATTTGATCGTCCCCGTCCCATTGCATTCCGCGCGCGAACGCGAGCGCGGATTCAATCAGGCGACGCTTCTGGCCGAGTTGCTCAGCCGCCGGATCGGGACGCCGCTCCGCCCGGTCCTCGAACGGATTCGTTACACCACCACCCAGACCGCCTACGACCGGGCCGAGCGGATGGAAAATTTGCGCGATGCCTTTCGTTTACGAAAAAAGGCGGACGTGCGAGAGTTGCGGGTGCTCCTGATTGACGATGTATTAACTACCGGTTCGACCTTGAGCGAATGCGCGCGTGTCTTGAAAGAGGCGGGCGCCCTTTTCGTCCACGCCGCCACCGCCGCCCGGGCTTAGGACATGGCCATTTTCAAAAGACCAGCGCTCAAAGCGCAAAGCCGGAAAAAACGCGAGATGCCGCAGGGCCTCTGGCAAAAATGTCCCGGCTGTTCGGAGGTCGTGCACGAGATCGAGCTGGCGCAGAACCAGCGGGTCTGTCCGCGTTGCGATTATCATTTCTCTCAATCGGCCAAGGAACGGATCGAAAATCTTCTCGACCCCGATAGTTTCGTCGAACGCGATGCGAACCTGCGCTCGGTCGATACACTCCAGTTCCAGGGCATGGCCACTTACAAGGATCGCCTGAAAAAATATCAGGACGCCACCGGTCTCATGGACGCGGTTTTGAGCGGCTACGGCATGATCGAAGGCTACAAGGTCGCCATTGCCGTGATGGATTTCAGCTTTCTCGCGGCGACGATGGGATCGGTCGTGGGCGAGCGCATCACCCGGACGATCGAGTACGGAACGGCGAACCGTTGCGCCGTTATCATTATCTCGGCTTCGGGCGGCGCGCGCATGTACGAAGGCATGTTGAGCCTGATGCAAATGGCGAAAACGAGCGGCGCCCTCGCCCGGCACACCTGCGAGCGGCTGCCTTACATTTCCGTCCTGACCAATCCCACCACGGCCGGCGTGATGGCGAGCTTCGCCTCGTTAGGCGATGTCATTCTCGCGGAGCCAAAGAGCATGATTGGCTTCGCCGGGCCTCGCGTCATCAAGGAGACCACGCACCAGGATTTACCGGAAGGTTTCCAGACCGCGGAATTCCTGGAAGAACACGGGCTGATCGATCTCATCGTGCATCGCAAAAAAATGCGGGCGCAGATCATCCAGTTCCTGAGCTACTTCTCCAGCACTTCGTGAACGTGGCAGGGGCCTCGAATGTGGGAGGGGCCTCAGCGCCGCGACCATCTCCTGCTTACAAAAAGACCCTCGCCTGGCTTTACGGAACGCAGCGTTTCGGGATCAAGCTCGGGCTCGAGAACATCGAGCGGCTTCTGCAGGAGCTGAAGCTTCCCGGGAAAGATCAGCGCGTCATTCATGTCGCCGGCACCAATGGCAAAGGCTCGGTCTGCGCGATGATCGATTCGATTTGCCGCGCGCAAGGCTATCGCACCGGGCTATTCACCTCCCCTCACCTCGTCACTTATCGCGAGCGCATTCAGGTCGATGGCGAGATGATCGTGGAAGAAGAAGTGGCCGTGGGTCTGGAGACAATCCGCGCGCATATCCGGGATTGGAAACCGCATCCGACGTTTTTTGAAATCACGACGGCGCTGGCCCTCATGCATTTTAAGGAGCACGATTGCGAACTGATCGTGCTCGAGACCGGACTCGGCGGACGGCTTGATGCGACCAATGCCGTTCAATCGGTCGTCTCGGTACTCACACCGATTGGTTACGATCATCAGGAGTGGTTAGGCCACAGCCTCGAAGAGATCGCCGCCGAGAAAGCCGGCATTATCAAGTCTCGCATTCCGGTGGCGTCGGCCCTTCAGGAACCGGCCGCCGAAAAAGTGGTGCGCGCGCGTGCGGCCGAGTGTGACGCGCCCGTTGAGATGGTGACGCAGCCTTACACAAAATCCCGCGTGGCTCTCGCCGGCGCGCATCAAAAACAGAACGCGTCTCTCGCGATCGCGGCGTTGCGATTTGGGGGCATCGCGATCGGGGAGGACGCGATCGATCGAGGGTTGGCGGACGTTCATTGGCCAGCCCGTTTTCAAATCTGGGAGGACCGGATCATTATCGACGGCGCGCACAATCCCGCGGGCGCGAATGTTCTCGCGAAAACCTGGCGGGACCAACTCGGCGATGAACGCGCCACCATCATTCTCGCCGTGCTAAGCGATAAAGATGTGGCCGGGATCTGGCGCGCACTCGCCCCCATCGCTCAGCGCCTGATTCTTCCGCCCGCGCGCAACGAGCGTGCGCTGCCTCCGCAGAAAGTCGCGCTGATTGTCCGGCCAATGTCGCCCGATCTGTCGATCTCGATCGCGTCGTCGCTCGATCATGCATTCCAACAAGCGCAAGCCGAGCGCGAGCGTCTTCTCGTAACGGGCTCGCTCCATTTCGCTGGCGAAGCGCTCGCGAAGTTGCGAGGCAATGCGGACGCCCTGGAAGAATGCTCCCAGTAACCGGCTTGTCTTCATTAGGATTTCAACTCACCCTCGCTTCGCCGAATGAGATCGATCCGAAAGTGGCTGCCGACTCTCCTGATCCAATCGTTAATGATCATCCTGAGCGTATTGGCCGCGCTCGCCGTGAACAAGTGGCAGGAGGCCCGCGATCGAGCCAGGCATGCGGGGGAAGCGCGTGTGGCCTTCGGCAACGAGATCAAAGCGAATCACGACCTGTTGCTCTCGGAGGCCCATCTACCACTTCATCGAGTCCTTCAGACCGAATACGCGAAGGCAGCGAAAGGGGAATCGTTTGATACCACCATTTCCTTCGAAACCAGCGTGCATCCTCCGCTGTTCCGCGATGCCGCGTGGCGCAGTTTCTCTACCGCTAGCGTCATGGCTGATCTACCGCCCCAACTCGTCCTGGCCTTCGCTGACATCTACCATTCCCAGGATTCGTTGGACAAAAGGATTGAGGGCTTCCTCAACGCCCAGGCCGCGCCGCGGTCAGATCGCGAAACGCCGGCTTACCAAAAAGACGTAACGCGTGCGATCAGCCTGTTTCTCAACGATCTGGTTCCCGCCGAGGAGCGGTTGGTGAAGACTTACACGCACGCGCTCGAGAGGCTCGCATCGCGATCGACTCTGGATGACGCTCCCACCAAATAGGCGGCAAAACTAGCGCGCGTTTTCCAATACGATCATCGCCATGGCGTGATGGTCGGTGTGACTGAGCGTGATCCACGTTGCCGCCACGCCGCGCGCGTCCGCCAGGTTCTTGGCGCCGCCTTCGAGAACAAGAAACGGCTCGCCGGTCGGTTTGCGATGCACGTCGATATCTTTCCATCCCATCGCCTTCCCAATGCCGGTGCCGAACGCTTTCGAAACCGCTTCCTTCGCGGCGAAGCGCGCGGCCAGATGTCTCGCCGGAAATTTCATCGATTGCGAATACTCGATCTCGCCCGGCG
>QHBM01000133.1 GCA_003244145.1 Chthoniobacterales bacterium
GCTGGCGCAACCGGAGGCGCGGCCGCGGGAACATCCGCACGCGCAACCGGAGCGCCGGGTGGTTCGCTTTGCACGCGCGCGGTCGGAGTACCTATCGTTTCGGCTTTCGGCGGTGCCGGAGTCGCCGCTGCATTTGCGACGGATTTCGGCGGTGCGTCTGTTCCCGGTTCTGCCGCCGGGACGGCGGCAGCTACAACGGCAGTGGGCGCCGCGGATGATGAAGACGCGGCCGCAGCCGTAACGGGCTCCATGGTCGGCGCCGATCCAGTGACCGATTTCGCCCGCGCGACTGGCGTGCTCAACTCCCCTTTCGTCGAAGCCATCACTGCTTTCGGCACATTCGCCGCGGGCGCGGCGGCCGCAGTGGTTTTTGGCGGCGACGGTTTGAACGAATCGCGCATTTTCTCCGCAGCCGTCAAAAGCTGAGCGCGGATATGCGGAATTTGCTCGAAGACGGTCTCCGCCGGCAAACGTTCCTTCATCAGTCGCGGCATGAGATTCTGTAGGAAAAGCCCGTAGATGCCGCTCACCATGACGAGCGCATAAAGCCCCATCAGCAGCGTGGTCATGGGTCCGCCGAAACGAAAACCGCTATGCAAAATGACGAGCGGGATGGTGAGAAACGTGAGCCAGATGTGCGCGCGCAACCAGCGTTGCACCGTTCCAACGCGCCAGAGTGGAATTTTTTTTCGCAAACTGAGGAGCGCAGCGAAAACAAAAATTGCGAGCGAGATCGCACCGAACCAGAGGCCAAGCGGCGTGCCGCCGACGCTGTGATGCTCGGAGACCGGCTGGATCAGCGACGGCGGAAGATGAATCCCGGCCGGCATCCGGTCCGGATGGAAATTACCGACGTAGAGAAGGCCGGCGGTGATGGTCGCGAGGCAAACGAAAATGAACCACGGGACGTGTTTCCAGTTGTTGATGCGCATACGCAGTTAGTGCGTGTGATGCGTTTCGTACTGGCGCAGGGGCGACCAATCCTTGAGCAGCTCGTTCTGTGCTTCCACGGCGTCGCCAAAAAAGCGCTGCGGATCGACCCGCTTCGCGGCCTCGTGCGGGCAAGCGTAAACGCAACTCGGAACTGAGAGTTGAGTGCACAGATCGCAGGTGTTCGCCTTGTAGGTGGTCGATTTTTTCTTCTCGATCTTGACCGTGGGCGGAATGTTGGGATCGCCCGATTTAATCTCGGTCTTCACTTCCTTTATCGTTTCGAGCGGGTGCATGTTGATGTTCCCGTACGGGCAGAGCTCGGCGCATTTCCCACAGCCGATGCACCAATCCTCGATGATGATTTCGAGGTTCTCCTTACGCCGGATCGAGCCGACCGGGCATTGCGTCATGCAGAGCGGATCGCGGCAGGACCGGCACGCAGTCGCGACCAGAAAATGGTCGTAGCGCAATCCGTCGCGAAGCAGACGCGAGACGCCATCATGCGCCTTGGCACATGCCTGCACGCACGCGTCGCAGCGGGTGCAATTATCGAGATCGATGAGCAAAAGATTCTGCGCTTCAAATAATCCCTGGTTGAGATAATCGTCGAGGCGGAGCCCGGGCGGGATCGTGCGCGATTGGGTGGCTTTCATGCGCGCGGTAGCCACGGGCTCGAGTTGCGCGCGCACCCCGGGGAATTTTTCGAGCATGAGATTAAACTCGGCCCCGGGAACTTTCACGACATCGACGGCATCCAGCGCGGTGCAGGTGGCGATGCGCTTGATCGCGCGGAGCAAACCTATTTCGCCGAAATATTCTCCGCGGCTTAAATAGGTGCGGACCATTTCGCCGCCCGGCATCGCTTGCGAGACCCGCACCATCCCGGACCGGATGAGATAAAAGGCGTCCGCCTCTTCGCCTTCTTTGCAGATCACTTCATTCTGATTGTAAGAGACCAGCTCCACCTTCTCTTTCAGGTAGGCGAGGAATTCTTCACCGACGCTGCCGAAGAGCGGCACACTGCGCAGATGCGTTTCGAGCGAGCGCTGCCGATATTTTTTGTCCATCTCCGCTTTGAAGGAGGTGCCTTTGAACGTGGGCGCTTTCACCTTCGACGTCGCTTTTGACGCGTCGGAGATTTGGCGATTGCCGACGAGCATGTCGAGAATCACGCGCAGCATCTCCACCATCACACATGGCTCCCGGGTCTGGACTGTGGCCGAACGCGGCTGAAATGTCCGGCAGGTCATTTCGCCGAAGAGTTCTCCCGCGCCGAGCTGCGCGATCGGCTTGTTCATGGGCAGGTCGATGTTCGCGTCGATCCCGATGAACTGGCGCTCGTGCGCTTCCGCGCGCCGGTCTTGCGCGTCAGCGACTAGAAAACTTTTCATCCGCGCCACGCTGCGTCCGAAAATTCCCCAGCCCGGTTTGGTGCGCAGGTGGGCCAGCGGATTCTGGATGAAAATATCGACCGTGCCCGAGACGATGTAATACGCGGTCGAACCAAATTCGCCTTCCACACAAACCGTCTCGCCCTTGCGATACCGATGAACGACCGCCGCGCCTTTCGCGTATTTTTCCAACTGGACGGCGGGCACTTCCTTGAGCGCGGGCAGATACTCGATGAGTTGATCGATGCCCAGCGGTTCCCCTGTCGTTAACTTCCCGGCGTTTTCGTCGTCCATTCGCTTCCGGGATGATACTCAGCCGCCCCTTGGCGGTGAAAGCATTTTAACGGCCCCTGCTTCGGCTACACTGCGGCCACCGCGTTCCCGGCGAAATGGAGCAGCTCCAGGATGTCACCGCGGAGACGCAAGAAATCGGCGCTGCTTCGATCGCGCGGCCGTTCCAGCGTGATCGGGATCGTGCGCTCGATTCGTCCAGGCCGCTGCGTCATGATGACAATCCGGTCGCTCATGTAAATCGCTTCATCGATGTCGTGCGTCACCAGGAGCATCGTCGTCCGGCGGGCCTGCCAGAGGCGCAGCACTTCATCCTGCATTCGCATGCGGGTAAAGGCATCGAGCGCGCCGAGTGGCTCATCGAGCAGCAACACTTTGGGATGATTGATGAGAGCGCGCGCCAGGGCGACGCGTTGCGCCATTCCGCCCGAAAGATGATGCGGATAGGCGTCACCAAAAGTTTCCAGGCCGACGAGGCGCATGAATTCATCGGCCTCGTGACGTTTCTCGCGCAGAACCCCACGCGCGACGAGACCGGCTTCGATATTTCGGCGCACAGTGAGCCACGGAAAAAGATTTGGGTCCTGAAAAACGAGACCGCGTTCGGCGCTTGGCTCCGTGATCGGTTCGGAGCCGACCAAGAGTTCGCCGGAGTCGGGAGAATCCAGGCCCGCGATAAGGCGAAGCAAAGTGGACTTGCCACAACCGCTCGGACCCACGAGCGAAACCAGCTCGCCCGCGGCCAGTGAAAGCGAAACGGAATCGAGAGTTAGCCGGCGCGCTACCGGATCGTCGGGGACAGGGAAACTCTTGCTGACCTCGCGGACGCGAAGTGACGAAGCCTCCGCCGCTGCAGCAGCTACCACTTGATCACTCCCTTTTGCCAGACCAGCACGCGATCGCGCACTTTAAAAAGCACGGTCATGATCGTGGAGAAAAACGCCGCCATGATCACGAGCGCGGCGAAAACTTTCCCGTACTCCGCCCAGCCCTGCGCCCAACTGACATACCAGCCCAGACCCGATTTTACGCCCACTGTTTCCGCGACGACCAGAGTCAGGAACGACGCGCCCAGTCCCATGAACAGCCCAATGAAAATGCTCGGAATCGCGGCGGGAATTGCGACGCGAAAGATCAGATAGGCGCGGCCAGCACCGAGCGTTCGCGCCACGTCGAGATACGATGCGCGGGTATTCGAAATACCCGATGCGGTCAGCATCGTGACCGGGAACCAGACCGCGAGAGCGATTAATGAAGCCGCGGAAATAATTGCGGAAGGCGAAACCACCATCGCGAGCGGAATCCACGCCGTCGCGGGAATCGGACCCACCACTTTCAAGACCGGCATGCCCCAATATCGGACAGGCGACGACCAGCCGATGCAGATGCCGCTAATCAAACCGGCGAGCACCCCAAGCGCGTAACCACTCAGGAGCAGAATGAGCGAGTGCCAGGTGCTGTCGAATAACAACGCGCCGTCATTGATCATACTCTGCAATACCCCGGCCGGGCTCGGAAAGTACGGCAACGGCAGCCAGCGAAATCCGGAGGTGATGGTTTCCCAAACGCAGAGAAGCAAAAGCGCCGCGGCGAAAATCGGACACATGTCTCGCATCCATCGCCGCAAACCCGGCCAGACGAATTGCACCAGTGCGGCAATGACGAACGCGATCACGACGACGCAGAGAAAAACAGTGTACGAGCGCGTTTCCGGCGGCGGTTCTGTTTTCGAAACCAATAAATGAACGGCGAGTGCGATCGCGCCCGCCGCCGGCGCCACAATCAAAGTCCGCAGCCGTGACTTTGTGATCGTCGGTTTGGTCGCGGCAGATCGCAACCCAGCCATTGCCATCGGTGCGGTCGACGCCGCTTCTATCCCGGAGCCGTTCACTTCTCCGCGACGATCGGCTTCTTGCAGCATGACTCTTCCGTATCAGAGAGAATCCACTCCGCAAACAAACGGATGTCCTGATCCGGCGGGACCTGGCCGCCTGCGACTTTCTCCACCTCGAGGTTCTGCAACCATGCATCCGATACGCCTTCGAGATGCGCGAATGCTTTCTCGGCCAGCGCCGCAACATCTGTGCTGGGGCTGAGCATGCCGGCGACCTTCATTTCCGCCGCCGCCGATTTCACCGCGTCGTCCGCGCCGGACACACTTGGAACGTAGCGCAAGTGGGAGATCGCAACCGTGTTCAGCTCAGTGTTCGACGCCAGATATTTTTTCTCGACCGACAACCGCGCGGCCGCGGCCGGATTCGCCTCGACCCATTTCGCGCCTTTCAAGAGCGCGCGAGTCGCAGCCGCTGCCCCCTTCGGATTCGCGGTCAGATACTTTCCGTTCACAATGACCGCGCAGCAGTATTCGTCCTTGTAAGGCATGTCCGCGGCTTGATCCGCCACGTTGCGAACCTTGCCGTCGGCGACAAGGAGGCTGCCGATCGGCTCGGAATCGGCGACCGCATCCACTTCGCCTTTATCGAGCGCGAGCCCGAGTTCGCCCGCGGGAAAAACGCGCCAGGTTACGTCTTTGCTCGCGTCGATCCCGTTGGCGCCGAGAACGCGATTGGCAAAAATGAAGGGCGGCGTTCCCATCCCTGGCACCCCGATCCGTTTTCCGCGCAAGTCCTGAACGGTGTGGATATTCCCCTTGGTCGAAGCCTGGACCCGCAGACATCCCTTGTGAATTCCGGCGGTGAATTTTACGTCGAGCCCCTGCTCAATCGGTTTCAGAAAATACATCACGAGGTGATGGGTGATGTCGAAGCCGCCGAGCGCGAGCACGTCCTTGTAGTTCGCCCATTCGCACTTCACCATCTCGACCTCGAGTCCTTCCTCCTCGAAGAATCCATTCTCGACCGCGCTGAAGATCGGCGCTTCGCAGGTCAGCCCGATGTAGCCGACCCGGATCTTATTTGAAGCGCCGGTGGTGGTGGAGTTCTTCCTGCAACCGGCCAAAAGAAGAGCGGCCAGGACCAGAGCGGTGAGGAGTTTAGTGGAGCTCATAGGCGCTCTCGCATGCAAGGCTATGGAAATACAGCAATAACCAATACCCATGGAAGCGAAAACTTCAGAAGTCTTTCGTGGCTGGCGGGTGGTGTCCACTACTTCGCCCTTATTGCATTTCAGACGTGAGCCACCCAGTATTCGGTCGCGATGCAGGACCCTGTGGAAATCCGTCACCTCCGCTATTTCCTGGCCGTGGCCGAAGCCGGCAGTTTCAGCCGGGCCGCGGACCGGCCCGGGATTTCCCAGCCGAGCGTTTCCCAACAAATGCGCGATTTGGAAGCGGGCCTGCGCGTTCCTCTTTTTCAACGACGCGGAAAACGGATTCTGCTAACACCTGCCGGTTTAATTTTTCAGGAACATGCGCGCGCCATTCTTCGGCACCTCGAAAATTTTCTTCAGGAACTCACGAGCGAACCGGGGCAATGGCGCGGCGCGCTCCACGTAGGGGTCGTGCCGATTCTCAACGTCGCGCTCATGCCGCATCTCCTCGGTCTCTTCGCCGCCAGTCATCCCGGCATCAGCCTTACGGTCGAAGAAATTTCATCCACGGAGATCGAGACCGCGATCGAGGAAGGCCGCATGGACGTCGGGCTCGGATTCCTCACCCGACACTCGCCGAATCTGCGTTACGAGCGTCTCTGCAACGATGAATTTGCGCTGATCGTTTCCGAGAAGCACCCGTGGTGGAAGCGGCGGGTGATTCAATTTTCCGAGCTGCATCAACACCGGTTGTTGCAACTGTTCGACACCTTCGTCATGCGCCGGATGACGGATCAGATTTGCCTGAAGCATCAGGTCCGTCCGAGAACAGTCGCGGAGCTGAACGCGATCGAGACTCTGCTTCGTTCACTGGCGCCGCTGGAGGCGGCCGCCATCATGCCGAAGATCGCGTTGCGTGGAAGAGAGGGCTTGAAGTTGAAAGCGATTCCATTGCGCGGGAAAAATCTCGCGCTCGAGATCGGGTTGTTGCGCCTGAGCGATTCGGGGGCGAACAGCGCGGTCGGCGCGTTCACCACCTTGGCCAAGGCCGAAGTCCCGAAGCTGATCAGGAAATAGGAAGACGCGGAGCAGCAAACTCTGGGGAGCGCACGCGTTCCGCGTGCTGGTTTCGGTGTTCCACCGAAACGAACTTCCTCTGCGAGAGCGGGAAGTTGGCCTGGGAGGGTGCATCTCAAGAGAAAAGTTCGCGAGTGCGTGGACGTCCTCGCCAGCACGCCACAGGCGTGCGCTCCCCAGAGAAAAGACGAAACCGAGCTACAGCAACTGATACGGATCGACGTCAACGGACGCGAGCACGTCTTCCGGCAACGGAAGTTTGTCGAGCGTCTCGCGCACGAGCCGGCTCAATCGCATGATCGCTTCGCCCCGCATCAGAATGTGAAAACGATATTGGCCTTGCAGTTTTTCCAGCGGCGCCGGCGAAGGCGCGCTCAAAATAAACTCGGCCGGCAACGCTTCCTTTAGTCGACGTGCGATTGTTTCGGCGGAAAACTTGGCGCGCGCTTCGTGGGCCGAGCGGACCGTGATCAGGACCGCATGCTTGAACGGCGGGAAATCGCAGCGCTCACGAAATTCCAGTTCCTGCTGGAAATAACCGGCGAAATCGTGATGCCGCGCGAATTGAATGGAGGGACTGAACGGCGTGTAGGTCTGCACAAAAACTTCGCCGGGCGTTTCCCCGCGGCCCGCCCTCCCCGCGACTTGCGTGAGCAACTGGAAGGTCCGTTCCCCGGCGCGGAAATCCGGCATGTGCAGCGCCAGATCGGCATTGATGATTCCGACCAGCGTCACGTTCGGAAAATGCAGACCTTTCGCGATCATCTGCGTGCCGACGAGGATGTCGATCTTGCCTCCGCGAAACGCCAACAGCGTGTCGCGATACGCATCTTTCCGCGTCATGGAATCGGCGTCCATCCGCCGCACGACCGCTTCCGGGAAAATTTGCGACACGTTTGCTTCCACCTTTTCGGTGCCGAAGCCGGAATAAATCAGCGCGTCCTGCGAACACGCGGGACACTTCTTCGGCACGGCCGCGGTATGCCCGCAGAGATGGCAGCTCAAACGCGCCACTCCGCGATGGAAGGTGAGCGCCACGCTGCAATTCGGACAATTCCGCGCCTCCCCGCAGTTGCTGCAAAGCAGCGATGTCGAAAATCCGCGGCGATTCAGGAACAGGATCGTCTGCTCGCGTTTCTCAAGACGGGCTGAGATGGCCGCGCGCAATTTTTCCGACAAAATCGCCGCGACCTTTTGTTTCCGGCGCTCCAGCCGTAGATCGACGATCCGCATCAGCGGCATCTGACAATCGTCCACCCGCTGGGTCAGGTTCAGGAGCTGATATTTTTTCTGGATGGCGTTGTGGTAACTCTCCAGCGAAGGCGTGGCGGTCCCGAGCAACACGACGCACTCCTCCATCTTCGCGCGCACGACCGCAACATCGCGCGCGTGGTAGCGCGGCGCTTCCTCCTGCTTGTAGGAAGTTTCGTGCTCTTCATCGACCACGATGAGGCCGAGATTTTCCAACGGCGCGAAGACCGCGCTCCGGGCCCCGACCACGATCCGCGCGCGACCGGCATGGATCTTATGCCATTCATCGTGCCGCTCGCCTTCGGACAAATGACTGTGCAATACGGCAACCATGTCCTGCGCTTCGGCGAAGCGGCTTTTGAAACGCTCGACAGTTTGCGGCGTAAGAGAAATTTCGGGAACGAGAACGATTGCTGTTTTGCCGCGTAACAGAGCTGAGCGAATCGCTTGCAAATAAATCTCGGTCTTGCCGCTTCCCGTAACGCCGTGAAGCAAAATCGGACGGGCTGATCCGGGCGCGGCCAGCGCTTCCTCCACCGCGCGCAAAGCCGTCGCCTGCTCCGGATTCAAAACGAGATTGGACGACGCGACGAACTGCTCTTCGCCGTGCGGATCGCGCGCCACGGCTTCTTC
>QHBM01000117.1 GCA_003244145.1 Chthoniobacterales bacterium
TCGCGCTGGCAAATCATCCGGCAGCTTCTGATCGAGAGCGTCGTCCTCGCGCTGGTCGGCGGCGGGCTCGGACTTTGTCTGGCGGCCTGGGGACGCGACATCCTCGTTGCGCTGTCGCCGCCGGGCGTTCCTCGTTTCCAAAATATCGCGCTGAGCGGGTGGGTGCTCGTGTTCAGCCTCGCGCTCTCTTTTATCACCAGCATTCTGTTCGGTCTCTGGCCGGCGTGGCACACCTCTCGCGCCGATATCCAACTCGCTCTTAAATCCGGCGGACACGGCAGCTCGGACGCTCCGGGTGCGCGCCGCTCGCGCGATTTGCTTGTGATCACGGAGGTCGCACTCACGCTCGTGCTCCTCAGCACCGCCGCTCTGGTGCTGAAGAGTTTCGCCAATGCCAGGGCGGTCGGGCTCGGCTTCGATCCGCATCTTTTGCTTTCCGCGCGGATCGATCTTNNACCGACCTATGAGGACGAGAAGAAGCTCCTGAATTTTTCCGCGGCGCTGATGGAGAAATTATGCGCGCTGCCCGGAGTTCAGAATGCCGCCGTCGCTTCGAGCCCGCCGCTCATGACCGGATGGGAAACTTCCTTCCTCCCCGAAGGCGCGCCGGAACCGGAGCCTGGCAAGATGCCTTCGGCGGAAATGAATGTCGTGACGGCTGGCTATTTCCAAACCATGAAGACGCCTCTGCTTCGCGGCCGGCCGTTCGAGGCGCAGGACACAAAGGACGTGCCGCCGGTCATTGTCATTGATCAGCTCTTCGCGGATCGCTATTTCCCCGGAGGGGACGCAGTCGGAAAACGCATCCGAATGTCCACCGGCGAGAAAGGCGCCAAGGAATACCGGACCATCGTCGGAGTGGTGCCGCACCTGAAGGTCTACGGCTTCGATGAAAACACGGTGTTGCCGCAGGCTTATCTGCCGATGACGCAACAACCGCAAACCGGCCTGGTGGTGTTGCTGCGCACGACGCTCTCACCGAAATCGCTCGAGAAACCGGTGCGCGACATCGTGGCTTCTCTCGATCCGGCGCAACCAGCTTTCGAGTTCAAGACCATGCAGGAACGCGTCGAAGAAACGTGGGCCACGCCGCGCCTGATGAGTTTCCTCCTCGTCTGTTTCGCAATGCTGGCCTTGACGCTCGCGGTCGTCGGGCTTTACGGCGTGATGGCGTTCAACGGCCTGCGGCGCATGCGCGAGATCGGCGTGCGGCTCGCCTTGGGAGCAACGCCCGCACAAATCCGCGCGATGATGTTACGCCACGGCCTGCGCTTGCTCGGAGGCGGGTTGCTCCTCGGTTTTGCCGGCGCGTTCGGCCTCTCTCGCGTCATTCGCAGTTTGCTTTTTGGTGTGAGCGTAAACGATCCGCTGATTTACGGCTCGGTCTCGCTCGTCTTGGGGTGCGCTGCGTTGTTCGCGTGTTGGGTTCCGGCGCGGCGCGCCTCCCGAGTCAATCCGATGATCACGCTGCGCGCCGAATAATGGCCTAACGAAAGGAGAAATCAGATGAACGATCTTCGCTTCGCCCTTCGCCAATTGCGGAAATCGCCCGGGTTCACTTTCATCGCCGTGCTTACGCTCGCGCTCGGCATTGGCGCGAACACCGCCATCTTCAGCGTGGTCAACGCCGTGCTCTTGCGGCCGCTGCCCTATCCGCAGCCGGAGCGTCTCGTTTATCTAAATGAAGTGAGCAACGGAGTGGATCAGTCGATTGCGCTGCCGGATTACGTCGATTGGCGGCACGACAGCACATCGTTCCAGCATCTCGCGCTCACCCGCCTTGAATCGCGCAATCTCAGCGGCATTGCCGGCCGCGAACCGGAGCGCGTCGCGGTGGCTTTTGTAACGGCGAACTTCTTCGACGTGATCGGGCTTCCCGCGCAAATCGGCCGCACCTTCAATGAAGACGAAGACAAGCCGGGCGCACCAGCGCTCGTTGTCCTCAGCGATCGCCTGTGGGATCGCGTCTTCCACCGCGATCCGCAAATCGTCGGACGCGCCGTCAATTTTCACGGTGCGCCGTTCACCGTCACCGGAGTGATGCCGCGCGAGATGGATTCACCGCACGGCGTCGACGCCTGGTTCTCGGTCATGCGCCGCAGCGCCAACCCCGGATGGCAGAATCGCGCCAACCATCCGATGTTCTTCGCCTGGGGCCGGTTGAAAGACGGCGTGACGCTCGAACAAGTGCGCAGCGAGATGAAGACAATCGCCGCGCGCCTCGAGAAAATGTATCCGGCGACGACCGCGGGCACCGGCGTCAAAGTCAAACCGCTCCTCGAAAATCTGCTCGGCAGCTACCGCACGAGTCTCGCCTTACTCCTCGGCGCAGTCGCGCTCGTTTTGCTGGTCGCCTGCGCGAATCTCGCCAACCTCTTTGCCGCGCGCGGCGCTTCACGCGCGCGAGAGTTTGCCATTCGCGCGGCGATCGGCGCCACCCGCGGCCGCGTTATTCGGCAACTCTTGATCGAAAGCTTTACCATCGCCGCAATCGGAGGAGCGCTCGGTTTGCTCTTCGCCAATTGGGGACGCGATGCCTTGATCGCATTCGCTCCGGCCGGCGCCCCGCGTTTCGAAAATATCGGTTTCGATTTCCGCGTCCTCGCCTTCACCTTTCTGCTCGCTTCGCTCACCACGATTCTGTTCGGACTCTGGCCGGCATGGCAGGTGGCGCGCGCGGATATTCAGGTGGCACTGCAAGCCGGCTCGTTCGGCAGCTCGGAAACAAAAACCGCGCGACGCAGCCGGGACTGGCTCGTGATCGTCGAGGTCGCGTTGACGCTGCTGCTGCTCAGCGCGGCGGGCCTCGTTCTCAAAAGTTTCGCGCGCATGCAATCGACGGCACTGGGATTCGAGCCGGAGGGGATGCTCACCACGCGGATCGAATTGCCCTGGACGAAATATTCCGACGTGAAAACGATCCTGAATTTCACCAACGGATTGCTCGATGATGTCCGTCACCTGCCGGGAGTGCAAAGCGCCGCTATCTCATCGAACCCTCCCATGCTCAGCGGATGGCAGCTCGCTTTTCAACCCGAAGGCGCTCCTCCGACCGATCCAAGCCAGCAGCCATCGGCGGACAACGAAGTGGTGCAGGGCGATTATTTCGCGACGCTTCAGACGAACCTGATCCGCGGCCGGACGTTCAACGAGCATGACGGAAAAGATTCACCGCCGGTTGTGGTCATCGACCAGACCCTGGCCGAATTGACTTTCAAAGGACAGGATCCGTTAGGCAAAAGGCTCCTCGTCGATACGGAGTCCGACTCGTCGAACGGGCCGCGGCTCCATGAGATCATCGGCGTCGTGCCTCATCTGAAATTCCGCGGCTACGATGACGCCACGCCGACTCCGGCGTTCTTCTTCCCGCAGGCGCAGGTCGGGCGCACCAATCTGGTCCTGCTCGTCCGCGCGTCCGGCAACGTGAAACGGCTGGAGAAATCCGTGCGCGAGATCATCACGCGGCTGGATCCAACGCAGCCGGTCTTCGATGTGCGCACGATGGAAGAGCGCGTTGCGGAAACGTGGGCGACGCATCGGCTGCTTTCGTTTTTGCTGGCGATCTTCGCTGGCCTGGCATTGCTCCTCGCCGCGGTCGGTTTGTATGGCGTGCTCGCTTACACCGCTTTCCGCCGCCTGCGCGAAATCGCCGTCCGCCTCGCCCTGGGTGCGCGCCCGGCGCACATCCGCGGATTAGTTCTTGGTCACGGTCTCCGGCTTTTCGGTATCGGCATTGCGGTTGGCGCGCTCGGAGTCGTCGCCTCATCGAATTTGATCCGAAGCTTCCTCTTCGGTGTCACGCCTCTCGATCCGCAAATCTATCTCGCAGTCGGTCTCATTCTTTCTCTTGTGACCATTTTGGCCGCCTGGATTCCCGCGCGCCGCGCCTGTCGTGTCAACCCAATCGTAGCCTTGAGGGCCGAATGAGCTCACTCGCGTCGCAGCACAATCGGGGAGCGCACGCTTGCAGCGTGCTGGTTTCGGCATTCTGCCGAAACGAACTTTTGCAGTTCGGTAACCGATGGCCCAGTGCTGTCTCTGCACTGGGAAGTTCGCGAAGGTGGAACACCTTCGCCAGAACGCTGCAAGCGTGCGCTCCCAAAATTCAATTAGCACGCCGATTTTCCTGACCAATGAACGATCTTCGTTACGCACTGCGCTTACTTTGGAAGTCGCCCGCCTTTAGCCTGATCGCGATCGCGACGCTTGCGCTTGGGATCGGCGCGAACACCGCGATCTTTTCCGTGATCGAAAGCGCGTTGCTGCGTCCGCTGCCGTTTCCGAAAGCAGATCGGTTGGTCCGGCTTTATGAGACGTTCGATGAAAACGGCGCGCGCAGTAACGCGCTAAACCTGGCGGAAAAAACCGTTCGGCAATGGCGCGAGTACGGCACCGACATTTTCGAAGGGATCGGCGTCGCCACGGGCGCAAGCGTCACCGCGGCAAATCCCGGTCAGTCGGCGCAGAGTTTCCCGACTGCGCGCATCAGCGCCAACTTCCTGAACGTGCTCGGCCTGCAACCGGCGCTCGGAAGGAATTTCACCTCCGCCGAAGATCAACCCGGCGGTCCGCACGTCGTGATCATCAGTCACGATTTCTGGCAACGGAATCTCGGCGGACGCGATGATGTGCTCGGGCAAAACATCAAACTCGACGACGCTTCCTACACAGTCGTCGGCGTGATGCCGAAAACCTTTCGTCATCCTTATCGCGCTGAACTCTGGCTGCCGATCGCACTGAACTTCGCCGCCGGCGCGCAATCGAACCATTATCTTTACGGAGTCGCGCGGTTGCGTCCCGGCATCACCGTTGCGCAAGCAGACGAAGCGGTGCGCCGGATGTGTGCCGCGATCAATCAGGCAGCGCCCGATCCGGCTAACGCGCCGCGCGCCCACATCATTCCGCTTCGCGACAGCTTCATCATGGATTTGCGTCCGAAGCTTCTGATCATCGCGGGCGCGGCGCTCTGTGCCCTGCTCGTGGCCGCGGCGAACTTCGCCGGCTTGATGCTCGCACGCGTGGTCGAGCGCGATGGCGAAATGGCGTTGCGTTCCGCGCTCGGCGCGACGCGCGGCCGTCTCATTAGAGAAGGTCTGATGCAAGCGCTCGTGCTCGCGGCCTTCGGAACAATTTTCGGGTTGCTCATCGCGGGCTGGCTTACGCCCGCGCTGGTCGCGCTTAGTCCCGAAGGCGCAGACGCAACCGGCAGCGCGATCCGCGAATTCGATTACGGCGTCCGACTTGATTGGCCAGTGTTCGCGTTCGCCGCGAGCGCGATGCTGCTCATCGGAGTTGGCTTTGGCTTGCTTCCGGCGTGGCGCGCGTCGCGGACGGATTTACGCAGCGCGCTTGGCAGCACAGGACGCGGAGCGACGCTCGATGGCGGGACGAGGCGTTTGCTCGGCGGACTCATCGTGGTGGAGATCGCGATCGCGGCCGTGTTGCTCATGGGCAGTCTCACGCTCACGCAATATTTCCGAAAGGTCGTGCGCGAACCGTGGGGTTTTTCCACCGATCACCGCGTCGTCTTCAACGCCATGCTTTCGGATCGTCTTTTTTCCTCGGCCGAAACGCGCATCCAAACGATCGACAAAACTCTGGCCGAGTTACGTGCGCTGCCCGGTGTCCGCTCCGCTGCCGTCACGGCGCCTGCTCCGATGGAAGCGGCGCGCGATCTGATGGGTTGCGTTCCGGAAGGCACTCAGCCGGCGGAACCGCGCGGCGTTTACACCGCCTATATGCGTGGCGCGGGGCCCGGATATTTCGCGACCATGGGCCAGCGCCTGCTGCGCGGACGCGAATTCGCGGAGACCGATCGCGCGGATGCGCCGCAGGTTTGCATCGTGAACGAATCGTTCGCGCGACGTTTTTGGCCGGGCCAGGATCCGTTAGGCAAAAGAGTGAAGCATGGACGCCTCGATAATCCACGTCCGTGGTACACCGTCGTTGGCGTGGTGGCGGACACGAAAGCGGTCGCCGATCCGCGCGACGGCGAGGTGGTCGGAACGGTTGCGCTCCCGTTGTCTCGCTGGCTTGCGATCGGCGGCGACGAAATGACTTTTGTGGTAGAGAGCGCGAGTGAACCGAAATCTCTCGAAGGCGATTTGCGCCACGCCCTGGCGCGCGCCGATAAGCGACTGGCCGCTTACACGCTCGTTTCGCTCGACCAATCGGCAGCCGAATCGTGGGTAACCGAGCGTTTCCTTTTCGTTCTCGTGGCGTTGTTCGGAGCGCTCGGACTCGTTCTCGCTTCGATTGGTGTTTACGGATTGCTGGCGCTGCAAGTGACGCGCCGCACGCGTGAATTTGGAATTCGCGTTGCGCTCGGATCGACCGCGACCGCGCTGATTCGCCTCGTGGCCGCGCAGGGTTTGCGGTTGCTCGCCATCGGCTTTCTTGCCGGCGGCATCGCAGCGTGGGCCGCCACGCGCATTGTCCATCATCAATGGCCGGATGTTCCGGCAACCGATCCACTCATCTGGCTGGGTGCGGCCGTTGTTTTGTCGACTGGAGTCGCACTCGCTTCCTGGTTACCCGCGCGCCGCGCCTCGCGGGTCGATCCGATTATTGCCCTTCGGGCCGAATGAACAAAAACAGCGACGAGTGGCGAGTAACAAGTGACGAGCAAAAGTTTCTGACCGCTGACTTCTGATCTCTGATTTATGACCGATCTCCGCTTCGCCTTTCGCCAGCTTTTGAAATCGCCCGCGTTCACTCTTCTCGCCGTGATCACGCTCGCGCTCGGCATTGGAATGAACACGGCGATCTTCAGTTTGATCCACGATCTCTTTCTGCGCGGGCTGCCGTTCTCCGATCCGGACCGGCTCGTCATCCTTCAGGCCGAAGCGAAGGACCGAAATCTCGATGGCCTGCCGATGTCGGTTCCGCGCTTCTGGCATTTCCGCGATGGGCAGACTGTCTTTTCGAATCTCGCCGCGGATACCGGTGCCGGTTTTATTATGACTGGCATCGGCGATCCCATTCAGCTCAACGGCGCGAACGAAACGGCGAACTACATGGAGACGCTCGGCGTTCGCCCAATTCTGGGCCGCCTCTTTCTGCCCGAGGAAGAAATGAAGGCGGACGTCGCGTTGGTCAGCGCAAACTTCTGGCGCAACCGTTTGAATTACGATCCGCAAGTGATCGGACACAGCATCACGCTCAACGGCGTACCGACCACGATCGTGGGAGTGATCCCGAATCCGCCGGTCGCGTGGTTCGGCCGCGATCTTGAGGTCGTCACCGCGAAGCCGTTCGAGGTGGCGGGGCTCACCAACGAACGGATTCAGCGCGGCGTTAGTTTTCTGCGCGTCGTCGGACGGCTGAAACCCGGCGTGACGATCGACCAGGCGCGCGCCGCCATGCCCTCTCTGCAGCAGGGTTACAAGCGGGAGCGTCCCGACAATGCCGATAATTCGTGGTCGCCCGTGATTAAATCTGCGGCAGAAGATGCGACCGGCGACCTGCGTCCTGCGTTCTTCACTCTGCTCGCGGCGGTTGGTTCCGTCTTGCTGATCGCGTGCAGCAACGTCGCGAATCTACTGCTCGTTAGGTTTACGGGGCGGCGGCGCGAGATCGCGTTGCGTATGGCTCTCGGCGCGACGCGCCAAAGTGTCGTTAGGCTCTTTGTTTTCGAAAGCACTCTCGTCAGCCTGCTCGCTGGTGTCGTCGGCACCTGTCTGGCGCTTTGGGTCGTCTCCGTCATTCCGAAACTCGCGGTGAACAATCTGCCGCTCGAAGGCGGCATCTCGCTGAATGCTCCGGTGCTCTGGTTCACGCTGGGCATTTCGCTCCTTACCGGCGTCGCCATGGGTTTGTATCCGGCATGGCAAAGTTCCCGGGCCGATCTCGTGGATGGATTGAAGGACGGCGGCCGCGCCATGACCGGCAGTCTTGGCCAGCAGCGTCTTCGCCGTGGCTTGGTCGCGGCCCAGGTTGGACTTTCGGTCGTTCTCCTTGCGGGCGCCGCGTTGCTCATCGCCAGTTTCGTTCGGCTCAGCCGGCAGCCTTCCGGTTTCAAGTCCGATAATCTTTGGATCGGCGGAGTGGGCCTGCCGCCAGCGCAATATCCCGATCCGGAAGCGCGCGCCCGTTTCGTCGATCGTCTTTTGTCCGAATTGAAAAATACGCCCGGGGTCGAAGCGGCCACTACCAGCGACGGCGTGCCCTTGAACGGAAACAGATCCAGCTCGCCCTACGCCCGCGCCGATGGAAATCCCGTTCCATTGAATCAGCGTCCACTTGGTTTGACCCGCAGTATTTCGCCCGGTTTTCTCAAGACATTCAGCATTCCGCTTCTGGCCGGCCGCGATTTCGACGAGCGCGACGGCGGGGACAAACCGCTGGTGGTAATCCTCAGCAAATCGACCGCGCAACATCTCTTCCCCAACGAAGATCCAATCGGGAAGCGGATTTTTTTCGGCACGGATAACAACACCGGTCTGTCGGCGGAAGTGGTGGGAATCGTCGGCGACGTGCGGTCGGTCCGGCTCGATCTCCCGAACGACGTGGAATTTTACCGGCCGTGGCCGCAACGCTCGGGTCCATTCTTCTGGGTCACGATCCGAAGCGCGGTCAAGGCCGAGGCAGCCGCGGGAGTGGTGCGAAGCGCGCTGAGTAAGATCGACCGCGGGCTTCCAATCATTCAGCCGAATACGATGGAGGAGATCGTG
Organism: Chthoniobacterales bacterium; assembly: GCA_003244145.1. GTDB lineage: Bacteria > Verrucomicrobiota > Verrucomicrobiia > Chthoniobacterales > UBA10450 > AV80. Next base: position 8,673 of record QHBM01000117.1, read on the forward strand.
GATCAGTCGTTAGGCCAGCGCCGGTTGACGATGACGTTGCTCGGTGTGTTCGCCAGCATAGCCCTGGTCCTCGCCATGGTCGGGATCTACGGAGCGGTCGCTTATACGGTAGAGCAACGCACTGGAGAAATCGGCGTCCGCATGGCGCTCGGCGCCCAAACGGCGGACGTGCTGCGACTGGTCGTTAGGCAAGGCATGACGCCGGTCGTGATCGGACTCGTCCTTGGCCTCGCCGCGTCGCTTGCGCTCGGCCGGCTGCTCACCGCGCAGCTTTACGAAGTCTCTGCGAACAACCCTGCGCTGCTCGGCGCCACGTCGGTCACGCTCGCGATCGTCGCACTCCTGGCCTGCTTAATTCCCGCCCGGCGCGCGAGCCTCGTCAATCCGATCGAAGCACTCCGTACCGAATGAGTTTTTGCGTTTCGAATCGCATCTGGGGAGCGCACGCTTGCAGCGTGCTGGTTTCGGCATTCTGCCGAAACGAACTTTCCCAGATCGATTGTCATTCGTCTCAACGAGTCATCCAAACTGAAGTTCGCGACTCGCGAAAGCATTTGGAGTCGCCAGCACGCTGCAAGCGTGCGCTCCCCAGAACAGCTGTTTCAGCACTCACACAATCACAAATCGAATTGAAATCCTTATGAATGATTTTCGCTACGCTCTCCGCCAACTTCTGAGGCAACCCGGCTTTACCATTCTCGCGGTCGTCGCTCTGGCGCTTGGTATCGGTGCGAACACTGTCCTGTTCTCGGCAATCAATACGCTGTTTCTGCGCCCACTCTCCTATCCGGAGCCGCAACAGCTGGTGCGCGTCTGGGGCTCGTTCCCCGAACGCGGCCTCGACCGCACCAACGTCTCCTGGCCGCGTTACACCGCCTGGCGCGATCAGCAGCAAAGCTTCACCGAGTTCTCCGCGCAATCATTTACCGGATTTGTTCTGACCGGACGCGGCGATCCGGAGAATTTGAACGGGGTCCGCGTGACCGAGAATTTTTTCCGTGCGCTTGGCGTCCAACCGCTCCTCGGCCGCGTTTTCAATCCTGACGAAGATCGGCCCGGCGGCGCGAATGTAGCGGTGCTTAGCCATACGTTTTGGCAGAAGAACTTCGGTGGCGACCCGAACATTCTCGGCCAGGCGATCACGTTGAACGGCACACCATTCACTGTCATCGGCGTCATGCCGGCAACGCTGAAATTCCCATTCGCGCAAAGCCAGGTCTGGCTGCCGCGCGTGTTCGAACAGGAAGGATTGCCGCCGGAGATCATCGAGCGCGGCACCGGATATCTAACCATCCTCGGCCGGATGAAACCGGTTATGACGCGCGCCCAGACTGACGAACAAATGCATATGATCGATCGGCGTTATCAGACCGCGAACCCCGAAAAGGTGGACGCGAAGGCGGGCATCAGCGTGGTGTCATTTCACGAAGATCTCGTCGGTCCCCAGCGGCCGATGATGCTCACGCTTTTCGCGGCGGTCGGCTGCGTCCTGCTCGTCGCCTGCGCCAACGTCGCGAATCTTTTGCTGGCGCGCTTTACCGCGCGGAGAAAGGAAATCGCGATCCGGACCGCGCTCGGCGCCACGCGTGCGCGAATCGTTTTCCAATTTCTCGCTGAGAGCGTGCTCACCGCTGGAATCGCCGGCGTTCTCGGCGTGCTCCTAGCCGTTTGGGGACTCGATCTGCTCAAGAAGGTCGCTGAAAATTTCATCCCGCGCGTGCTCGAAATTTCTCTCGATCTGAATGTGCTCGGTTTCGCCGTCGCGCTTTCGCTTCTGACCGGTCTCGTGCTCGGGCTCGTCCCGGCTTTGCACGCTTCGCGGAGCGATCCGATCGATTCGTTGAAAGATTCCTCGCGCGGCACAACCGGACGGCAGGCGGGACGACTCCGCGCCGGCCTTCTCGTTGCAGAGGTGGCGCTCTCACTGGTACTGCTCGTCGGCGCGGTTTTGCTGATCGATAGCTTCCGCCGGTTGCAAAACGTCGAGCCCGGGTTCCGGGCCGAAGGCATCACGACATTTTTCGTCGGCCTTCCGCCTGGCTCATATCCGGACGTCGAGCGGCAGGCCTTGTTCTTTCAAAACGCGATCGAAAAAATCAAGACACTTCCAGGCGTGACCCACGCCGCGGCCGGCTCTAATCTTCCGGCGGCCGGCAACGGAAACACGCGCTCACCTGCTGCGGTCGAAGGACGCCCGCTCCCGCCAGTGAGCGATCGCACCATCATCGTGCGCTCGACGATATCGCCGGGATTTCTCGAAACGCTTGGCGTCCCAATTAAACAGGGCCGGGATTTCAACTGGCGCGACCGCGCCGGCGCGCCGGATGCCGTCATCATCAACGAGACCCTGGCGAAAAAGCTTTTCCCGGGCGAAAACCCGATTGGTCATCGCCTCATTACCGGCATCGCGTCGATTCCACGTGAGATCGTCGGCGTCTCCGGCGATGTGCGGATGGAAGATCTTTCGTTGCCGCCCGGGGCGGAAATGTATTACCCCTCCGCGCAACTCGACGGCGCATTTCTTAGCGTAGTCGTTCGGAGTACGCGCCCGGCCGCGAGTCTCCGCGCCGAACTCGTCGCGGCGATTCACGCGCTCGATCCCGGTTTGCCCATCGATCAAGTGCAGCCCTACACTGAACTCCTCGCACAAGCGTCCGCCGATCGGCGTCTCTCGATGTATTTACTCGGGGGCTTCGCCGGGCTCGCCCTCGCGCTGGCCGGCATGGGAATTTACAGCGTCATCGCTTACGGCGTGGCGCAACGCACGAATGAATTCGGAATCCGTTTCGCGCTCGGCGCCGCCGCGCGCGACGTTATTGGCCTGGTCATGAAGGAAGGATTGCGCCTCGCCCTTGTCGGACTCGTCGTCGGCCTGGCGCTCTCGTTCGGCGTCACGCGCCTGATGCGGCGTTTGCTTTTCGAAGTAAGCGCCACCGACCCGTGGCTCTACAGCGGCGTCGCGCTTTTCATTTGCAGCGTTGCCGCGTTCGCCTGTTTCGTTCCCGCGCTGCGCGCAACGCGGATCGATCCCATGCAGGCGCTCCGTGCGGAATAATTAACAAGCCAAATAAATATGATCCAGGATTTCCGTTTCGCTTTTCGCCAGCTCAGAAAATCTCCCGGCTTCACCGCCGCCGCCGTGACCGTGCTGGCGCTCGGCATTGGGGTAAACACCGCGATCTTCAGTCTCGTCAACGCGATGCTGTTCCAGCCGCCGGCTTACGAACGGCCCTCCGAAATTGTCCAAGTCTTTTCGCAGGACAAAAAGAATCCGCAAAGTTTCCGCGCCTTTTCCTATCCGACCTACTGCGACATCCGCGATCAGAACAGCGTCTTCTCCGGCGTGATGGCGCATAACACGACCGTGGTCGGAGTCGGCGAAAAGGAAAACACCCGTCGCGTCATGGCGGATATCGTCAGCTCAAATTATTTCTCCGTCCTCGGTGTCGCGCCCGCTTCCGGTCGCGCGTTTTTGCCGGAGGAAGAAAAACCGGGCGGCGGAAATCGCGTGGCCGTCGTGAGCTACAGCTTCTGGCAGAAACATGGCGGCGATCAGACGTTGCTCGGCCGGTTGGTCACGATCAGCGGACGGCCGTTCACGATTGTCGGCATTCTGCCCAAAGGATTCACGGGGACGATGAGCGTGTTCGCGCCGGAGATTTGGCTGCCGCTCGGTGTGTATGAAGAGGTCACACGCGATCTCGTTGGGAACAACAAGAGCGCCGTGGCTGATCGCAGCAGCGACAAGCTGCTTGTCATTGCTCGACTCAAAACTGGCGTCACCGCTGCGGCGGCGCTCCCGGGCTTGAAAGGTCTCGCGGCCAATCTCGAGGCCGCCTATCCGTTCGAACAAAAAGACCAGACCTTCACGACGGCGCCGCTTTTCCGATTTGCCACCAGCACCAATCCTTCTGAGCCCGGACCCGTCGCGACCATAGGCGCGCTCTTGATCGGCATGGCGGCGGTGGTATTGCTCGTCGCCTGTTTGAATCTGGCCAACATGCTGCTCGCGCGTGGCGCCAGTCGACGCAAGGAAATCGCAATCCGGCTTGCCCTCGGTGGAAGCCGCTTACGTATCGTTAGGCAACTTCTCACCGAAGGATTTCTCCTCGCGCTTCTGGGCGGCGGATGCGGGTTGCTCCTCGGGCTTTGGTCGTTGGATTTTCTGATCGCATCGCTCGCGCAGGTCGCACAAGTCGATCTCATCTGGATGAGCGGACCGAACCCGGTGATTCTCGGCGCCACGCTGGCCTTTTGTTTGCTCGGCACCCTTGGCTTTGCCCTCGGACCCGCGCTCAAGCTTTCGCGCGCCGCTGTGATCGAAGATTTGAAACAGCAAGCCGGCGAAGACGCCAGCCGGCCGCGCTGGAAATTTCTCCCGCGCAATCCGCTCGTGGTGGTGCAGATGGCGTTCTCTCTCGCGCTCGTTACCGCCGCGGCGCTTTTCATTCGCGGCGCCACCAAAGCGGCGTCGATCGATACCGGCTTGCATGTTGACCACGACTTCCTCGTGGAAGTCGATGCGAGCCTGGGCGGTTTCGATAAGAAGCGCTCGCAGGAACTTTATCGCGTGCTCGGCGAACGGTTCGCGGCTTTGCCCGGCGTAGAACGTGCGAGCATTTCCGCGCTCGTTCCTTTTGGGAACACTTCGATCCGGCGCGGGGTGCAGCGCGCGGGCGTTTATCCGGAGTCGGACAACAAACCGGCGACGGCGGCGGACGGACTTTCGTTCTCACCGAACTGGAACAGCGTCGGCGGCGATTATTTCGCGGCGGTCGGATTGCCGCTGCTCCGTGGCCGCAATTTCACGGTCGCGGAAGCGACTCAACCCGGTGGCCCCGCCGTGGCGATCATCGACGATGTCCTTGCGAGAAAATTGTGGCCGGATGGCGACGCGCTCGGGCAACGCATTCAGTTCCCGATCGATCGGACCGCGCCGCCGGAAAAAACCGGCGAGCAGGATCCCGCCGAGATCAAACGAGGCGAGCCCATCGAAATCATCGGGATTGTGCCCGCGACGAAATCGAGATTATTCGAGACGGCGCCGCCCGGCGCGTTGTATCTGCCGTTCTCTCGCGGATTTTTCAGCGATGTATTTTTCTTCGTGAAGTTCGCGTCGGTCCCGTCCGGCAGCGAATCCGCGACGGCCGATCTTCTGCGCCGCACAGTAAGGGACGTCGATCCCGTCTTGCCGGTGCTCGAGGTGAAAACGTTCGCGCAGCATTTCGACAGCAACGCGCAGCTCTGGGTGGTGCGCGCGGGAGCCGCCTTGTTTTCGATCTTTGGGGGATTGGCGCTCGGGCTCTCCGTCGTCGGCGTTTACGGCGTGAAAGCGTACTCAGTGGCGCGACGGACGCGTGAGATCGGAATCCGGATGGCGCTCGGCGCGCAACGCACGACCGTGCAATGGATGATTCTGCGGGAAGGCGTCGCGATGGTCGCGGCCGGCCTCGTGCTGGGATTGTTGCTCGCGCTCGGCACGGGAAAAATCGTCAGCAGTATTCTCTTCGAAGTGAGTTCGCTTGATGCCGTCGCTTTCACGATTGCGCCGAGTCTGCTCGCGTTGGCCGCAATGCTGGCGACCTGGCTTCCCGCTCGCCGCGCCACAAAAATTAGTCCCATGGCGGCGCTTCGGACGGAATAGAAAAATGATACAAGACCTTCGATACGCTTTTCGACAGCTTATTGCGCAGCCCGGTTTCACGGTTGTCGCGGTGCTCGCCCTCGCCCTCGGCATTGGCGCGAACACCGCCATTTTTAGCGTCACCAATGCGGTTCTGCTTCGTTCGCTGCCATACAAAAACCCTGATCGAATCGTCGCGATCGAGAAGATCCAGGCCCAGGCCGGGATCGGCGGCTTGACCGCGGGTGCCTATCTTGATTTTCGCGGACAGAGCGCGGTCTTCCAGAATTTTGCCGCTTACACCGAAGACGAATACACGCTCACGGGCGGCGTGGATCCGGAACGCGTGCTCTGCGCCGAAGTTTCGACGGCGCTCTTTCCATTGCTCGGTGTTTCTTCCTCGTTAGGTCGGCCGTTTTTTCCCGAAGAGGAGCAGCCCGGGCACGATCAGGTGGTGGTCGTTAGTCACGGATTCTGGCAGCGCTGGGCCGGGGGCGATCCGGGGTTTGTCGGAAAGACAATCACCCTGAACGACCGCAGTTATACTGTCGTGGGCGTGATGCCGGCGGAATTTCAGTTTCCGCGGGCGTTCGACATTTGGAAACCGCTCGCGCTTAATGAAGAACAGGAACGCCATGGCCCGTCGTTCCGGCTCGTGCAGCTGATTGGCCGCCTCAAACCCGGCATCTCGATCGAACGCGCGGAGGCCGAACTCAATACCATTTGGAACCGGAGCACGAACGATCAACCGGACGACCGGGCCGGCGCGCGCATTCAGGCACGGCCGTTGCACGAGCACTTCGTCCACGATGTTCGACGCGCCATTCTTGTTCTGCTCGGCGCGGTCGGCTTCGTCCTGCTGATCGCGTGCGCGAACGTTGCGAACCTAATGCTCGCACGGGCTGCTGCGCGCCGAAAAGAATTCGCCATCCGAGCTGCCCTCGGCGCCGGCCGGGCCCGGCTCATCCGGCAGTTGCTTACGGAAAGTGTTTTGCTCTCGCTCGTGGGCGGAGCGCTTGGTCTGCTCCTCGCGGTCTGGGGCGTGGATTTTCTGGTCTCACGCATTCCGCCGAATGTGGTCGGGACAATTTACGGGCTCAAGGGCGTCGCAATCGATCGAAGCGTGCTCTTCTTCACACTCGGCGCATCGGTGGTGACGGGAATATTTTTCGGTCTCGCCCCCGCGATCTCTTCCTCGAAGCTTGATCTAAACGAAGCGCTAAAAGCGACCGCGAAGATGGCCACGGCGCGATCCGGTTTGCGCGGGAGCTTTGTTGTCGCGCAGCTCGCACTCACGCTCATTCTGTTGGTCGGCGCCGGGTTGATGACGCGCAGCTTCGTTCGCCTCCTGAACGTAAAGCTCGGTTTCGAACCGCGCCACGTGCTCACCGTTCGCGTCGAATTGCCCCGTTCCCGTTACGGAAAGGGCGAACAGCGCACCCTTTTCTTCCAGCAATTGATCGAGCGCTTGCAGACGGTTCCAGGCGTCAACTCCATCGGGGCGATCAGTCAGTTACCGCTCTCCGGTTACAGCATGATCGGAAGGTTTGCGATTGAAGGCCAGCCGCCTACCCCGCCGGAAAAGCGAACGCCGATTCCGATCGGAGTGGTGAGCCCTGGATATTTCGCGGCCCTGAAGATCCCGCTTCTGCAAGGCCGTTTTTTTACCGCCGGAGACGCGGAGGGACAGGCCGAGGTCGCGCTCGTGAACGAAACGATGGCGCGCCACTATTGGCCCGGGGAGAATCCGCTTGGCAAGAAAATCGGTGTCGGCTGTGACAAAGGCGAACCGTGCCGAACGGTTGTCGGCGTGGTTGGGGATATTCGTCACGAAGGTCTCGCGGACGAGCCGAAACCAGAAGTCTACACATCGCATCTGCAGTTTCCGGTGAACAACATGAGCTTGGTCCTGCGTTCGGAAAGCGACCCCTTGAGTCTGGTCTCCGCTGTGCGCAACGCGGTGCGCGCGCTCGATAAAGATCAGCCCATCGCTCTTGTGCAAACGCTGGAACAGCACGTCTCGGAATCCATTCTGCAACCGCGCCTCATCACGACGCTGCTCTCGATCTTCGCTGCCCTGGCGCTGCTCCTCGCGGCGGTAGGCGTCTACGCGATGATGTCGTATACCATCGCGCAACGCACCGGAGAGATCGGCATTCGGATGGCGTTAGGTGCGGCCAGGTCGTCCATCTTCAGCCTCGTTCTGCGTCAAGCGATGACGCTGGTCGCCGCGGGAGTGGTAATCGGACTGGCCGGTTCCGTCGCAGCGACACGTTTTTTGAACAGCCTGCTCTTTGGAGTCGGCGCGTGGGATCCGTTAACATTTTTCGCCACGATGCTGCTCATGGTCGTCATCGGATTCCTGGCCGCCTGGCTGCCCGCGCGCCGCGCGACCAGGGTGGACCCGATCGTCGCCTTGCGAGCTGAATGATGATCTCGCCAGAACTTCGAGCCTTTTGTTAAGCCCAAATACCAGCAAGGAAATAAAATGTTAAACGACATCCGCTACGCTTTTCGCCAATTGATAAAATCTCCCGGCTTTACCGCCGTGACTGTCCTCACGCTCGCGCTCGGCATCGGAGCCTGCACCGCGATTTTTTCGGTCGTCAATGTCGTGCTCTTGCGCCCGCTCGATTATCCCGAGCCAGGCCGAATCGTCGTCATCCGGGAAACGAATTTCCCCGAGTTCCCGGAGTTTTCGGTTTCGCCGCCTAATTATTTGGACTGGGAAAAGCAGACGAAGTCGTACGAGAAACTCGCCGCCTACTCGGGATCGCGGATCAATCTCACCGGCGACGGCGAGCCGCAGCAGCTCGTCGGTATAAAAGCGACCGCGCAATACTTCGACGTTTATGGAATCAAGCCGGCGCTCGGCCGGACCTTCCTTCCCGAAGAAGATGCGCCGGGGAAAAATCACGTCGCGGTTTTGAGTTATCCGTTCTGGCAGCGCGTCTTTGGCGGCGCGGCTGATGTGATCGGCCGCCCGATTCAGCTCAACGGCGAACCATACACCGTGGTGGGCGTGGCGCCGCTCGGTTTTGGCGTTGCGAGTAGAGTGGACGCGTGGATGCCGATGGCGTTCGAGCCGAAAGAAGTTTCGAACGATGCGCGTGGCGGGCATTACCTCAACGTCGTGGGCCGATTGAAACCCGGTGTGACCGTGGCGCAGGCCGAAGCCGAGCTGAAGGTCCTGGCCGCGCAACTCGCGCAGCAATATCCCGATTCAAACAAAGGGTGGGGCATCTTCATGATGCCGCTCCAGGATTTCAGTGTGCGCGATGTCCGCACGGTGCTCTACACGTTGCTCGGCGCGGTCGGTTGCGTGCTCCTCATTGCCTGCGCCAATATCGCCAATCTGCTACTCGCTCGCGCGACCGCGCGGCATCGCGAGATTTCTATTCGCGCCGCGCTCGGCGCCAGTCGCGCCCGGCTCATTCGCCAACTTCTGACCGAGAGCGTCATGCTCGCATTGTGCGGAGGCCTGGCCGGAGTTTTGTTCGCACGCTGGGGACTGGACGCCCTTCTCGCTCTTGCTCCTCCGAATCTTCCGCGCGTTTCCGACATTCATCTCGATGCGGGCGTTCTCATTTTTTCGCTCGGGTTGAGTGTGATCACGGGCCTTGTCTTCGGCATCGCGCCCGCGTGGCTGGCGGCGCGCGCCGATGTGAACGAGGCGCTGAAGCAAGGCTCGCGCGGATCCACCGAAGGCGGCGCGCGCGGCCGCTTGCGAAGCGCGCTCGTAATTCTTGAGGTGACTTTTGCGTTGATGCTCCTCGGCGGCGCGGGTCTGCTCGCGCGCAGTTTCATGCAGCTCGCTCACGTCGATCCGGGGTTCACCCCGGAAAACGCTACGGTTCTCCGGCTCTCGCTCCCGCAGAAAAAATACGCGTTACCCGAACAGCAAACCGCCTTTGCAGACACATTGCTCGAACGCGTGAAGACATTGCCGGGTGTGCAAGCCGTTGGCCTTACGCATTCGATGCCGCTGGTGGGCGATTACGTCCTCGGCTTCAACATCGAAGGCCGCGCCGCCGTTGCGCCGAGCGATCTACCGAGCACCAATTATTACGCGGTCACGCCGGATTATTTTCGGGCCATGGGAATCCGCCTCGTGCGCGGCCGCGTTTTCACGGCGCGGGATGACGCCAAGGCGCCGCGGGTCGCGGTCATCAACGAGATGATGGCCCGCCAGCATTTTCCCAATGAAGATCCGATCGGGAAACGGATCAACATCACCAATGGTCCCGACACCTGGCGCGAAATCATCGGCATCGTGGGCGACATCAAGCAATACGGCGTCGATAAGGCGACCAGCAGCCAATCGTACGAGCCATTCGCGCAAGTGCCGTTCGGCTCGCTCAATGTCGTCATTCGCACGGGCGGTTCGCCGGCCGCGCTTCTCGGCGCGATCCGTCCCGCCGTTTATGCCGTGGACAAAGACCAGCCGATCGGCGCCATTCGTCCGCTCGAAGAAATCATGGCCGATAGCATCGCGCGGCAGCGGTTCGCGATGACGCTCCTGACGGTCTTCTCGCTGGTCGCGCTCGTGATCGCGGCGGTCGGCATCTACGGCGTGATGGCTTACAGCGTGGTGCAACGCACGGGCGAGTTCGGTATCCGGATGGCGCTTGGCGCGCAACAGCGCGATGTCCTTCGTCTCGTTCTCGCGCAAGGTGGGAAACTCGTGGGGATTGGTCTGGTCATCGGTCTCGCGGCCACGCTGGCCGCGTCGCGCGCCATGGGCTCGATGCTCTTCAACACCAGCGCGCAAGATCCGCTCACGCTTGGAACAATTACGCTGGTGCTCGCCGTGGTCGCGCTCATCGCTTGTCTTCTGCCGGCCAGTCGCGCCACAAAAGTGAATCCAATCGAAGCGCTCCGCGCAGAATGAACATCGCAAAATTATAATGAACGACATCCGATACGGCTTGCGCCAACTCTTCAAGCATCCCGCCTTCACAATCGTCGCCGTGCTCACCCTCGCGCTCGGCATCGGTGCGAACACCGCCATCTTCAGCGTGGTCAACGCCGTCCTCCTCAAGCCGCTGCCGTTTCCCGCGCCCGATGAGCTCATCGCTGTCGGCATGACCGATAGCCGGCAGAAGGGAACGCAGACCGAACTGGGCTCGCTCTCATATCCGGACTTCTTCGACTTCCGCGACCAAAACCGCACGCTGGCCAGCAGTGCAGTGTATCGCGATCGCTCCTTCGCTCTGACGAGCGACGAAGGAGCAACCAGCCTGCACGGCGTAAAGGTAAGTGCGGAATTCTTCGATGTGCTCGGGATCAAGCCGAAGCTGGGACGCGCTTTCAGCCGCGATGACGATCAGGCTGGCGGTGGAACCGGCGGCTTCAAAGTCATCATCAGCGACGATTTCTGGAAAAAACATTTCGGCGGCGACGCGAACGTCCTCGGACGCACGATCCTGCTCGATCGCCGCCAATACACTGTGATCGGCGTCGTGCCCGCCGGTTTTCAATTCCCGATCCAGAATGAGGCACTCGATTTCTACGTCAGCATTGCGGAAGATGCGGCCAACCCGGACGGCTCGAAACCCCAGACGGAACAGCGCGGCAATCACACCCTTGAGGCTATCGCACGGCTGAAGCCCCGCGTCACGATCGCGCAGGCGCAGGCGGATTTGGAGGCCATTGCCGCGGCGTTGGCGAAGCAATACCCAGAATCGAACACTCATTTTGGCGTGGCGTCCAAGTCGTTGCGTGAGGAAATGGTGGGCGATGTGCGCACCGCGTTGTACATCCTTTTTGGCGCGGTCTTGTGCGTACTGCTGATCGCGAACGCCAACGTCGCGAATCTTCTCCTCGCGCGAGCCTCGGCCCGCGGAAAGGAGATGGCGCTGCGCGCAGCGATGGGCGCGAGTCGCGGCCGCATCGTCCGTCAATTATTAACGGAAAGTCTTCTGCTTTCGGGCTTGGGTGGCGCGTTCGGACTGCTCATCGCGCAATGGGGAACTGAAGCGCTGATCCAGACCGTGCCGCAAAACATTCCGTGCATTAGCACCATCCAACTCGATGGGTCCGTGCTCGGGTTTACTTTGTTCGCCTCGCTGGTCACCGGCGTCATCTTCGGACTCGTGCCGGCCTGGCAGGCCTCGCATGTCGATCTCAACAGCGCACTGAAATCAGGGACCCGCACCGGCGGCGGCGGAGAGGGCAAAGGCCGGGTGCGCAATGCGCTCATCATGGCGGAGGTGGCAGTCGCTCTCGTATTGCTCATCTCAGCCGGACTCTTGATCCAGAGTTTCGCGCGACTCGGCCGGGTGCAGCCCGGGGTGCGGACGGAACGCCTCCTCACCGCGCGCATTTCGTTGCCCGAAGTCGCCTATCCAAAGAACGAAAACATCACCGCGTTCCTTAACCAATTCCTGCCGCGGATCCGCGCGTTGCCCGGCGTCGAGTCGGCCAGCACCATCGTGCCGCTGCCCTTGAGCGGCAGCAACATGGTGACTTCGTTCGACATCGAAGAACGCCCGCTGCCGGATGGTCAGCGCGCGGGTGCGCCAGTCCGGATCATTGCCACGGACTACTTCAAAACGATGGGCATCCCGCTGCGGCAAGGCCGCGTCTTCGCCGAAAAAGAACAAATTGATTCCGCGCCCGTGGTCATCGTGAACGAGCGCTTTGCCGCCAAATATTTTCCAGGTCAGAATATTATAGGCAAACGGATCATGCCCGGTTTTTCCGTGGACGATAAGGGAGAAAAGATGCGGGAAATCGTGGGCGTGGTCGGGAATGTGAAACACCTCTCACTGAGAAATGAGGACTCGCCGGAGATGTACCTGCCGCAAACGCAAATCCCCTTCAATATCCTGGCACTCGTCATCCGGACGAGTGTTTCAAATCCGAGCGCGCTCACCAATTCGGTCCGGAAGGAGCTGACCGCGCTCGACGCGACAATTCCTCTGACCAACGTGCGGGTGTTCGACGAATACATTTCGCGCTCGCTGGCTCGGCCGCGCTTCAACGCGCTCTTGCTTTCGATCTTCGCCGGGACCGCACTGCTGCTTACCGCGATTGGGATTTACGGCGTGATGGCTTACTCGGTCGCGCAACGCACGAGCGAAATCGGAATCCGCATCGCGCTCGGCGCCGGGAAATCCTCGATCTTTCGCCTGGTCGTCGGCCAGGCTATGACACTCGTCGGCATCAGTCTGGTCGTCGGCGTGGCCGGTGCCTTTGCCGCCACCCGGTTGTTGAACAGCCTGCTCTTCGGCGTCGGCGCTTCCGATCCGGTCACGTTTGTCGCCATCGTGCTGCTCGTCTCTGCGGTTGCGTTTATTGCCGCGTGGCTGCCCGCTCGACGCGCGACCCGGGTTGACCCAATCATCGCTTTACGCGCCGAATGAAAACGAAGCCACTAATCTTGCAGGGTGGATCGGGCGCTCCGCGCGCGATCCACCTCAACAATCACATCTTAGCCTAACGAGAGGGGTTCATATGATGACCGACATTCGCTACGGAATTCGCCAGCTGCTCAAGCATCCTGGCTTCACGCTGGTCGCCGTGCTCACGCTCGCGCTCGGGATTGGCGCGAATACCGCCATTTTCAGCGTGGTCAACGCGGTGCTCTTAAAGCCGCTGCCGTTCCCGGCGCCCGAGCAACTCGTAGCCATGGGCGGCGTTGATCTGAACGCGACCGCATCGCCTCCCAGACTCGACTCGCTCTGCTATCCGGATTTCTTCGATTTCCGCGAACAGAACCGCAGTTTTTCCAGTATGGCTATTTATCGCAATCGCACCCTCGCGCTCGTGGACGAGAAGGGAGCGCAAAGCGTCAGCGGAGAAAAAGTAAGCGGTGAATTCTTCGACGTGCTTGACATCAAGCCGATGCTTGGTCGCGCCTTTGGCCGCGCGGATGAGCAGGCGGGCGGTGGACCCGGCGGTCTCAAAGTTGTCGCAAGTTATGGATTTTGGCAGAGCCATTTCAATCACGCCGATGACGTGATCGGCCGTGTCCTGATGCTGGATGGCCGTCCTCACACGGTGATTGGTGTAATGCCGCAAGGGTTCCAGTTCCCCATCCAGACCGAATCCATCGAGCTTTACACCACTATCGCCGAGGATGCGTCGACTCCCGATGGGAGCACGCCCATCACGCAGCAGCGTGGCAGTCACGGCTTGGAAGGAATCGCTCGGGTCCAAGCGGGCGTGCCGCTGGCCCAGGCGAACCTCGAGCTGCGAACGATCGCGGCGGTCCTGGAAAAAAAGTATCCGGACACGAACACAAAATTTAGCGCCGGGTCGCAGCCGCTCCGGGATGAAATGGTGGGAGACGTCAGGACCGCGCTCTACGTTTTGTTTGGCGCGGTTGCCTGTTTGCTGCTCATCGCGAACGCCAATGTCGCCAATCTCATGCTCGCGCGTGCGTCGGTGCGCGGGAAAGAGATTGCCCTGCGCGCGGCCCTCGGCGCCAGCCGCGGACGGATTGTTCGGCAATTGCTCACAGAGAGCGTGCTTCTCGCCGGGCTCGGCGGGCTGCTCGGGTTGGTCGTGGCGCAATGGGGCACGGAAGCCCTCGTCGCGGCGGTGCCGCAGAATATTCCACGGGTCAGCGCAATTCGGTTGGATGGAGCGGTGCTGGGTTTTACCCTCCTGCTTTCGCTTGTGACCGGCATCGTTTTCGGCCTCGTTCCCGCCTGGCAGGCATCGCATGTCGATCTTAACACCGCTCTGAAATCGGGCACTCGCGGCGCAGGTGGCGTGGAGGGAAAACATCGGGTGCGCAATGCCCTGGTCATGACCGAGGTGGCGCTCGCCTTGATCCTGCTCATTTGCGCAAGCTTGTTGATTCAAACTTTCGCGCGCCTCGGGCGCGTTCAAACCGGCATGAAGACCGAACGTCTTTTCACGGCACGAATTGGACTTCCTGAAGCCGCCTACCCCAAGCCGGAAAGTATCATCGCATTTTTTGATCAGCTTATGCCGCGGCTCCGGACGATTCCCGGCGTTGAATCCGTGACGGCCGTATGGCCGCTTCCTCTCAGCGGAAGCAATAACGTCAGCTCTTTTGACATCGAGGAACGTCCCATGCCCGAAGGACAACAACCGGACAGCCCCATGCGGATCGTGGGCCCGGATTATTTCAAGACCATGGGCATTCCAGTCCGGCAAGGCCGTGGCTTCGAGGAAACCGACCAGTTCAAGTCTCTCCCGGTCGTGATCGTGAACGAGCAATTCGTGCAAAAGTTTTTCCCCGGTCAAAGTGTCGTTGGCAAACACATCAAACCCAGTTGGGGCATTGGCGACGAAAAGCCGCTCATGCGCACCATCGTTGGCGTTGTCGGCAACGTGAAGCACCGCACGCTCAGCATGGAGTTTACGCCGGAAGTCTACATGTCGACCTCACAGATCCCGATGGATAATGTGTCGATCGTTGCGCGCACGAGTGTATCCAATGCGGCGGCCATTACTTCCGCGGTCCGTTCCGAACTAGCCGCCCTTGATCGCAACATACCTCTGGTGCGGGTCCGCGTTTTTGACGAATACCTTGCGCGCGCGCTAGCCCGGCCGCGCTTCAACGCCTTGTTGCTTTCGATTTTTGCCGGTACCGCGTTGCTCCTGACGGCGATCGGAATTTACGGCGTGATGGCTTATTCCGTTTCGCAACGCACGAGTGAGATCGGGATCCGCATCGCCTTGGGCGCCGGCAAGAGATCCATCTTTCGCCTTGTCGTCGGCCAGGCCATGACAATCGTCGCGCTTAGTCTGGTGGTAGGAATCGTGGGCGCGCTCGCCGCCACGCGCTTGTTAAACAGCCTTCTCTTTGGCATCGGAGCGTCCGATCCGGTCACGTTCATCGCGATCGTTCTGCTTGTCTCCGCCGTCGCCTTTATTGCAGCGTGGCTACCGGCGCGACGCGCGACGCGGGTCGATCCCATCATCGCCTTGCGTGCCGAATAAAAATCTAGAGCAGATCTTTACCCACTACTTCCCAGCGTTCGACATTCTGTCTGGGAGATGACGCGGCCCAGGCAATGTCGCGCACAAATAAGTTGTAAGGCAGGTGCAGCTCCGGATGGCGCGCCGCGGTCCCGCTCAGCGGGAGGTAATCCACCTTCTCGAAATAAAAGCGCAGCAGCCGATCGAGTTCGCGAAAAGAAAAATGGTGGACGTGCGTTTGCTCGCCTGAAAGCCGCTTTCCCCGAAACACTTTCCAGCGCCGGTGCAGATGATAATCCAGCGGGGCTGAGCCGATGTAGAGACTGGCCGGCTTCTTTTTCAAAATCCGATGCACCTCGCCGACAGTGATCGAAGGATAAGGCAGATGCTCCAACACCTCGGTCATCATGACGACGTCGAAACTTTCGTCTCGGAAATTGATGGCCGAAGTGAAATCCATCTCGTGACACACGATACCTGCGGCGCGCGCGGCCTGGAGAGCGAGCTGATCGATATCCACGCCGACCCACGAAATAATATTCACGAAATTGATTAGCACGCCGCCCTGGCATCCGATGTCCACGCCGAGGCTGGCTTCATCGTGGCCGTTCGCCTGAAGGTTCTTTCGATAAAATGGGGTCTTGGCTTCCTCATGCTGGCGGCCCCAATCGTAATAACCCTCCGGCCGGCTCTCGCCATACTGCTGGTAGAACTCGCGAATCAGCCGCGCCCGGCGGTCCGGTTCGTTTAGCAAAAGTTCCTCCGGGAATTTATTCGGTCCGCTCATGAGCCGCGGTATTGTAGCAACGCGATGACTTCAGGCCAAATGTCGACGCTCACCGCCAGCGATTGCGAAATTGCGTGCGATGACCTGACGCGAGAGCTCTACGCCACCGACGCGTCGCTCTATCAACTCCGGCCCGCGGCCGTCGCCTTTCCGCGCAGCGCGGGGCAAGCTAGTTCCATCATCACCGCTGCGGCCGATGCCGGCATTCCCATCACCCCGCGCGGCGCCGGGACCGGTTTGTCCGGCGGCGCGATTGGCGATGGATTGATTGTCGAATTCTCGCGCTACAATCGCCAGATCACCGGCCTGAATCTGGAGGCGCGCACCGTGCGAACAGGAGCGGGTGTGATTCTGGATCAACTCAATGCGTTTCTAAAACCTCATGGGTTTTGTTTTGGTCCTGATGTCGCGACCAGTTCGCGCGCCACCATCGGCGGCATGATCGCGAACGATTCCTCTGGCGCGCGCGTGCCGATTTATGGCACCACCGCTGATCATGTGGTCTCGCAGGAGCTGATTCTCGCGGACGGAAGAATCGAGCAGATAGG
Organism: Chthoniobacterales bacterium; assembly: GCA_003244145.1. Taxonomy (GTDB): domain Bacteria; phylum Verrucomicrobiota; class Verrucomicrobiia; order Chthoniobacterales; family UBA10450; genus AV80. The sequence goes on from QHBM01000117.1 coordinate 25,531, forward strand.
AGCCGCTCATAAGACGCTGCAACCAGAGCGCGAGTTGATCGCGAATCTGATCGTCGCGCACACGGCGGAGATCGCCGAGCGGATGCCGCCGGGATTGCAGAAGCGCTGGTCCGGTTACGCGCTCGATCGCTGGCGGCGCGATCCCGGCAATCTCAATAACATGCTTTGCGGCAGCGAAGGAACGCTGGCGGCGATCTTCTCCGCAGAATTGAAGATCGTTCCGCTCCCGCGCGAGAAAGGGCTCGGCCTGGTCTTCTTCGCTTCCGTTGCGGAAGCGATGCAAGCCACGGTCGAGCTGCTCGACCTCAAGCCCTCCGCCATCGAGCACATAGACCGTCCTTTGTTCGATCAAACGAAAGGACAGCTGAATTTCGAAGCGGCGCGACAGTTACTCGAGCTCGATTCAAAACCGTGTGAGTCGATCCTGATCGTTGAGTTCTATGACGACGTCAGCGAGCGGCTCGAACTTCTGGCCGCGCGGCGACTAGGGCTCCGCACCACCATCTGCACCGGCGCGGCTGAGATGAATCTGGTCTGGTCGCTTCGCAAAGCTGGCCTGTCGCTGCTGACCGGCCGGAAAGGCGCCGCCAAACCAGTCGCGTTCATCGAGGACGCGTCCGTCCGTCCGGCGCAATTGCCGGCTTACGTGTCCGGGCTGCAATCGATCATGCAGCCGCTCGGCTTGGAGGTTTGTTACTACGGTCACGCGGCGACGGGCCTGCTCCATGTCCGGCCGGTGCTCGATCTCCACACCGCGGCCGACTTGAAGAAATACCGGTTCGTGGCCGATCAAGTCTCAGCACTCGTTAGGCAATTCAAAGGATCGCTTGCGGCCGAGCATGGCGTGGGGATGGCGCGCACGGAGTATATGGCCGAGCAGGTTGGCGATGAGCTGCTAGAGGTTATGCGCCAGATCAAAGCCTCCTTTGATCCGAAGAATCTTTTCAATCCGGGAAAGATCTTCAGCGATGGCCGTTTCAAAATAGATAATCACCTTCGGGTCGAATCGGAGGCACTTTTGCGACTTCCCTTCGAGCCGGTCCTCGCCTTTGCCTTCAAAGACGAATCCTTTCTCGGCAATCTCGAGCAATGCAATGGATGCGGCGGTTGCCGGAAAGATGCTCCGACGATGTGTCCCACGTTTCTGGCCACGGGCGAGGAATACATGTCCACCCGCGGCCGGGCCAACGCGATCCGGGCAGCGCTCGAGCTGCGCTTTCACGACGATCCCTTACGCGCGGCAGAATTGGATGCAGCCCTCAGTAACTGTCTTTCCTGCAAAGCGTGCACCACGGAATGTCCGTCCAATGTAAACCTCGCCCTGCTCAAAGCCGAGCTGACGCACGCGCGTCATCGCCGGGATGGATTGCCGTTGCGCGAGCGGATTCTGAGCGCAGTGGACTTGTTAGGCTGGCTCGGTTGCCTGATGCCGGCCATGGCAAACGCGGCGCTCGATTCGCCGATCATCCGACGCTTGATGAGAAAGACACTCGGCCTAACCGACAAGCGCCCGTTGCCGCATTACACGAGACAAAGATTCGACCATTGGTTCGCGCGACGCGGCCTTACTCCTGCCGAGCGTGGCGACGTCATCCTTTGGGACGACACCTTTGTCAGATATCACGAGCCGCACATCGGTATCGCCGCGGTGAAAGTGCTCGAGGCGCTCGGATTCCACGTCTCACTCGTGAAGGGACGCAGATGTTGCGGACGCCCCGCTTTCAGCCAGGGGAATCTGGAAGCCGCCGCTGAAATGGGCCGTCATAATCTTGATCTGCTCCGCGCGACGGATGCCCCGATCCTTTTCCTGGAGCCGTCGTGTTACTCGATGTTCGTCGAAGATTATCGGGAGTTGAAACTGGCCGGGACCGAGCCAATTGCGCGACGCTGTTTTCTCTTCGAACAATTCGTGGACAATCTTCTCGAACGCGAACCGGACGCGATCGCGTTCATCGATCATCCGAGACCGATCGCGATCCACGCGCATTGCCACGCGAAATCGTTGGTCCAATCTCAGTTCATGGCTCGGCTCGCGGGACGTTTACCGGGTGCTAAAGCCACTCTGCTCGATACCGGCTGTTGCGGCATGGCCGGCGCGTTCGGTGCGCTCGAATCCAAGTACGAGCTATCGCTCAAGGTAGCCGCGCCGCTGGTGCAGAAGATCGCGGACCAGCCTAACGACACCATCGTTATCGCGTCAGGAACGAGTTGCCGTCATCAGATCGAGCATCTCACGCCGGTCCGGGCCCAGCATATGGCTGAGTTGCTCGCCGGTGCTCTCGCAGGTAGAACCAGAGAGCAACGTTCGCGAGTAAAAGCGTAATCATTCCCGGAACTCCGGTAATTCCGACGGTAAGAACGTTACCCCCGCTGAAGAAAACCGCCAGGCCCGCCGCGGCGTTGAAGGTGCCGTGAAAGACCGCGGCGGCCCAGACCGATTCCGCCCGCAATCGCACATAACCTATCAGCGGTGAAACAAGCATCGTCATCAAGGTCATCATGACCGGACCGAGGAGAGGATGGCCGGGATAGTTGTATCCGTTCACGATCACGGGCAGATGCCACGCGCCCCACAAGAAACCAATCACGAGCGATGACTTCCAAAAACCCAGCGGCTCTAATTCGCGCAGCAATAAACCGCGCCAGCCGAGCTCTTCGCCAAATCCGGCGAGCGCGTTAATGCTGGGACCCAGGATCAAGACCTGCGCGAAGGACAAGAGCAGGAGCGCTCCCGGTTTGGCGAGGATCGTGTGATCGAGCTTTCGGTGTAGGTTTGCCAGCCGCTCGGGCGGCAAGTGGTCTCCCAGCTTGCCAATGAAATCGTCGAGGCCCGTGATTAGCGACACTCCGGGAATCGAAAAGCTGAGAGCGAGCGCGAGAACAACGAGCAACACCGGCAACAACCACGCCACCACCAGCCACGGCATGCGGGGCATTCTCAGACCAAGGTCGCGCAATGGGTCTTTATAAATCCATTTCTGCGTGATCACAGCCGCCGTCGCGGGGGCGAACATGTAGAGCGTGGCCATCACGACGAAGGCGCCCGAATGAACCCGCCCTCCCAAAGCGAAGAAACTGAATCCAAGTGTCCACGCGATCCCGTAAGCCAACGCGAGAAAAACAAGCGTCTTCCTGAGCGGCGGGACCGACATAACGATTTGGAGATTTATCATGTCGCGCCGACTCACGTCACGGGTTTGTTTCGAGGCAAAGCGACCGCGCGATTTCTGGCGGAACCAATCGAAATGGAGATGTTATGTTTCGATGAAGGTTTCCTCCCGTCTGAGTTTTGCGGTTGCGATGGTTTTTTCCGCGCTCGTCCAAGCGCAGGCCATCATTCTTTTCGCCACGGCTGATCCGGCCGCGAACACCACGGCGCCGACCGGTCCGCTCGCCAACAGCGGCTGGCAATACGAAGGCACCTTCGGAAGTTTTTTGGGCACGCCGATCGGCCCGCATTATTTCATCACGGCCCAACACCTCGGGACTCAGTCGAGCGTGTTCACTTTTCAGGGGTTGCAGTACGACATTCTTCAGCAGTTCAGCGGGCCGGGCAGTGATTTGCGGATTTACCGGGTTTCTCAAATCTTCCCGGCGTTCGCGCCGCTCTACCTTGGTAACGACGAAGTAGGAAAACATCTCACGGTGATTGGCCGCGGCACCCGGCGCGGTGACGGGATCTTCCTTAACGGCGTGCTTAAAGGATGGAGCTGGGGCACGGGCGACGGGATCCAGCGCTGGGGCGAGAACGAGGTCGCAGCCATCGTTCCAGTGCTGGGTTTAGGCGATTTCCTTTTTGCTTCGTTCGATCAAAACGGCCTAACGAACGAAGCACATCTTTCCTCCGGAGACTCCGGCGGCGCCGTCTTCATCGACGATGGCGGCGTCTGGAAACTGGCCGGGATCAATTTTGCGGTGGACGGGCCGTTCTATACGGATGCCGACGGAGGCGGCGCGTTCCTGGCCGTGCTTTTTGATAAGCGCGGATTTTACGAAGGCGACTCCGCGCCCTATGCGCTGGTTACGGGTGATGCGTCAGTCCCGTCGGGCTTTTACGCGACGCGGCTCTCATCGAACCGCGCCTGGATCGAGAGCGTCGTCGGTCCTGGAATGGCGAATATTTCTTCGCGCGCTTTTGTTGATCTCGGCGACAACGCTACCATCGCTGGTTTCATCATTCGCGGCGACACGGCGCAGCTTAAACGGGTCGTCATGCGCGGGATCGGCCCATCTTTGCAGGTGAATGGCGTGCCTCTCTCCGGCCGGTTGCTCGATCCGATGCTGGAACTGCGCGACAGCGAAGGCGGGTTGATTTTCTCCAACGACAACTGGCGCAGTTCTCCGCAGCAATTCGACATCCAGGCGAGTGGACTCGCGCCGACCGACGACCACGAAGCGGCGATCATCGCAGGGTTCTTGCCCGGCCTTTACACTGCAATCCTGCGCGGCGCGAACAACAGCACCGGCATCGGCTTGCTTGAAGTCTATGATGTCGATGACAGCGGCGATCCGGAGTTCGTGAATCTGTCGACCCGGGCTCGGGTCGGCAACAACGACAAAGTCTTGATCGGCGGCGTGATCGTGCGGGCCGCCAACCGCAAAATCCTGTTCCGCGCCCTGGGACCTTCACTCGCGGCGCAGGGTCTGACCGGAACGTTGCTCGATCCATTCCTCGAGCTGCACGACAGCAATGGCGTTCTTCTCTCCAGTAACGACAACTGGCCGGACGCACCAAACCGGGACGAAATCATCGCGAGCACGCTTTCGCCGCCGGACATCCGCGAATCCGCCATCCTGATCGCGACGCCACCCGGCAATTACACCGCGATCGTGCGAGGCGCAGACGGCGCGGTGGGAATCGGTCTACTCGAACTTTATTTGCTCGAGTAAGGAGATTACCGCCGGCGCCGGCCGAAAGAATAACCGCGATGAGTGCGGCCACCGCCGATGGAACGTTTGCCGCCTTCACTCGACTCGGGTTCGAACAGCGCGGTGTAAAGGTATGGAAAGCCCTCCAATTTCAGGCGCGGGATTTTCTGCCCCATGAAACGCTCGATGGCGTGGAGCGACGCCAGTTCCTCGCCGTTCATTAAGGTAAACGCGTCGCCGACATTTTGGGCGCGGCCGGTGCGGCCGATGCGATGCACGTAATCTTCCGGATGCTCCGGCACGTCGTAATTAATGACGTGACTGACGCCGGCGATATCGATGCCTCGAGCCGCGATGTCGGTCGCCACCATGATTTCATACTTGCCGCTCTTAAAACCTTCGAGCGCTTCCACCCGCTCGCGCTGGGTCCGGTTGGAATGCATTACCGCCACGGAATGCTTCCCCTGTTTCAATTTCACCGCGATCTTGTCCGCGCCGTGTTTCGTCCTGCTGAAAATTAAGGCGCTGTCGAAATTGGTCCGTTCGAGCAGGGCCATGAGCAGCTCGAATTTTTGCTCGGCCGCCACGGGATAAACAGCGTGGGTGACGGTCTCCGCCGCCGAACGGCGCGCGCCGATCTCGACCAGTTCCGGTTCGCGCAGCACCCACGCGGCGAGTCGCTCAATCTCCGGCGGCAGCGTCGCGGAAAAAAGTAGCGTCTGCCGGTCGGTCGAGATTTGCTCGACGATTCGGCGCACATCCGGCAGGAAACCCATGTCGAGCATCCGATCGACTTCATCGAGCACGAGAATGTTTACGTTGCTCAGACTCATCGAACCTTGCTCGAGCAGATCGAGCAGCCGGCCGGGAGTCGCCGCGACCACGTCCATTCCGCGCGCTGCTTCTTCGCGTTGCTTTCCGTAGCCGACGCCGCCGTGCACAACTGAGACGCGCAAGTCGGTGAAGCGCCCATAATCTCGAAAAGCGGTTTCGACTTGCGCCGCGAGCTCGCGCGTCGGCTCGAGCACGAGACAGCGGAAAGCTCCATGCTTCGCCAGCAGTGTCAGGATCGGCAGGGCAAAGGCGGCGGTTTTGCCGGTGCCGGTCTGCGCGGTCCCGATCAGGTCTTTGCCCGCGAGAACAATCGGAAAGGCGCGGAGCTGGATCGGAGTAGGTTCCGTGAATCCCATCGCCTGCGTGCCGCGCACGACCTCCGGCGACAGGCCAAAATCTTTAAATGACACGCGCGGACTCTACGCCAGGAAGCGCGATTGTCGAAGGGCCGACTGGCGTTCCGCCCCGGCGCTCCACCCGTTCCGAACAGCGCCTATTGGTCGCTAAGCGCCGGATGATAGATGCTCTCCAGCAGCACTGTCGCCCTCACGTCATTTCTCAGGCCTGGAGCTCGAATGGCCCAGCCCTTCCCTTGCAGGCCTTCCGGCCCTTCGATTTCGGTCCACAGACCGTTGCTTTTCAGGACCAGGAGTTTTGCGCAGCCGAAGTACTTCGACTGCGTGCCGCCTGGTTCATCCAAGTGAGCAAAAGAGAGCGCCATGGTGCCGTCCGCAATCTGGTAGATCAGAAGGTGCATCAGGACGCTGGTCGTGGGAATTAGTGTTCCAAGTGAATAACGTCCGGCGATCCGCACCTCCTTCGCCATTTTTAAAGCGAGCGGATCAAAAGCGCCATCGAGGGACGAGCGCACAATTTTCATGCCCGAGAGATGTGTGCCTGCTAGCTGAGCGCGGACTACGACCCAGCCTTTGATCGGGGAGACACGCAGACTCTTGTAAAACTTCGGGCTGACCGATCTTTGCAGGACCGACAGCGGAAGAACGTCGGAAATGTCCTTGATCGTGCGGTTCTCCAGAGGAGGCGGTGCTGCGGAGGTGCTGCCAAGGAAAGCCGCCAACCCAAGGGCGGTGAGAATGAGCGTCTTCACGCGCCGATTGTGGCGAGAGAAACGGAACTAATCGAGACAATTCGGTGCAGCCGTCCTGGGTCTTTGTGCGAGATTTACCGATGCCGTCGCGTATTTTCGTATTGGCCGATACCCACAATCATCTTCCGGCGAACCTTGGAGCGCTCGCCCAAGGAACGGACGAAATCTGGCATCTCGGAGACGTTTGCGCGCCCAGCGTTTTGGAAACGCTGGAAAACGTTGGGCCTCCGGTGACGGTTGTGCGCGGAAATTGCGACAGCAATTTCGAATGGCCGCTGGTCGTGGATCTGAAACGAAACGGCGTCCGGTTTCGTCTCGTGCACATTCCACCTGAGCGGGCGCCGGAGAATGTCCACGTGCTCTTGCACGGCCACACCCATGTGCCGCGAAACGAACGTCGCGAAGGCGTGCTCTTCTTGAATCCTGGCTGCGTAACACGGCCGAATCGCGGCGCCCCTGCGAGCGTTGCCCATCTCGAAATTGCCGCGGACGGCAACCTGAGCTGGCGGACGATTAAGTTGCGCTGATCGGCGCTACTTACTTTCCTCTTCGGACTCGGCCGCTTCGCTCTTCTTCGATTTGCGTTCCGGCTTGGCTTCGGTCGTGGTCTCCGACTTCGCGCCCTTGCGCTTCTTGCCTTTTTCCTCCGGGACCGCTTCTTCCACTACTTGCGGCGCATCCACCCATTCGATGAACGCCACCGGCGCTGAGTCGCTCTTGCGAGCGCCGAGCTTCACGATCCGGGTGTAGCCGCCGTTGCGGGCCGCGGAGCGCGGAGCGATATCCTCGAACAATTTCTTGACCGCGCCTTTCTGGCGAAGCACCGCCAGCGCGGTCCGTCGCGCATGGAGCGAGCCTTTCTTGCCCAGCGTAACCATCTTTTCCGCGAGCGGACGAACCGCTTTCGCTTTCGCGAGCGTGGTCTTGATCCGTTGATGCTCGATCAAGCTGCAAACCTGGTTGGCCAGAAGAGACTTCCGATGCGCCGCGGTGAGCCCGAGTTTTAAGGTCTTCTTTTGATGTCTCATGGATTCATCCTCGACGCTGCCTATTGCCTAACGACTGGTTATTTCTTTTCTTCTTCGGTCGAACCATTCACGCCGGCGGCGTCCGCCGCGGACGGCGTATCCACCAGACCTGGATCGAACTTCATACCGAGACCGAGTTGCAGTTGTTGCAGCTTGTCCTTGATCTCGTTAAGCGATTTCTTGCCGAAGTTGCGATATTTGAGCATCTCCGCCTCGGTCTTTTGCGCGAGCTGGCCCACGGTGGTGATATTGGCGTTGTTCAGGCAGTTCGCCGCGCGCACGCTCAGCTCGATCTCGTTCACGCTCATGTTGAGAAGCTTCTTCAGCTTCATGTTTTCCTCGCTCACACCGGCCGGCGTTTCGTCAAACTCGATCACATCCTCGTTGAAGTTCACGAAGACATCGAGGTGATGCCGCAGAATCGCAGAAGCCTGGAGCAAGGCGTCGTCCGGAGTGAGGCGGCCGTCCGTCCAGACTTCGAGGATAAGCTTGTCGTAATCGGTGCGCTGCCCGACGCGCGTGTTTTCCACGGCATATTTCACCCGGGTGACCGGCGAGAAAATGGAATCGATCGGGATGAGTCCGATCGGCTGATCGGCACGCTTGTTTTCATCGCCGGTAGCAAAGCCGCGGCCGACGCGCACTTCCAATTCGGCGTCGAACTTATGCTTCTTATCCATCGTGCAAATGAGCTGCTTGGGATTCAGCACCTCGTAACCTTGCACGAGTTGAATGTCGTTCGCGGTCACTTCGCCTTCCTTGTTGATCGAAAGCGAGAGCTTGCGCGGCTCGTGTTCCGCCGCCTTGAACTTGATCCGCTTGAGATTGAGGACAATATCGGTCACGTCCTCGACCACGCCGGGCAAAGTAGCGAACTCGTGTTGTGCGCCGGTGATTTTCACGGCGGTGATGGCGGCGCCTTCCAGTGAGGAAAGCAATACTCGGCGTAGCGAATTGCCGACCGTGTGGCCGTAACCCGCTTCAAACGGTTCGGCGACAAATCTGGCGTAGGTTTCCGTGGCGCCGTGCTCGTCTTTCACGAGAGTCTTCGGCATTTCAAAACGACCGTAATGAACTGGCATAGTTGGTTAATGAATTATGAAAAAGAGAGGTGGCGCCATGGGGCATTTCATCCTTCCTCCTTCAATCTTCATCCTTTCTCAGCACCGGGTTACCCCTGACGAGTGCGGCCTCACGTCCAGCGACGGAAACCCAGGGACCAACGGCGCAACTTCAAAAACTCGTTGCGGGACGTGGAATGAACACCAGTGCGCCCGCTTTGCAAGCGCGTATTTACCAACCTACCCCTCGACGATTTCGTCCGGCAGCTCGTTCTGCGAGGAAGACGTCTTCGGGAAATGGCGGGCCAATAATTTGCCGGCTTCGTCGATCGCTTCCACCAGCGCTTCGGTAAAATCCTCTCTCAGGAAATGCCGGCGCATTTTCTCCACAAGCTCCCGCCAAAACTGGTCCCCGCATTTTTGGTGAACGCCTTCGTCACCCACCACGGCGAATTTTTGCGCCCGTGGCGCCACGAAAACCAGCACGGCATTTCGCTCCGTCGTCTTCTCCAGGCCGAGCTGCCGGAACTTTTTTTGCGCGCTCGGCAACGGGTCGCCTTCCAGTTTCCCTCGCTGAAGGAATACTCGAATTTGCCCGGAACTTGTCGCTTCAGCCGCTTTGATCGCAGCGATAATGCGATCGTGATCGAGCTGGCTGAGAAATTTCTTCGTGCGCATCGCAGTTACCAACTCGAGCCGGCTCCTCCGCCACCACCACCACCGCCGCCGCCGCTGAAACCGCTAAAGCCTCCGCCGCCCGAGGATGAGCTGCTGGACGATCCGCTTCCCCACCCGCTGCTGATGAAGGGCCCGCCGAGCCCGGTGTAACCAAATCCGCCGCGCCGCCGGCCGATCCGCATCATCACCAGGACGATGATGAGAAAGATGATCAAGGTGAGCACGCCGGAGCCGCCGCCGCGGGATGGCGCCGTCTTTTCCCGCACGGTCTGCCCCGATCCTTTGTACTCGCCGCGCGTCGCCTGGATGATCGCGTTGATTCCCGCTTCCAATCCCCCGGGATAATCGCTCTTCTTGAAATAGGGCTTGATGACATTCTCGGTGATGTCTTTCGCCGTGACGTCCGGCAACACGCCCTCGAGTCCGTAGTTGACCTGCAAAAACATCTTGCGGTCCTGGACGAAAACAAAAAGCACCGCCCCGTTGTTGCGTTCTTTCTGGCCAACGCCCCACTGCTCCTTGACCCGGTAGGTGTAATCGAAAATGTCGGAGTCGCTTTCCATCTTCGGATAGACCGCAACGACGATTTGATTCGAAGTCTCGCGCTCGAATTGCGCGAGCCGCTGGTTGAGGGCGAGCGCCTTCTCCTTGGGAACGACGTTGGCGTAATCGTTGAAGTAGCCCGCCGGCTTGGGCGGCATGACTTCGGCGGCGCGGAGCGAAGTAGCCCCAAACAAAACGAGGGCGCCGAGCGCGAATACGAGCCTCTTGTCCATCAGGAAAATCGTGGACGCCTCAGGGAGGCGCCCCCGCCTTTAGGGAGTTTTCGCCGGCGCGGGGCTGGTGGCCGGCTTGTTGAAATCGAATTTAACTTCGGGCGCCTTTTCCGCCCCCGGCGCCGCATTGAAGAAGGGCCGCGGCTGGAATCCAAACATCTTGTTCAACATGTTTGTCGGAAAGGTCGCGAGCGCGGTGTTGTACTCCTGCACCGCCGTGTTGAAATTATTTCGCTCCACCGAAATCCGGTTCTCGGTCCCTTCGAGCTGCGCCTGCAAGTTCTGAAACGCCTCGGTCGCCTTAAGCTGCGGATAATTTTCACTCACCACCAGAAGGCGCGACAACGCCGTGCTCAATTGCCCCTGGGCCTGCTGGAATTTTTCCAGCTCCGCCGCGTCCGTCGGCGCCTTGCTCGGGTCGAGCTTCACCTGGCCGACACTGGCGCGCGCGTTTGTGACCTCCGTCAGCGTCGATTTCTCAAAGTTCGCCGCCCCGGCCACGGTGCTGACCAGATTGGGAATCAAATCGGCCCGGCGTTGATAGACCGATTGCACGTCGGCCCACTTCTTGTTGACCTTCTGTTCCAGCACGACCAGCCGATTGTAACTGCCGCAACCAGTGAGACTGAAGAGCAGCACGAGCAGCAAAGTTTTTCCACATCCGCGTCCAAATTTATTCATAGAGTAAGCGCCGTGGCGCGGGGAAAGCGTCGTCAAAGAAGACGGCAAGTCAATCTTGCGCGGGCGCGGGCTCCGACTCCGGCGCCGGAGGTTCGCTCGGAGCCGGCGTCTCTTTGCGGGGCGCGGTGGGCAGATAGCGAGTCCGGAGTTCCTCGGCATTCGGGAGCTCGTTCAGGTCGCGCAAACCGAAGTGTTCGAGAAAAAACTCCGTCGTCTCGTAGAGAAGCGGCCGGCCCGGCACTTCCGCGCGGCCGCTGATCTTGATCAGACCGCGCTCCATCAAACTCTGCAGCACGCCGTCCACCGCCACGCCGCGGACCGCTTCCACATCGGCACGTGTGATTGGTTGCCGGTAGGCGACGATCGCCAGCGTTTCCAACGAAGGAGCTGTGAGCCGCGCCGGTTTGGCTGCGGGAAACAACTGCCGGACCCAAGGCGCGTAAGCAGGATCGCTTACCAGTTGCCAACCCTCGGCTTTTTCCACGAGTTGGAACGCGCGGCCCTGCTCGATGTAATCGATCTTCACCTGCTCCAACGCCGCGGCCACTTCCGCTTCTTTCGCGTGAGCAAAGTCGTTAGGCATGAGTTCGTCCGCTTCGCCAGCGCCCTTGACCGCGGTCACCAGCTCCCGCGTCGTCAGCGGCTTTTGCGCGGCGAAGAGCAGTGCTTCGATAACTTGGGTGAAGCTCATATGACCTACGGGACCTATACGACCTATACCCCAATCGCGCTTTGGATCGCTTCGGCAATCTCGTTCGCCTGCCGATCGATCTGCTCCAGTTCGCGGCCTTCAATCAAGAGCCGGATCTTCGGCTCCGTGCCCGAGTAGCGCAGCAGCACTCGGCCTTTTCCCGAAAGCTCTTTCTCCGCGTCGCCCACCAGTTTCATCACCGCCGGTAATTGTTCCAGCGGGCGTTTCTCTTTCACCTTCAAATTGCGCTGCGCCTGCGGATATTTTTTCAGGCATTGCTTGAGCTCACTCAACGGTTTCCCCGTCGCTTTCATGATCCGCAACACCTGCAACGCGCTGATGATGCCGTCGCCCGTCGTGGTGAAATCGCGGAAAATCATGTGGCCGCTTTGCTCGCCGCCCAGGTTCAAGTCGCGCTCGACCATCGCCTCGATCACGTAGCGATCGCCGACTTTCGCGCGCACAACTTTTCCGCCGAGCGCCGCCAGTGCTTCATCCAATCCGAAATTGCTCATGACCGTCGCGACGAGCGTTTGCTCCTTGAGCCGGCCGGCTTGAAGCAAGTCGACCGCGGCGATCGCGAGAATCTCATCGCCATCCACCAGCTCTCCCTTTTCGTCGCAGAGCAAAACGCGATCGGCATCGCCATCATGCGTGATCCCGATCTGCGCGCCGCTCTCCCTGACCACGCGTTGGATTTCCGAAGGGAAGGTGCTGCCGCATTGGGCGTTGATGTTCGTTCCGTCGGGCTCGTCGTGCACGACCGTGAGAGCGGCCCCGAGCTCGCGCAAAATGCAGGGCGTCGATTTGTAAGCGGCGCCATTCGCCACATCCACCGCGATTCGCATTTTTTCGAGCGACATGCCGCGAGGGAAACTGGCTTTCGCGAACTCAACGTAGCGGCCCAGCGCGTCGTCTATCCGTCGCGCGCGCCCAATCTTTCCCGCGGTCGGTCGGATAGAATCAATTTCGCCACTGAAAACCAGGTCTTCGATTTGTTGCTCGATCTGGTCGTCGAGCTTGTAGCCGTCGTGCCGGAAAAATTTGATGCCGTTGTCTTCGTAGGAATTATGCGAGGCGGAAAGAACGATGCCGGCATCCGCGCGCAACGAACGCGTGATGTAAGCGACGCCCGGAGTGGGCAGGGGACCGATGAGGAGAACGTCCACGCCGAGCGAAGTGATGCCGGCGACGAGCGCGTTCTCGAGCATGTAGCCGGAGAGCCGCGTGTCTTTGCCCAGGACAATTTTTGGCCGCGCGCCAGTCGGATGCGCGCGTGGATTGAGCTGGGTAAATATGTGGGCCGCGGCGCGCCCGAGCTTCAGCGCCGTCTCGGCCGTGACCGGCTCGACATTCGCGACTCCGCGGACACCATCCGTGCCAAAGATTTTCTTGTCCTGCGCCACGTCCGTTATTGAAAGGCCGCGAACGGCATTCGTAAACGGCAAAGTCACTGCATCCTCAAGGAGCGGCGGTTTACAAACCGCCGTATTATTAGGTCGGCGGGCTGGAGACCGCCGCTCCTTGGTTTCGAATCGCCGCGCTAAACAGATTCGCCTCCTTGTTTCATCTCATTGATCTTGCGGTGCAACGTCCTCCGGCTGATCCCGAGCTTCTTCGCGGCAGCGGTGACATTTCCCTTCGTCGTCGCGAGCGCCTGCATGATGAGGCGCTTCTCCGTTTCGTGGAGATCGAGCGCGCTCGATTTTTCCCCGAACGCTTTCGTTGCCGTGATGCCTCCCGGTAACTCCACGCCGGTCGCGCCGCGCACGTTCGCCGGCAAATCGCGCAACGTGATTTTTGGGCCGCGCGCCATGACCACGCCATGCTCGATGGCGGTGCGTAATTCCCGCGCGTTTCCCGGCCAGTCGTAAGTCAGCACGGCGTTCATCGCGTCGGCCGTCAGATCGAGCAGCGGCTTCTCGTTCACTTTGCAGAAGTGCCGCAGAAATGCGCGCATCAACAGCGGAATATCTTCCTTCCGGTCGCGTAACGGCGGCATCGTGATGTGCACGACGTTGAGCCGGAAATAAAGGTCGTCCCGGAATTTTCCCTCGGCCACGAGCTTCTCAAGGTTCTTGTTCGTGGCCGCGATCAGGCGAACGTCAGCGCGCAAAGTCTGATTCCCGCCGACGCGTTCGAAGGCGCGTTCTTCGCTGATTACGCGGAGCAATTTCACCTGCGTGCTCGCATCGATCTCGCCGATTTCGTCGAGGAAAATCGTGCCGCCGTTCGCTTGCTCGAACCGCCCGACGCGGCGTTCGTGCGCGCCGGTGAAAGCGCCGCGCTCATGTCCGAACAGTTCGCTCTCGAGCAATTGCGGCGAAAGCGCGGCGCAGTGGACCGTCACGAATTTTGCCTTATTCCGCCGGCTCAAATTATGGATCGCATGCGCGGCCAGCTCCTTGCCCGTGCCGCTTTCGCCTTCGATCAAAACGTTCGCGGAAGAGGGCGCCACCTGCCGGACGGTATCGAGCACTTCATGGAGCGCAGGCGATTCGCCGATGATATTTTCCAGGCCGTAACGTTCATCGACCTGCTGCCGCAGCGTCCGGTTTTCCTGCTCCATCTTGCGCGTGGCCAGCGCGCGCGCGATCAGGATTTCCACCTTGTCGAGATTGAGCGGCTTGGTCACGAAATCGTAGGCGCCGCGTTTCATCGCCTCGACCGCGGTATCGACCGAGCCGTAGGCCGTCATCATGATGCAAATCGGCGGGTGTGGCAGCTTCAGCGCGCGCTCGATCAGCGCCATGCCGTCATCCCCGCCGAGGCGGAGATCGGTGATCATCAAATCGATTTGCTCGCGCTCGAGCACGTCCATCGCGCCGCGAATGTCCTCCGCCACATAAGTGTCGTAGTCATCCTCGAGCAAACGCCGCAGCCCATCGCGCGTGTGCTTTTCGTCATCGACGATGAGGATGGTGGGCTGAAGCGAATCCATGGAGTGAATAGTTCAGGTAGGGGCGGCTCACCGTAACCGCCCGCGGGCGATTGGGTCAATCGCCCTACCTGCTACACCATTGATCGACCCAGTCGTTCACCGTTTTCCACCAGAGCCGCGAATTCTGCGGCTTCAGGACCCAGTGACCTTCATCGGGGAAATACAACATCTTCGACGGCACCTTCAATCGCTGAAGCGTGGTGAAGAGTTGGAAGCCTTCCGAAACGTCGAGCCGGAAATCGAGCTGGCCGTGCACGACCAGCGTCGGCGTCTTGAATTTTTCGGCGAACAAATGCGGCGAAAATTTCCGGTAAAGCTCGCGGTTCTTCCACGGCGGGCCTTTGAATTCCCACTCGTTGAACCAAAGTTCTTCCGTTGTGCCGTAGGCCGACTCCGTGTTGAAGACGCCGTCGTGCGAGACGATGCACTTGAAGCGATCGGTGTGGCCCAGGACCCAGTTCGCCATGTAGCCACCGTAACTCGCGCCGAGCGCCGCCTCGCGCGTCTTGTCGATGAACGGATACGTTTTCTCCACGTAATCGAGGCCCTTCATCAAATCTTCGTACGGCTTGCCGCCCCAATCGCCACTGATCGAGTCGGTGAACTTCTGGCCGTATCCGGTCGAGCCGTGGAAGTTGATCATGACGACGACGTAATTGCCGGTGGCCGCGAAGAGCTCCGCGTTCCAGCGATAGGTCCACGAATTTCCCCACGCGCCCTGCGGCCCGCCGTGAATCAAAAACTTCAGCGGATACTTCTTCGTCGAATCGAATCCTGGCGGGCGAATGATGAAGCCTTCGACGTTCTCATTGTTCGCTCCGGGAAAGGTAAATGATTCCATCGGCTGCATGTCGATCTGAGAGAGCAACGCGTCATTCATGTGCGTCACGGCAACCGGCGCCAGGTTCGAGGTCTTTGGCGTTTCCGCGACGTCGAGGCGGGCGATCTCACTCGGCGCGCCGATCGAGACGCGACTGAAGAAAAGCGAGTTACCGTCTTTCGAAAAAACAAGATCGTCCGCATGAAGCCGCGAGACTTGCTTTGGCGGTTTGCCGTCCATCAACAACACCCAGATCGGGGCTTCCCCGTGGTCCTCCGCCGTGAAACAAATCCCCTTGGAATCCGGCGTCCACGCAATGCTGCCGACCGAACGATCGAAGTTGATTGTTGCATTTCGGCTTTGCCCAAGCTTGCGCTGGTAAATTATCAGCGACTCTTTGTCGGCCTCGAAGCCGGGGCGGGCCATCGAGCGCCATGCGATATGGTCGCCGTCCGGTGAATAAACCGGTGTGTTGTCGTTCCCCGGGCTCGTCGAAATTTTCTTAGGAGTTCCGCCAGCCATCGGCACGATAAAGATTTCGTTATTCGTGCTCGTCGCTTCGACCTCGTCAATATTGCTGGTGTAGGCGAGTTCCTGGTTGTCGGGCGAAACGGCATACATGTCCTGGCCGCCGAGATTGAACGGCGGCACATCGTGATCGCCCGGCGTGAGATCGCGTGCGGAGTTCGGTTGCGATCCATCGGCGTCCGCACTGACGGCGAAGATGTGGCTCCGCTTGTGTTCGGTGTAGGAAGTCCAATGCCGGTAGAGCAGCTTGGTGAAAATCTTCGCTTTCACTTTGCTTTTCTCGATCTCTTCATCGCGCTTCTTGTTTTCCACGTCGTCTTTCGCCTCGGGATAAACCGACGACACGAAAACAATATTCTTCCCATCCGGCGTCCAGATCGCGCCATCGGCCCCGGTCGAAATGTTCGTCACCTGATGCGGCTGGCCGTCGAGACCGCCGCTTTCCGGAGTGAAATTACTCATCCAGATTTGCGTAGGAGCCGTCGCCTTCGAGATCCAGATGAGGCGTTTGCCGTCCGGCGAAAAGCGGGGCCGCTCTTCATGGTTCGGTGTCTGGTTCAATCGGCGCGCTTCTCCGCCTGCTGCCGGTACGATCCACAAATGCGAAATCTTCGTGTTCGCTTCCAGGTCCACATCGACCGCATCGAAGACGACCCATTTTCCATCCGGTGATGGCACCGGCGCGCCGACCCGTTTCAATTTCATCATCTCCTCGAAGGTGAAAGGATGTTTGGCGGATGTGGTCGCGGGCGCCGGTGTTGTTTGCGCGAAGAGGGAACCGGCGAGCGCGAAAGAAAGAGCGAGGATTTTCCAGTGCATATGTTGTCTCCGTGTGAGTTCGCAAACTCTCGCTGTATCCGCGAACACGCAACCGGACATCAGGCAGGGCGGTTCACCGACCGCCCGGGCGATTGAGTCAATCACCCCTACCTTTTCGCTCGTCGAATGCTCTCGCGCCGGACAATCATGCCGCCATGAAATTCCTTTTCCGCGTTCTTCTCATTTTCGTAGCGCTCGCCGCCATCGCCTACTTTTACGCCCGCAACATTCCCGAGCACCAGACCCACACGCGCACAACCACGCTCAAGCAAACGCCCGATGCCATCTTCGCGTTGCTGACCGACTTGCCGAATTTCCCCAAATGGAATCACAACATGGAGAAGATCGAGATGCTTCCGCCGATCGATGGGAAAGAAGCGACGCGCCAGACCTTCAAAGGCAATATGTCGATGATTATCGTCACCACCGAGAGCACGCCGCCTTCGCGTCTGGTTCGCTCCCTGGGCGACGCCAGCGGTCCGTTCGAAGGATCCTGGACCTACGACATCACGCCGGCGGCCGGCGGCGCGCAGGTCGTCATCACCGAACAGTCGACCATGAAGCAGCCGTTCTTCCGTCTCATGAGCCGGCTCTTTGGCGAGACAAAATACATCGATGAACATCTCCAGGACATGGCTAAGAAATTCGGCGAGACCGCGGTGATTCGCTGACCAACCTCCGAGCGCGGCATTCGCTCGCCATATATTAATATGAAACGCTTCTCTTTCCTTGCTCTCGTCGCCGCCGCGCTCGCCTCCTCAGCCCTCGCTACCCCATCCGGCACTACGGTGATCGTGAACGGTACCGCGATCGATCCGGGCAGCGGCAAGGTAATTCCGAACGCCGTCATCTCGATCGAGGGCGATCACATCACCGCGATAAAGGAAGGCGGCGCCGAAATTCCAAAGAAAGGCGATCAGGTTATCGACGCACGCGGGAAATTCATTTTGCCCGGCTACATCGACACGCACGTCCACTTCTTCCAGTCCGGCGGACTGTTCACCCGGCCCGACGCCGTCGACCTAACGAGTGTGCGGCCTTACCGGGACGAAGTCGCGATGATCAAGAAGAACCTGCCCGATACCTTCAAGCGTTACCTGCGCTGCGGGATCACATCGGTCCTCGATATCGGTGGACCGATGTGGAATTTCGAGATGCGAAAAATCGCTAACTCGACCGCACTGGCGCCGAGAGTCGCCGCCGCGGGTCCGCTCATCTCGAGCGTATCGCGACCGCAGCTCGATCTCGGTGATCCGCCGATCGTGAAGATCGACACGCCCGAGCAGGGCCGCGAAATGGTGCGCAAACTCGCCGCGCAAAAGCCCGATTACATCAAGATTTGGTACATAGTTCCTGTCGCGCCGAAGCCTGGCGAAGGCGGATCGTCCACCGCCTCGATTTCCCCCAGCGCATCACCTGCGCCCGGCCAGAGCGACGTCGAACGCGCCGCGATCTTTCGCCCGATCGTGCACGCCGTCGTCGAAGAAAGCCACAAGCTCAAACTTCGTGTCGCCGTGCATGCCACCGAGCTCGAGGCCGCGCGCGCTTCCGCCGAAGAAGGCGCCGACCTTCTCGTCCACAGCGTCACCGACAAACTCGTGGACGAAGCGTTCGTGAAGCTGTTGAAAGAGAAGGGCACGATCCTCACGCCGACGCTCGTTGTCTTTGAACGTTATGGCCGCACCTTCGCGCACAAACTCGAGCTCACGCCCGAAGAAAAAGCGTGGGGCAATCCGGAAGTGATCTCCACGCTCGACGTCACGAAGTTGCCGCCGGATAAAATTCCCGAGCGGATCAGCAAAGCCATCGCGAATCCGGTGCCTGTTCTCGATAACATCAAAAAAACCTACGACATCGCGTTGAAGAATTTGAAAACGCTGGAGGACGCCGGCATCACCATCGCCACTGGCACCGACGCCGGGAATATCGGCACGATCCACGGCCCGGCGATCTTTCGCGAGTTCCAGCTCATGCGCGAAGCGGGCCTCACTCCGATGCAGATCCTCAAATGCACCACCGCCAACGCCGCGAAAACATTTGGCGGCGAAACCGGACCGAAGATCGGCGCGCTCAAGCCCGGCAACTTCGCCGATCTCGTCATCCTGAAATCGAATCCGGTGGACGACATCGCGCACGCCTCCGACATCGAGAGCGTGATGAAGAACGGCGTCCTTTATCCCGCCGATTCAATCCTGAAATAATGCATCCCGGCAGAATCATCCTGATCGGCTGGGTCATTTATGCGTTGCTGCTGGCCGTTGCTTTGGCGCGCCGGGCGCCTCGGGCGAAGAAGAAAATCCCGCGCCAGCTCTCGGGCCCGCTCCGGCTTCTCGTCATCGGCGCCACGGGCGGAAGCGGACGCGAGCTCGTGGAGCAGGCGCTCAAACTGGGCCATCAGGTCACCGCCCTCGTGCGCACTCCGGCGAAGCTCACCATCCAGCATCCAAATCTCCGCGTTGTGCGAGGCGACGTGCTCGATTACACCTCCGTCGAATCCGCGATGGAGAGCCAGGACGCCGTCCTCTGCGCGCTTGGCCACAAGAAATTCTTCGGACCGTCAAGCATCCTCTCGGAAGGCACGCGCAATCTTCTGCGCGCGATGCAGAGCCGGCCGGTCCCACCGCGTTTCATTTGCGAAAGTTCGCTCGGCGTCGGCAGCGCCGCCGGTCGTCTTGGCTTGCCTGCCCTGCTCGTATTCGTGCCCCTGGTCTTGCCCTTCTATTTCTGGGACCGTGTTCGCCAGGAAAAGCTGATCGAAGGAAGCGATCTCGACTGGGTAATCGTCCGCCCCTCCGTGCTCACCGACGGCCCCGAGCGCGGCGCTTACCGCCATGGTCCGAATGTCGGCAGCTACATTCTGCCCACAAAAATCTCTCGCGCCGACGTCGCCAATTTCATGTTGAAGCAATTGCACGACGATACCTATGTCGGCGCCGCGCCCGGTCTTTGTTATTGAAGCAGGACTGGCCCCGGAATTGACTCCCTCGGCCAATCGGCCCGAGTAAAAAACTGAGTATGATCAAATTGTTCTGCGGCATTCTTGTCTTCGCGATGGCGGCGACCGCATGGGCAAAAGAGAAGGAGAAAGCCGGTAGTCGCCTTGTATCGGCCTCCCAAAGCAACGTCAAAAACACGCCCACTCAAACCGCGAGTCCCACACCCATTGCGACAAACGCGTCGAGTGCGACCGCGGCCGCGCAGCAGAAAACGGTGATCAAACCCAGGAAGAGCGCGCAGGACGCTGCCTTCACGCGGCGCTTGAGGTACTGAGGATCACCTTTCGGGGGGCGGCTTCTTTTTCTCGACGCTGGAATCCGACCCGACGAATCACGGGGTGGCGTTCGCCAGTTTTTGAAACCGCGGATCATCACGAATCCGGTCCCAAATCGGATCGATCCGCAAATACGCCGCAGTGAGCGAATCGGCGTACGGTTGCACGAGCAACCGCTCGAGAATTGCCAGAGCGCGATCGCGATCGCTTAAAATCGCATACGCCCGCGCCACGTCTACTTCGCCCTTCGGACCGGACCAGCGATCCTTGGCCTCTTGCGCAATGTGATCCTTCGCTTCGCGTTCCACTTCCTCGCGGCGACCAAGCGTCGCGTGAACTTCCAACAAAAGCGCGCGCAGGTCAGGGCTGGCGTCGCCCTGTTCCTTCAACGCGATCAGCTCCTTCTCGGCCTGCAACAGAAACGGCTGCGCCTGCTCGCGCCCCGCAACAAGGTGGATTTCGCCAAGTGTAAGATGCATGCCCGCGACCACGATCGCCGGAGGGGACTGCGCTTTTGCCAGGTCCGACGTGATCATCGCGATCGCTTCATCAAATTTTCGCTGAAACACGAGAACACCAATGCGCGCGAAGTATTCGCCCTCGGTGAATTTTGGATTGAGCTGTTCGACTAGCCGCGTCGCGGCGACAAGGTCGCCTCCGGCAAAGAGGGTCTCGGCTTTTCGACCGACGATGGATCGTTCGTTCGGAGCGATGGAAAGCGCCCGGTCTAACATGGCAATGGCTTCGGTGAATTTGCGCATCCCGCGGTAACTCCACCCGAGATTTATCCAAATGTCCTGGTTCAAAGGATCACCCTGCGCGGCCTGCAGTTGCAGGGCGACGGATTCGTCCATTTTGCCCTGGCGCCGCTTCACCAGTCCTATCGCCTGGAGGATCAGCGGATTGTTCGGTAATTGTTGATTCGCTTGCTGCAGCTCGATCAACGCCTTGTCGTAGTCCTGCAGACAATAATACACATACATTCCCATCGCGGTGTGCCCGGCGCCGTGTTCCGGATCGAGCCGCAACGCGTTCTCGCCGCTTCCTTCACCAGCGCTCGCTGCGCATCGGTTCGGATTCCCTGAATGTATTTCAGGCCTTCCGCCACCGCGATGTCAGCCCACGCCGCTGCATAATTTGGGTCGAGCGCGACCGCCTGCCGGCAATATTGAATCAACCGGTCCTGGTCCTCGCGTGATTGCGCGTTGCGCAGCGCGATCCCGCGGAGATAAGCGTCATACGCGGCCGGTATTTTTGTTCCGACGTAATTGACCGCTTCCTTTTCGCGACCGGTCAGTTTCGCTTCCAACGAACTCGCGATCCGCTGCGCCACTTCGCTTTCGACCGCGAAGATGTCGGTTAATTTGCGGTCGTACGTTTCCGCCCAAAGATGCGAATCGCCTTCCGCCTTGATCAGCTGCACGTTCACGCGCACCGACTCGCCTGATTTCTGCACGCTGCCTTCCAGGATGTGCGCCACGCCCAATTGCTTAGCGATCTCGGAGACGTTTCCGGGTTTGCTTTGATACTGCTGCGTCGAAGTGCGCGAGATCACTTTCAGCTCCGCGATCTTCGAAAGGCGCGTCAGGATTTCGTCTTGAATGCCATCGGCAAAATAAGCGTTCGCTTTGTCTTCGCTCAGGCTGGCGAACGGCAGCACCGCGATACTCTTGCTTGAAATGGCCGGTGCCGCGTTCGCCGGCGGCGAAGACACCGGGGCCGTGGAGTTCTGCGTATTCGCAGGCGGATTCCGGCGCGTTAATTGGAAGATCAGCAGACTTGCGGCGATCGCTGCGAGCACGGCGACAAGCGCCACCATTTTGCGTCCGGTCGTGCGAGTGATCGAGTCGCTCACCGGCACTTCGTCAGTGCGCTTGATGCCGTCCGGCGTAAGCTCGAAAGCCCACGCGAAAATCAATGCGAGCGGAAAACCGGCGGCGATCGCCGCGATGAATACTTTCATCACCCACGGCGGCGCCTCGAATGCGGGGAAGAGAATTGACGCCGCCTGCAGAAGCAGCCATGCCACCACCGCGTACGCGACCGCGACTTTGTAAACGTTGCGCCGCTTCAGCTCGGCCGGGAGCGATTTCATAAACAAAAGCTGACAATGCTCTATCAGCAGTTCGGAGAGAAATCGATCCCCTTCCTAACTTCCTGCTTTCCTGATTCAATTCTTTTTCCTGGCGTCCAGATTAGTTTCTCCTGAAGTGGATCCACGAACCGAATTCCAAAACCTGCTGTGCGGGACCGAGCCCATCCTCGCGCTCGCGCCGATGCAGGACGTCACGGACCTGCCGTTCATGCGCCTGATCAGCGGCTACGGAAACGCGGACGTTTACTTCACCGAATACTTCCGCGTCCTGCCCGAGTCCCGGCTCGATCCGAAAATCCTCGCCTCCATCACGGAAAACCCGACCGGCCGTCCCGTCATCGCTCAGATGATCGGTAACGACATTGCCGCGTTGGTGCGCACCGCGCGAGAGCTCCAACAGCATCCGGTCGCGGCGATTGATCTGAATCTCGGCTGCCCGGTCCCGATCGTGTATCGCAAATGCGCCGGCGGCGGTTTGCTCCGCGCCCCGGATAGCATCGACAAAATTCTTGGCGCTTTGCGCGCAGCGATCGCGATCCCATTCACGGTGAAGACGCGAATCGGCTTCGATGACGCGTCGGTCTTCGATGAGCTCCTGCCCATCTTTGCTCGCCATTCACTCGACCTGCTAACCGTTCACGCCCGGACCGTGAAGGAGATGTATCGCAGCGCGCCGCGCTACGACTTCATCGCCCGCGCCGTCGCAGCGATGTCGTGCCCGGTGCTCGCGAACGGCAACATCTACTCCGCCGGCAAGGCGGACGAAGTCCTCACGCTGACCGGCGCGCGCGGGCTCATGATCGGCCGCGGCGTCATCCGCAATCCGTGGCTCTTCCGCCAGATCCGCGAGCAGCGCCGTGGCCAGCCGGTCTTCCGCCCTGCCGGCCGCGACGTCCTCGATTACGTGCACGCGCTTTACGAAGCCGTCAGCACACCGGGCATCCGGGAGTCAGCCCAGATCAACAACATGAAGAAGTACATGAACTTCATCGGTCTCGGCGTGGAACCGACCGGTGAGTTCCTCCACCAAGTCCGCCGCGCCACCACCCGCGCCCATTTCTTCGCGCTGTGCTCGGAGTTCCTCGATCACGACGACCCGATGCCGCTCGAACCTTTCGCGATCCCGTTGAAATCAACGGACGTAATGGCCGGCGCGATGCGCTGATTGCGGCAGCCTCACACGACGGACACCAAGGGACACAAAGGTGAATCGAAAGATGAGAAATCAATCTGGAAGGCAGGAGACCAGGATGCTTACTGACTTTGAATTCCCCTTCCTGGTTTCCTGGCTTCCAGATAATCATCCTTTCTGATTCAGTCGGTTTCCAATTCGTCCGCGCCGGTGTGTTCCGTTGTGAACTTTGTGTGAGCCGTCTGTCATTCGTTGCATCGGAGAAATCCCCGCCGCACCTTGACCTCGCATGAAAAACCAGAAGACGGCGCTGGTCACCGGCGCGAATAAAGGCATCGGGTTCGAGGTCGCGCGACAGATTGCGCGGCAAGGCTTTCGCGTTTTCCTCGGCGCACGTAATGCCGAGGCCGGACATCACGCCGCGGAGCAACTCGCGGCCGACGGTGAAGTCACGTTCCTGCCGATCAACGTCTCAGATCCCAATAGCATCCGGCGCGCGGCGGAGGAGTTCGCCCGGCATGCGGACCGTCTCGACGTTCTGATCAACAACGCTGGCATCCTGCTCGATGACGACAAAAGCGCGGTCACCGTCACGCCGGAGATTTTCGAAAAAACGTTGCGCACTAACACGCTCGGGCCGTGGCTTGTCACGCAGGCTTTCGTGCCGCTGCTCGAAAAGAGCGAGGCGCCGCGCGTGGTGAATGTCTCCAGCGGCGGCGGCCAGCTCGAAGATGGAGCGGACGGATGGGCGCCCAGTTATTGTGTTTCGAAGACCGCGTTGAACGGCGTCACCGTGCAACTCGCGGCGGCGCTGCCGAAGTTTGCGATCAACAGTGTGTGCCCCGGCTGGGTCCGGACCGAGATGGGCGGCGCAGGCGCGACGCGCTCGGTCGGCGAAGGCGCATCCACTATTGTCTGGCTCGCGACTGAAGCGCCGCACGATCTCACCGGCAAATTCGTCAAAGACCGCAAAGTCATCCCGTGGTGATGGACCTCACACGACGGACACAAAGGACACGAAGGCGAATCGATTTGGAAACCAGGAGACCAGGAACTTTGCCAAGAACGCGGGAAGGCTGCGGCCACTTCCTCTTCCTACTTTCCTGTCTCCCGAGCCTCCTTCCTGGTTTCCAGATAGATCCATCCCATTCCTAATTCCCCATCCCGATCATCCGGCCGTTGTGTTCCGTTGTGACCTTTGTGTGAAAATTCTTCTTTCGCTGATCGTGTAGCGACGGCGCTCTGTCGCCGTCCAGACGTGTATCATTAGCTCACGCGCTGTTACGCCGATCCCGCCACGGCGGGAGCGTCGCTACAGTGTGAGGCTTCGCAGCACTTGTCACTTGTCACTCATCACTGGTCACTTCACTATCGCCGCGCATGACCGCTACCGCTGAACCCGATGATGCCGCGCCGCTCACCGGCGAAGAACACACGCCCGGTTTCCTGGGTCATCCGCGCGGACTTTGGTACCTCGCCTTCACCGAAGCATGGGAACGTTTCTCGTACTACGGCATGCAGTCGCTGCTCGTCCTTTACATGGTCAAGTATCTCCTGCTGCCGGGACACATCGAGCACATCACGGCGTTCAACAGTTTCCGCCGGCTCTATGGCGGCCTCGATGGTCAGGCGCTGGCGTCCGCGATTTTCGGCACCTACACTGCGAGCGTTTATCTCACTCCAATCTTCGGCGGCTTCCTCGCTGACCGCGTCCTCGGCCGGCGCCGCACCGTTCTTCTCGGGGCGCTCACGATGGCGGCCGGCCATTTTCTCATGGCGTTCGAAGTCGCGTTTCTCTTTGCGCTCCTTTGTCTGATCCTTGGTTGCGGCATGTTCAAGGGCAACATCGCCAGCCAGGTCGGCTCACTTTATAAACCCGAAGACCTCCGCCGCGCTGACGCCTTCCAGATTTTTTACCTTGGCATCAATGCCGGCGTCATCGCTTCGCCTCTCATCGTCGGAACGCTCGGCGAAGTTTACGGATGGCACTACGGCTTCGCCGCCACCGGCATCTATCTCAAGGGTCAGAAATATTTGCGCTCCAGTGACAACGACCCGCGCATCGCCGCTGCCAGTCCAACTCGCACCGCTCCGGCGCGAGCAAAACTCACGAGCCGCGAGTGGCGCGCCGTCATCGCGTTGATTCTGCTCATCCCGGTGCTCGCCGTCGCGATCGTGCCGAACAACCAGATCTTCAACGCCTACCTCGTCTGGGGCGACCGGCAATTCGACCTCGTCTTCCTCGGCAAAAAACTGCCGACCACCTGGCTCGTCACCCTCGATGCCATTGTCAGCGTTAGCTTCCTTGCGCTCGTCGCTCTCTTCTATCGCTGGTACGGGAAGCGTCACCGCGAACCCGACGAGATCACCAAGATCATCATCGGTTCCGCATTCTCGATCGGCGGCGCGCTCTGCCTTGTCGCCGCCGCCGCGACGCAAGGCGCCGGACAAAAGATCGGGCTCTTCTGGCCGGTCGCGTTCCACTTTCTCAACAGCATCGCGTTCGCCCATATGCTGCCGGTCAGCCTCGCGTTGTTCGCCAGGTACGCGCCGAAAGCGATCAACGCCACGGTCATCGGCCTCTATTACCTGGCCTTCTTCGCCGCCAACACCATGGTCGGCTGGATCGGCGGTTACCTCGAGAAATGGCCTACCACCAACTTTTGGTTGCTTCACGCCGCTTTCGCCGCCGGCTCGGGACTTTGCTTCGTGCTGTTTAAATTTGTGGTTAGTCGGCGGATCGACGCTGAGGCTGCGACTTGATTGCGTTTCTTGAATTCTAAAATCTTTTCAATTTCCCGGATGAACCTTAGCAAACTGGCTCAGTTGGCGATCGGCTTCCTTTTCATTTTGATTGGCGCGGCCATCGAAGGCCAGCCCTCCCCAACACCGGCCGCAGCCGCTACGGCGACCCCGCCTCCACCCGCGTGCGTGGCGCCGGAGTTCCGGCAATTCGATTTCTGGATTGGGCGCTGGAAAGTCACCAATCCAAAAGGCGTCCAGGTCGGGACGAGCGAGATCACGCGCCAGTCGGAAGGATGCGCCATCCGCGAGCAATGGCTCTCCGCCCATGGAACCGGCGGCACCAGCATCAATTACTACGATGAAGCCGATCGCCAGTGGCACCAGGATTGGGTCGGCGGCGACGGCACCATCCTCCATCTCCACGGTGGGCTTGTCGATGGCGCCATGGTTATCTCGGGCGAAACCAAAAGCGCGAAAGGTCCCTACCTGAATCGAATCACTTACACGCCATTAGCTGACGGCAAAGTGAAACAGGAATGGACCATCTCCAGTGACGGCGGCAAGACGTGGCAGACTACTTTCCTCGGCATCTACGAAAAACAGTAAGTTGCCAGCGCCGCGTCGCCCCTTAGCGCTGTAGCGACGGGCTCTGTCCCCGTAAATACGCTTATTGTAAATGTCGAGCCTTCGTACGCCGACAGAGCGGCGTCGCTACAACCGCAGCTTTCTCGCAGAACATCCGAGATCTGGCACATTCGTTTCCCCGCGATGTCGACTCCGATTCCGTTAACCGAAAGACTCCTGATCAATGCGGGCGGCTGGCCCGCGATGAAAGCTGCGCGCGACGTGGTCAAAGCTGGTCGCGTGACCGAAGCGCGTTACGAGCCGCCGTTGCTCACCGGTTTCGTGCGCGAAGGCGCAAAGAACTATCGCTCCGGGCTGCGCATCAAAAGCGCGGCTGACGTGGAGAATCTCTGCACGTGTTGGGAATCGCGCTCGAGCGGAAAAATCTGCGGGCATTCCGTCGCTGTTGGACTCGCTTTGCTTAGGCCCGTGTCCGCGATCGTTCTGGAACAGCCGAAGATCGAAGAGGCTCCGGCTGGTCCGAAGTTCGTCCCGATCGGAAGTGAAGACGCGAAGCCGGCGAAGCTGCATCTGATTCTTCCGCCGAACTTCATGTCGGCCTGGGCGAAAGGGCAGGTCATGCTGGTCGTCGAAGCCGAAGTCGGTGCGAATCGCACGCTGCTCTCCGCCTTGCCAAAGAACGCTGCTTTCGCCGCCGATGAATCAGACCTCGCACTGATCGAAGGCTTGCGAGCGTTTCCCGCGATCTTCGCCAGCGGCATGGCGTTGTCATCGCGCGATGCGTTTTTGCGACTCCTTCCGTCGCTGCAAAACCATCCGCGCATCACCTTTGGAAAAGCGGTACGCGTGACGATTTCATCCGTCGCAGTTCGCCCCAAACTCGAGATCGAGCAGTGCGCGAATGGCGGCATCACGGTAAAGGCGAAACCAATGCCGAATACGATGCTTCTCTGGAACGCGACGGACGCCTGGCTCCTCCAGAAGCAGGAATTTGTGCGTTACGGCGAAGCATTGCCGGCGGGCGCCGCGCAC
>QHBM01000045.1:0-11731 GCA_003244145.1 Chthoniobacterales bacterium
GGCACAATCCTACGGCCAGCGCTCCGTTTGCGTGATTCTCTCCGGTTCGGATTCCGATGGCGTCATCGGGCTGAAACATGTCCGCGCACATGGCGGAGTCACGATTGCGCAGGACCCGAACGAGGCGCAGCACGGCAGCATGCCGATGACGGCAATCAGCACCGGCATGGTCGATTGGGTGCTGCCGGTGGCGCAGATGCCGGGCAAGCTGATGGAGTTCGTGCGCAACGAAAACGCGATGCGGTTGCCACCGGAGATCACGGACGCGGAAACGCCGGACGCGAAGGTGCGCGAAGCGCCGGGGGGCGAGACCGTCTCCGACGAAACGCACGATGCGCAGGATGAGGAGGCGCTGGCAGAGGTGCTGGCCCACTTGCGCGCGCACACCGCGCACGATTTCGCCCATTACAAACGCGCCACCGTGCTGCGCCGGATTGCGCGCCGGATGCAGGTGAATTCGATCAACTCGATTCCGAAATATCTCGAGTTCCTGCGCAAACACTCCGCCGAAGCGCGCGCGCTGCTCCAGGATTTGCTCATTGGCGTGACGCATTTCTTTCGCGACCCGGAGGCTTTCGCCGCCTTGCAGTCGCACATCCCGCAACTTTTCGGCGGGAAAGGACCCGAGGACGCGGTGCGGGTGTGGGTGGCAGGCTGCGCGACGGGCGAAGAAGCTTACTCCATCGCCATGCTGCTGGTGGAGCATGCGGAAAGTCTTCCCAGCCCGCCGAAAATCCAGGTGCTGGCGTCCGATATTGATGAGCAGGCGATCCAGCAGGCGCGCGATGGACTTTATCCGGGGACGATCGAAGCCGACGTTTCGCTGGAGCGGCTTCGGCAGTTTTTCGTGAAAGATCACGGGCGTTATCGCGTGCGCAAAGAACTGCGTGAGACGGTGCTTTTCGCCGCGCACGACGTGCTGAAAGATGCCCCCTTCTCGCGGGTGGATCTCATCTCCTGTCGCAACCTGCTCATTTACCTGAATGCCAAAGCGCAGGACCAGGTCTTCGATATTTTCCACTTCGCCTTGCGCCCGGGTGGATTGCTTTTCATCGGCGCGGCTGAGGGTGGGCAGGCGGCGCAAACGCTTTTTTCGCCGCTCGACACCAAACATCGCATCTACATCCGCCGTTCCGTTCCGCGGCCGACGTGGAAAATTCCCACCCTTCCTTTGCGCACGGCCGACCCGGCCAAGCGCGTGCACGCGGAACCGCGGCCACGCCAGCTGCCGGCGCTGAGCGGGACTGGCGCCGCAAGCGCCGGCGGCGACACGCCGAAGATTTCCTTCGACCGGCAGGAGAGGCGAGCGGTGTTGTTCGGCGAGCTGCACCTGAAGCTGCTCGAGGAATATGGCCCATCCTCCGCCGTGGTGAACGAGGCGCACGATCTCGTTCATCTTTCCGAAAACGGCGGGCGTTATTTGCAATTCGTGGCCGGGGAACCCTCGGCCAACATCGTCGCCATTGTCCGGCCGGAGTTACGTGGTGAATTGCGCGCTGCTCTTTTCCGCGCCGGTCAGACAAGCGAGAGCGTGACCGGGTCAGCCGTCGCGCTGGAGATCGAGGGTGAGCGCAAAGTGGTGACGGTGGAAGTGCGGCCGGTGCGCGGGAAGGATTCGGCCCAGGGATATTTCCTTGTCCTGTTCCGTGAGAGCGAGGCCGACGCGCGGCAGGCGCAGCGTCCGGCGGTGCAACCCGACGCCGCGTCGGTGACGGCGGAGCTCGAGAATGAGATTCAATTTCTCAAGCAGCAGCTGAACTCGACGGTCGAGCAATACGAAGCCACCTCCGAGGAACTAAAAGCTTCCAACGAAGAGCTCCAGGCGATGAACGAAGAGATGCGTTCCGCGACTGAGGAGTTGGAAACGAGCAAGGAGGAGTTGCAGTCGGTCAACGAAGAACTGATCACAGTTAACAACGAGCTGAAAAGTAACGTCGAGGAACTGAGCCGGGCCAACAGCGACCTGCATAGCCTGATGGCTTCGACTGATATCGGCACCATTTTTCTCGACCGGCAATTGCGCATCGCGCGTTTCACTCCCAGCGCGCAGAAGATTTTCAACATCATCCCCTCGGATCTCGGCCGTCCGCTTTCCGACATCACCAACCGTTTGCGCTATCCAGATTTACTGAAGGACGCGCAGACGGTGCTCGACAGTCTCGCCGGCATTGAGAACGAAGTGCGACTGGAGACTGACCGCTGTTTCTTGTCGCGCATCGCGCCGTATCGCGGTGGCGAAGATCGCATCGCGGGAGTGGTGGTCACGTTCGTCGATATCACCCGGCGCAAACATACCGAGGAAGCGTTGCGCTCGAGCGAGGAGCATTTCCGCGTAGCGCTGGAGGCGGCGGAGATGGCGGCGTGGGACTACGATGTGCGCGCGCACAAGGTAATCTGGAACGAACAACATTTCCGGCTGCTTGGCCTCGAGCCGGATGGGACAGAAAAGACACCGGCGGAATTCCTGAGCTTCGTTCATCCAGACGACCTCGAGATGGTGAGGGAACGGTTGCGCGTGGCGGTGGAAGAGAGCGGCACGTACCGAGCGGAGTTTCGCATTATTCGCAAAGACGATGGCGCAACCCATTGGATGAGCGGGTTCGGCAAGGCGCTCACGTGGCATGAGGGCAAAGCAGCGCGCATGACTGGCGTCATGTTCGACATCAGTGAACGTCGGCGCGCCGAGGAAGCGTTGCGCGAAAGCGAAAACCGGCTGCGCATTCTGGCCGACGCGGTGCCGCAGATCATCTGGACGAACAATGCCGATGGCACGGCGAATTATTTTAACAAGCGCTGGTTCGATTTTAGCGGTCTGACCTATGAGCAATCGGCCGGGCCAGGCTGGCAAGCCATTGTGCATCCTGCCGATGCGCCGGCTTCGCGCGACAAATGGCAGCAGGCCCTCGCCGTCGGCGAAGTCTTCGACGCGGAATACCGGCTGCAGCGCAAAGACGGCGAATACCGCTGGTTCATCGGCCGCAACGTTCCATTGAGGGATGCAGAGGGCGGCGTCACGAGCTGGTTTGGAACGGCCACCGACATCCAGGATTTAAAGCAAGCCGAGACAGCGCTGCGCGAGAGTGAAGAGCGCTTCCGGCAATTCGCCGAAAATTCCGCTGACGTTTTTTGGATTCTCGATGCCAAGACGCGCCGGCTGGAATATCTCAACCCGGCCTACGAGCGAATCTGGGGTGAATCGCGCGAAACTGTCCAGAGAGATGTCGACCGGTCCCTCCAGCTGGTACACCCGGAGGACCGGGATCGAGTCCAGAGAAGCATGCCGAAGTTAGTTGCCGGCAACACCCAGACGGTCGAGTACCGAATTATCCGCGCCTCGGACAAAGCGGTGCGCTGGATCCGTGACACCGGTTTCGCGATTCCGAATGACAAGGGCGAGATCACGCGCGTGGCTGGCGTTGCGCAGGACATCACCAGGGACAAGGAGCGGACAGCGGCCTTGGGAGTGACGAAGGAGCGTTTCGAGCTGCTGGTCGAGGGAGCGCGCGAGTACGCCATGTTTCTGCTCGATACCGCGAACGAGATTACTTACTGGAGCCAGGGCGCCGAACGCGTCTTCGGCTGGAGCGCGGAGGAAGCAGTCGGCCAGAGTGGCGAGCTGATTTTCACGCCGGAAGATCGGACGCGCGAGGCGGAGGAAAAGGAAATCGAGATTGCCTTGCACGATGGAACCGCGCCGGACCAGCGCTGGCATATGCGCAAGGATGGCTCGCGTATCTGGATCGACGGCGTGATGCGCCGGCTCGATGACGAAAAGACGGGTGCGCTGCGCGGTTTCGCCAAGATCGCGCGCGATGCCACGCAGCAACGCGAAGCCGAGGAGCAATTGCGCCATGCCCATGAACAACTGGAGCGCCGGGTGCAGGAACGAACCGCGGAGCTGGAGCGCACTAATGCCAAGTTGCGCCAGGCCATGGATCAGCGGCAGATGTTGGAAAAACAAATCCTCCGCATCACGGAGCAGGAACGGGCGCGCATCAGCCAGGATTTACACGACAGCCTTTGCCAGGAACTAACGGCGACCGCGTTCCTCCTGAAATCGCGCTCCAAGGCCATCGCCACGCAGAACAAAGCGGCCGCCGATTCGCTCGCCGAAGCCGCCGAAACGGTGAATGGCAACGCCGGCCTCGCGCGTGACCTCGCCCGCGGCCTGCATCCTTTGGAGCTGGGCTCAGCCGGTTTGCCCTCGGCCCTGCGCGAGCTTTGCGCGCGCACCAATGATCACGTCAGTTGCCGGTGCGATTGCCCACGCTCGCTCCGGCTTGACCAGACCATGGCAGTGAATCTTTATCGCATCGCGCAGGAAGCCGTGACCAATTCCATGAAGCACGCGAAAGCGAATGAGATCGCGATTATTTTGGAGCGAACGAATGGCGAGATCGTGCTCACGATCAGCGATGATGGCCAGGGCAAACGCAGGCGCGGGCACGGCCTCGGCACGCTCATCATGCAATATCGCGCCCGAGCTATCGGTGGCACGCTGCGGGTGGAATCGACGCGAAACCGTGGGACGAGCGTGACCTGCCGCGTGCCTTTGCACCGCTAACGAGCCGCAGTTAGTTAAGTGGAACTACTCGGGCTTGACCATGTGGCAATGGTGGTCGCTGATGTCGAGCGCTCGGTCGCGTGGTATCTCGACCTGCTCAACCTTGAACGAATGTACAGCGACCAATGGGGTGGCGTCCCGGCGTTTGTCGGCATCGGTGGCACCGGCCTCGCTCTTTTTCCCGCGCGGAACGCTGGGTCGAAAGGCAGTGGAATTCTACACGTCGCCTTCCGCGCCACCCGCGATAGTTTTCTGGCCGCGCAGCACCAGCTTAAGACGCGAAAGATTCAGTTCAGCTTCGAAGACCACGGCATATCCCTCTCCATCTACTTCTCAGATCCCGATGGTCACCAGCTCGAGATTACCACTTACGAACTGAAGTAACGCGCGGCGATTGATCCACGTCTCTGCGAAGGTAATTCCAAACGCGTCATCCTACTGGCGGATGCATCGGCGCAATACCTTGCGCAACGCATTCTAAAACAGCTTCGCAGTCGAGCTAGGCGTTGGACGGAGCCGGTTCTTCGGCCACGTCGATCCTTTGCATCGCAGGCGCGGCGCGGCGGAGAGTTCGCCGAATTGCGGCCGATAGAAACGGCGCCAGACACAACATCAGGATGCCCACCAGCGCGATCGTTCGCGGGTGAGATTGATCGCCCCCTGCGCCCAGGGACATCCATTTCGCCTTTTCCAGCAGAGCCAGTCCCGCGATCGTGAGCACAACCACGATCGCGCGCCGGATGTACGAAGCTCGCATCCGCGGCGCGATCTTCGCGCCGATCATACACCCCGGAACCGATCCCAGCGTGAGCGGAATTGCGATGCTCCAATCGAGCCCATTCACCATGATGTTCGAGATCGCGCCCGCTAAGACTAATGGCACCGCCTGCACCAGGTCCGTGCCGACGAGCTGCACGGCGGGGAGCGCCGGGTAGAGCATTAGCAGCGTGATCATGATCAGCGAGCCGGAACCGACCGAAGTGACCCCGACGAGCAGGCCGCCGAGCGCGCCGACGAGAATCGTGGGCACCGGACGCACCACGCAAGGCTCGTGCTTTCGCGCCACACCTTTGGCCTTGCGCCGCAACTGGACGCACAACCGCAATGTATAAGTTGTCGCGGCCAGGAGAGAGGCGACGCCGATGCAGCCCGCCAGAAACTTATCGATGTTCCTCGCCGGGTACATCCAGCGCACCAGGTGCGGTCCGAGAAAGGCCATGGGCACTGATCCGACGATGAGCAATAGCGCGAGCCGAATATTGGCCGATCCTCCCCGCCAATGCACCGCAGCGCCGCCGCTCTTGTAGACCGCGGCAGCAGTCAGGTCTGCCGTGATAATGGAAGAGACATGGCCGACGCCGAGAAAGATCAGCGCCGGTGTCATCAGCGCACCGCCGCCCATGCCGGTCATTCCGACAACAATTCCGACGAGCAACGCCGCGATGGCGGTGGTGACCTCGGTGTGATGAGTTGGCCAGATCCCGTGAGGAAACAGCTGTTGCGCAACTGCGACCATGCCGCACCCACCCTGGCGGAGCCAGTCCTCCGCTACCCCAAAATCCATGAACCAGTGAACCACATTGCACTCCCTGCTGTAAACAGTCGCGCGTGATGCCTCGCGATTGCCGGGCCGTTACCAGACCAATCCCCTTAACGCCTCCACTCTTTCCACCTTATGCCGCGACGGTTCCACGCTGTGATTTTCGATCTCGACGGTGTGCTCGCTGATTCCGAGCCGTGGTGGAACGAGATTGACGCGACCCTGCTCGCCGAATACAGCGTGACCTACCGCGGCGAATACCACCGGAATGTTCTCGGCGTGAGCTATCGGCTCGCCGTCGAGTTCTACAAGAACGCCTTCAGCCTCTCCGTTCCTACGGAGGAAATGATGCAGCGCCGCGGAGAAATCGCCGTCCGCTTCTTCGCCCATCGCATTGGCCTGTTCCCTTCGGCAAAACCAGTGCTTGAAGAACTGCGCCACATGAACCTCCGCCTCGCCGTCACCACGAGTTCCGTCAGCGCATCGGCGCGCCCATTTCTCGGTCGACACGAGCTGTCACCGTTGTTCGATCTCATCATCACCGGCGACGAAGTCGAGCACGGCAAACCACATCCCGAGATATACCTGCGCGCTTCAGAAAAGCTTGGCGTCCCACCCGAAGCCTGCCTCGTTGTTGAAGACTCGCTCTCGGGCGTCGCGGCGGCGAAAGCCGCGCAGATGCGTGTAGCCGCCATCCCCGACCGCCGCTTCGTGGACCCGCGTAACTACGAGAAAGAAGCGAACTACGTTGTAAGCGACTTGAACGAAATACCGTCGCTGATACGAAATATCGGATAGGCTCGCCCGAGCTACGCGCCGCCGATTACCCGGCTTCGAAGGTTCTGCTGCGCGATTAGCTGGACGTTAGCTGCGGATAAAGAGGTTCTTTGACTTCCGTCGCGCCGCTCGCGCGTGGCGTGTGCCGTACCGCGCTGAATTCATCCGGCTGCGCATCAGATTCGCGCTCAATCGACGCTGACGGCGGGCGCGGCGCAGCCGAAGACGGTGCATGCAGCTGAGCTGCGGGCGCGAGTGGTCAAGGAAGCCGATGGCGGTGAGTGGCTCCCGAATATTCCGATGGTTGATCAAGGCCGGAAGGCTATTGCGTGACGGCGGCGACGGAAAGAATCCTGCGCTACTACGGCGTCGAGGTGGACGAGAATGAGCTGGCGCAGATCGCCAATGCGGACGCGAAGGTTGGGACGAGCCCCGAGGTGATGGTGGCTGCGCTGACCAAGCTCGCGAGCCGTTTCCGAGTCCTGGTAATGACTGAGTATCGGCTGAGCTACGCGGATTTCCTGCGCGAGATTAACGACTACAACCGGCTCGCGCGTTACGCGCCCAAAACGGTGGGCGCGACACTCATCGATCAACAAAGTAGCACGGCGAGTTACCCTCTAGTCTGTCATCAGATGAACGGTGAGCTATTGCTCGAGGCAAAAACGAAGCTCAATCCTGCTTACATGACTACCTTCGAGCGCAACGTGCAGACGCACATCGAGCGAGGTATTCCGTTGCTTTGGTCAGTGCAACTAGGTTTGTTGCCGGAGGAAAAACTTAACCCGCACGCGCGCGGCGGACACATCCGGTCGATCGTCGGATTCAACTCTAAAACGCACGAAATCTACTATTCAGATACGTGGGGACTTGGCCACGAATTGAAGAAGATGCCGCTGGCCAATGCCTGGACGATTACCGACGGCCTCTTCACGCTCGAGTGAGTTAACGTGTACAGATTCACAAAACAAAAAAGCCGCCGAGGTATATACCCCGGCGGCTTTGTTTGCGAGTAGTTGCGACTTAGCCCAGGCCAAGCGACGAGAGCGTCGGCTCATCGATCACGGCTGTGGCATAAAGTCCGTTATCTGATTGGTAAGCAGTAAGTGCTTCGCGCGTTAAAGGCCCGAGCAATCCATCTACTTCGCCTTTGTAGTAGCCTTGCTCTTGCAGGATGCCTTGCACGTTGGCAATGACGCGATCCGGCGGCTCAGCGGTGTGGCCGACATAGATGGGCGCGTCATAAGCATAATACTGCGCACCCGGATCGTAACCCCACGCGGGATACCAGTAGCCATTGTTCAAGTAGTAATAGCCGCCGCCGATCAGCTCGACACGTTGATAGTGCGAGCGATACCAACCCTGGTCATGCATCTCGGGATGGTAAGAGCGGAAGACTTCGTATTGAGGTCCCTGCCACTGCTGAGCTCCTTGAATCCGGTAGCCTTGATTAAAGGTAACCGCCGGCACTTGCTCCGGTTTTGGCTGAGCGCGGAAATTGGCGTGCTGAGCCTTGACCGATTGAACTACCTTGGCGTCGACCTTTTTCGCATTCGGCTTTTTCGCCTGAGGAGCGGCTGGAGGCTGTGATTGCGCGGCAGCAGCCGTAGCCGAGGGGCTGGGCGGCTTGGTCGCAGCGGCAGGTTTGCTGGCAGCATTCTGCTCACCCTTGCGCTGCTCCGTCTGCGCCTTCGCGTTCGGGCTGGCGCTGGCCTGCTCCTTCGCGGGATGTTTTGCCCCAGCATGGGCGGCGGCCTGCGGCGACGCCTGAGCTTTCGGTTCATTTTGTGCGGCAGCCTTTGTCTCGGCGTGCTCCGCATGCTCTTTATGTTCTTTGTGGGCGTTCTGGTCGTTAGGCGCCTGTTTCCCTTCATTCGCGTCATGCGCATTTTCGTGCGGCTTCTTCGCCGGCGATGGTTGCTCCTCAGCCTGCTGTGCCTGCGCGGCCGCGGCCAGCGTTAGCGAGCAGCTGATCAATATTGCGGTAAACTTCTTCATAATTCTGTTCGTCGTTAGTTGTTTGCTTTCTATTCAGGTTTCTGGCGTTACCGAGCGATTACTCGTGCGCGGGACGATGACGCCCCTTACCGATTCGTAAGCGCGATCGACTCTGGTTCCCGCCTGCTCCTTCGGCCCGCCGCGCATCGGCGTCTGTTGGACATTTGCTCTCGCAAATTTCCGCATATTGCCGCAGATTGTGCGGCCAACTTCCATGGGCGAACCGAACAATCCCGACATCACCGCCGTGCAAAGGGCGGAAGCACCGGCGACCGCTGCCGTCCAGCCGCCTGAACGCGCGGACCTGCGACCCGAGAACATCCAGGACGCGGTCATTCGCCTGGCCGGCAATTCGCAGGACGGAATCCAAACCGCGGGCGCGTTTCTCGCTCGGCTCGCTGGCCGCAGCGACCAGGATGTCATGACTTACATGACGATTCCCGCCACCATCTCCGGCGGGCCGTCGATTTTCCAGGTTCGCATTGGTTCAGGCGAAGTGTTGTCGCCGGGCGATGAAGCGGACTTTTTGGTCGCCTTTTACCAGCACAGCTATCAGGACCACATCAGCTTTCTGAAAGAAGGTGGCGTGCTTCTTTACGATAGCGATAACGTCGAACCGAATCTCGATGACAAACGTTTCGTTTACGTCGGCGTGCCCATCACCGGCCTGACCGTCGAAGCGCTCGGCGGAACAGCGAAGGACAAGGGTAAAAACATTTTCATCCTCGGTCTGATCGCGAAAATCTTTCATCTCGACGTTGAGAAACTCACGACGCTGATCAAAGAAAAATTTGCCGGTAAAGATCAGAGCATCGCCAACACCGCCATCATGGCATTCACGGCCGGCTATGCGTATCCGGTCGGCAACGTCCTGACGAAGCAGTACAAGTTCGAGACCGTGGTTCCCAAGGCAGGCGATCGCGCGCAGATTACGATGGATGGCAACCAGGCGCTCGCCTACGGCTTGATCGCCGCCGGTGTGCGTTACGGCGCCGGTTATCCCATCACGCCCTGGTCGTCCGTCATGGAAATTTTGCGCGGCGAGCTGCCGAAATACGGCGGCATCTTTGTGCAGGCCGAGGACGAACTCGGCGCCGTGTCGTTGGCTCTCGGTTTTTCCTTGTCCGGCTATCTCTCCGTCACGGGCAGCGCCGGCCCGGGTATCTCGCTCAAGACGGAGGCAATCGGCTGGGCCTCCATGTCCGAGATGCCGATTATCATTATCAACGTCCAGCGCGGCGGACCGAGCACCGGCCTGCCGACGAACGTCGAACAGAGCGATCTCTTCCAGGCGATTTATGGCGGGCACGGCGACAGCCCGCGCGTCGTTCTGGCCGCCTCGACGGTGGAAGATTGTTTCTACATCGCGATCGAAGCGGCCCGCATCGCCCGCAAATACAGCACGCCGGTTTTCATCTTGAGCGACACCTCGCTGGCGACGCGTATCGAAGCGTTCGACGAACCGGAACTGAAGGACTTAATGATCGACCCGAAACTCGATCTTTCGCCGCGCCCGGCCGGCTTCAAGCCGTACGCGGTCGATCAGATCACGCAACATGTGCCGCCCGGCGCACGCATGATCGACGGAAAGTATCCGCTCGTCTCCGGACTCGAGCACGACGAGATGGGCCATCCGACCGGCAGCCCGAAAATGCACATGGCCATGACGGCGAAACGCCGCAACAAATTGCGCCACCTCGCCGAGGAAATTCCGATGCCCGAGGTCTATGGCGATCAGGAAGGCGGCACGCTCCTCGTCGGCTGGGGTTCCACCTACGGACCGATCCACGATGCGGTGAAACTCGCGCGCGAACATGGTGAGCGAGCCGGCGCGCTGCATCTGCGGCACGTCCACCCGTTGCCGAACGGCCTCGAGAAAATCTTCGGCAGGTTCAATCGCATCGTTGTCGTCGAAATGAACGACCAGGGCCTTTACGGATTCGGCCAGCTGGCCACGATTCTCCGGGCGCGTTACTGCGAACCGAAAATCGAAAGCGCCACCAAGACCGACGGCCTCACCTTCCGCGTGAAGGAAATTCTCGAACGCGTCTTCGAAGGTCGCTCCTTTGCCGCCCGCAAAATTCCGCGCGAAGGCACCCCCACCGTTCACACCGACACTTCTCCGGAGAACGTGAAGTCCTTGAAAGAAGTCGTCCCGCAGGGAGTCGGGTAACTTTATGAGCGTCGCCGAAATGAAGCAGGAGCTCTCGCGCCTGACGAATGCAGAGCGGATCGAACTAATGAACGCGATCTGGGCGTCTTTGGATAACAAAGACGAAGCGCTCGAGTCCCCGACCTGGCACCGCGAAGTCCTCGCTGAACGTGAGGCCAGGATTCGATCCGGCGAAGCTCAATTCTTGAGTCTCGACGAAGTAAAAAAGCGTTTCAGTCATTGAAAAATGTCATCGTTCTCTCCGATGCAGCCGACGACCTCGAGGAAGCCAGAGGATTTTACGAAGAGCAATCCGCGGGTCTCGGCGAGTATTGCGTCTCCTCCGTCCTCTCTGATCTCGATCGGTTGGCCTCGTTCAGCGGCATTCATTCTCGCCAGTTCGGATATCACCGCATGATCGGAACGCACTTTCCTTTTGGTATCTATTATCGCGAGCGCGGCGATGAGACGCTGGTGATCGCGATTCTAGATTTGCGGCGCAATCCAAAATGGATTCGCAAGCAACTCCGCCAACGTTAATTTCCTAAAGAGTTTTGTCCCAAAACATGAGCACCGAAACCAACGAAATACCACCAAACGAAAACGGTTCCACCACCGCCACTGCTTCGTCTGAAGCCACTGCAGTTCTGGAATTCGTCCGCGAGAAAGTCACCAAGAAAGCCATCACGGCCGATCACCC
>QHBM01000045.1:11821-24910 GCA_003244145.1 Chthoniobacterales bacterium
TCGAGAAACGGCAGCTCGATCACGAGAAGATCGTCACCCTCGCCGGGATCGGCTGTTCCTCGCGCTTCCCGTATTTCGTGAACGGCTACGGCGCGCATTTCATCCATGGCCGCGCCGTCCCGCTCGCGTCCGGCATCAGCCTGGCCCGGCCCGACCTGCACGTTTTTCTTTTCGGCGGCGACGGCGACGGCTTCTCCATCGGCGGCAACCATCTCAATCACGGCGCGCGCAAGAACATCAACCTGACCTACTTCATCATGGACAATTTTGTCTATGGCCTGACGAAGAAGCAGACCTCGCCCACGTCGCCGATTGGTTTCAAATCGAAGACCGACCCGACCGGCGCCATCGATCAGCCGGTCAACCCGATGAAACAACTCATCTGCGCCGGGGCCACGTTCGTCGCGCGCACCCACGCCACCCAGGTCAACCACATGATCCAAATGATCGAGCGCGCGATGGATCACCAGGGCTTCTCCGTCATCGAATGCCTCAGTGAATGTGTCGAATTTTTCCCCGGCGCCTTCGATCCCGCGAACCCGCGCAAAGGAGGCGCCTTCTCGTTGATTGACGAGAAAAAATATGACAACACCCCCGAGGACGAATTGAGGCACGACGTGACGGATGAACTGGCGGCATATAAATTAGCGCAACTTCCCTTTCCGGGAGTGTTCGGGGTGTTTTATGAATCGGATCGGCCAACGAAAAACGCCCTCGAGAAGAAATGGATCGACACCACCCGGGAAAAGTTAGGTCACCCCACCGATTTGCAACTCCTGCAAAAGACATTCGACCGAATGAAATGATTGCATCGCTCCGCCACACAGCCTGCCCGCCGTGGCGGGTCACCGACGAGCTCGCTGCTTATAAGTTGGCTCAAATACCATTCCCCGGCGTCTTCGGCGTCTTCTACGAGAGCGATCGTCCTACCAAAAACGCTTTGGAAAAAAAGTGGATCGATAGTACCCGAGAAAAATTAGGGCAGCCCACCGACCTCGCTCTGTTACAGAAAACTTTCGACAGAATGAAATGATGTCGAAGATTCGACCGAATGGAGCGACTGGGATGAGCGACATGGCCGGTAAAGCCGCAGAGGTAGCGGTCGAGCGATGCGGGAGCAGCCGAGATACAATGAAATGAGTCTGACCGAGATCCTCGCTGAAATCCCGAGACTGTCGTTCGCAGAACGACAGGAATTAGTCCGGCGTGCCACCGAGGTCGAAGATCAGGATCTCACGAGCGGCGAAAGAGCGATCCTCGACGAGCGACTCGTAGATTTCCGTCAAGAACCGAACGCAGGCATCCCCGCAGAACAACTCAAAGATGAAGTTTTGCGGCGATTGAGACCGCAATGATTCAGCACGTCATCTTCCGCCCCGCGGCGGTGGAAGACGTAGTGAGGGCCGCGGCTTGGTATGAAGCGCCTGCGGCCGGATTCGGCGGAGAATTACTCGACGAAATTTGACCGCAACCAACCGCGCGCAGGAGAGTCCCGAACTATTTCGCATTGTTCATCGCGATGGAAACGTTCGACGTGTGCTCACCAATCGTTTTCCGTACCGGATTTTCTTCTCCGTCGTCGGCGATACGCTGTACGTCCATGCTGTTCTCCACGGAGCGCGCCATGATCGTCGGTGGGCGGAACGATTGTGAGTTGCTGTAGCGGCAGTCTATGACCGTCGGCCTTTCTCTACAAATACGACAGCCAGGAGCTTTTGTTTCGCTGCTTCACACCGGCGAACCATTTGCAGGGGAAATAGCAAAGAGCCACGATCGCGAGCCAGACGAGATAAACGATCGGCAGGGAGAAGCCGTAGCCAGGCGGTTGGCCGGCGAAAATGCCGCCGCTGGGCGCGAGGCGAAGCCACCAGCGCCAGTCGAGTCCGAG
This sequence comes from Chthoniobacterales bacterium, assembly GCA_003244145.1. Taxonomy (GTDB): domain Bacteria; phylum Verrucomicrobiota; class Verrucomicrobiia; order Chthoniobacterales; family UBA10450; genus AV80. The sequence goes on from QHBM01000045.1 coordinate 13,710, forward strand.
CGCGGCGGCCGTGAGCAAGGCGGCGAGATGGATCAAGGTGAAGTGCAGGAAATAATAAAAGAAGGGCACCCGGCCGTAGACGGACAGGATTGAGCGCAGCCATTTGAAATTGTCGCGCGTCTGCCAGGTTTCGAACGCGGCCATCAGGCAGAGCGAAACGCCGAGGGTGGCCAGCACAAAGAGGAGCGACGGCGGATATTTTTGCACGTCGAGGAACGACATGAAGGTGCGTTCGCCGGAGGCCTGAGGCTTCCACGGTGCCGGGTCGCCGTAGAGATTGCTCCAGCGTAAAAGGGCGAAGACCAGGAGCGAACCGGCGCCGAGATAGAGCATGACGCGGCGGCGTTGCACTGGCGGCCATTGCAAAAACGAGCCGAAGGCGAAACCGAGTGCCATGATTCCCGGCCACGGGATCAGCGGATAGAGATTCAACCACAAATTCCCGGAGGCCGGCGGCACCAGAACGCCGGGCACGTGAAGTAAACGCCAAAGCGTTCCCGCGACCGGGCCCATCGTAGCGGGGCTGATTCCGTCAAAGGCGTTGTGCGCCAGGACGAGCACGGCGCCGAACAACGTCACCGCCCAAAGCGGCAAGTAGATCAGCAGCGCCATCAGGATCATCGACGCGCCCGTCACCCAGATGACCTGGAGCATGAAGAAATGGGTGCTCGGATGAAAGGTGAGCATGGAGCTGACGACCACCAGCTCCGCCACCATGAGCCAGAGCCCGCGACTGACGAGGAACCGCGCCAGCTGCGGACGCGGCTTGCGGAGCGACTGCAGATAAATCGAAGTGCCCGCGAGAAACACAAACGTCGGCGCGCAAAGATGCGTGATCCAACGGGTGAAAAATATGATCCCGGAGGCACGCTCAGCATCCAGGGGGTTCCCGCCATAACTGGAAAAGAATTCGCGTGTATGATCGAGGACCATGATCACCATCACCAGCCCTCGCAACACATCCACCGACTCGACGCGGACGCGCGACGACGGCTGCTGGTCGACGGTGGACGGTAGAATAGAATTCAAGGCGCATCGTTATGATGCGAGCATCCCTTCTGGTCGAGGAAATTGAATTGCGATGGACAGAGCGACTGTGATTTTTGAAGTCTCGCGCCTGAGCACGGCGGAACGCCTTCAGGCCATGGAATGGCTGTGGGCCTCGCTTTCTAAAGAAGCCAAAGACATCCAGTCGCCGGAATGGCCCGGGGGAAGTGCTCGCTGCCCGCAAGGCAAAGATAGATTCGGGTAAGGCGCAGTTCCTCACCGTGGCACAGCTCAAAAGAACGCCTTCGCCGTTGAAGCAGGCTGTCGTTCGCCGCGCTGCGGCGTCCGCTCTGGCAATCCGTCGCAGATTTCTGATACGTTGCCCGCGTGCCCAACTACGAGTTCACGGCGTACTTCGAAACGCAGGTCATGCGCAAACGGCCGTACCTGACGAAAGAGATGTGCATGCGAGTCGTGGGCTCACCCATTCGCGTTGAACCTCAGGAGCCGGGTCGTTACCGGTTTTGGGGATGCGTTGCAAGGACGGTTCTTGCGAGTCGTGACGCTTTCCGATAAAGTCACGATACACAACGCATTCCTGGATCGCGGCTTCCAGCCATGAAACTGAATTATTTTCCCGAGACCGATTCCCTTTATGTCCGTGAACTTGCCTGCCTCGCCGAAGCCAAGCGAAGGAGGGTCACCAGCCACACCCCGCTGGCAGCACAGCCAAAATATGATGGCGACGAATTTCAACCTCAGCGTTTTCTCCTTTAGTCTCCCCGCTCGCGAAAGCTTTCGGAGTTCAACCTCTTACTTTCCTCGGGAAGACGTTCGACCAAATGGAGTGGGGTCGCCGCGGATTACCACCGTAATTTTCGACCCTTAACGCGCGTGGATGGATCCAGTAGGCCCGAATCAATACGCGCGGTTCCAAGATGGTCCTCAGTTGCGGAATAAACTTCTAGGTGGGCCGACTTCCCGGGATGACCCTCATCTACGTAGAAGAACCTTCTTGTTTTATTTTCCAAGTACACGCAACGCGAAAACCGTCGCTCCAACTTCCCGGTGAACGTGAATCGCGCTGGAGCCTGCTCGAGCACGGTTTGGAAATCACGAGGAGCGGCCGGTGAGTCGGGATCGTAGTAACCATGCTGCTGCGACAACCATCTGGATAGATCCGGAGAATTGCTAAGGTTTGGAAGTGAAACGACTGCCGCTGACGCCGCCTTTAGTTTGATCTGCACGGTTTGCACGCCGCCGAAAGCCGAGTCTGCAACGCTAAAAAGTAGTATTTCTAGAGCTGCATTGCGAAGCTTTCGCTCTGCCGCTTCGCTAGCAGATTCATCTTGCAGTTCTACTTCGGGATGGTTGCACTCGTAAATGTCTGTTTCTACCGACAGCCGCTCAGGTAGCCAAGTTGCACAGTACCGGTCACTGAACACGAGCTGGCGCACGAGAGCGCGCACATCCTTCGGAAAATGACAGTGATTAAAACGTTGACTGAACGCAGGGTTCGTGAAGAAAGTGTCGTCTCGACGTATCTCGCATATCGGTGCTGACGCTCTGAGTTCAAGCGCAGCTCGAAGGAAAAAGAGAAGTCCCGCTTCCCAGTCGCAGAAAGGCTCTAGACTTCGCTCGTTGAGAAAAGCAAACATCTCAGCTCAAGATCTCCGTCAGATCTTTATCGAGCTGATCGAAAAAGCCCTCGGGCCAAATCTCGATCTCGCCCGAGCCCGAGATTGGAACGTCTGTCTTTGTCGGCTCCAAATCGCCGGCCGTACGGCTAAAGAAAAACAAACGACATTTGTCCGGAGGGATGATCTGCTGTTTGACCATTCGTCTCACGCCATTCAAAACATGTTCGCTGTGTGTTTCGACGAACACTTGAGCACCGCCCGCGGAGACGCGGGCGAGGAATTCGCCAATAAGTGATTGCGCCCGTGGATGAAGATGAGCTTCAGGATTTTCTACGAGAAGAACCGTATCGTGTTCGGCGGCGAGACCAGCTACGATAATGCCAAGTGCGTAAGAGATACCAAACCCCGTATTACCAGGACGCACAAACAAGCTCTGACCTGCCTCCGTTTCTTGCAGGGCGAATGCTAAACGCACTTGATCTGCAGTCGAATAGATTTCTGACTGCGCATCGAACCCGGGAAAGAGGCGAGCCATCCATAAAGGCCACTGGTATCTGATCGTTGCTAGCTCTTGCCCATCCTCGCTAGATAGGAGCAAGGCCTCGTTTGCTATCTTTGCGTCTCTATGCGGCGACGCGACGACGTAAGCCGCGCTTTCACCGGCCCTGCCGACATGAAAAGAATGTCGACCTTCAGGCAAAATCTGGAACGTTTTTCGGGGTCCGGTCCGCTCGGCCTGCAAATAATTAAATAGCTCTGAGAATATCCCGAAACCTCGTCCCTCTCCGTCGAAACCAGTGGGTTGCTCAAGGTAAAGGGAATATTCTTTTGATGCCTCTTCAGAGTATCGCGCTGTAAAATGCAGTTCGCTCTTAGCCTCGTTAGTCAAAGCCACCTCTATGAAATCACTGTTTGGAGCTGCGCAGAATACTTCGCCAGCAGTCCCGAGATCTGCGAGAGCACCATTTAGTTGAAGGTCTCCACGTCGAAGACTTTCGGATTCAAAAGACTGCCGAACGAGAAGCAAGCTTTGAAGAACGGTTGATTTCCCCGTTCCGTTTACGCCAGCGAAAAGATTTATTCCGCCGAGCTTAAAAACGATCGATCGGAAGCACTTAAAATTCTTAAGCGAAAGAGTAGAAATCATGCGATCGCGTCTGCCACGATTCTGTTCGCCTCCTCGAACCGCTGTTTGACCGCGCGTAGACCACCCGTACCGGCAGAAAGAGAGCGCGCGTACTCAGCGTTGGTTTCGAGGGCCTCACCGAATCCCTTAATAATAAGATGCTTCCTCTCCTTTAGCCGCTCTAAGTCGTAACCCTGAAGCACGTTCGACCATGACTCGAACAGCGCCTTGTTGACCGGCCCACGGCGTTGGGAATAAGGGTTAAACTTGCGAAACGCAAACCGTCCGAGCACTTCTCGAGCACGTGTCATAGCTTCGGTGAAGCTCACGACAAGTCCGACAATGTGCGAGTCTGCCATCGCGTTCATTTCTTTCATTGTGCTAGAAAGAAAACTGTTTAAGTCGGGTTTCGCATATTCAGTATAACGGTGAATATTGAAGGCAAGATAACGTAACACGCATTCGCGCGCGTCCATTCGCGTGTCACTGACACCGTAATCAGTCGCCGTGAGGAATTCCTTTGAGCCCGCCAACTCCTGCAAGAGCTTAGTTGCGACTCCTTGGAAGAGCGCGTGCCGTATTTCTTGCGCGGTGAGCACTAGCCCACCGGTATTGATGCGATAAAAAATTGTGAACTTCACCTCCGGGGGCGTGTCGGGGCGAATGATGAATAGACTCACCGCCGTCTCCTCCAGCGCTCGTTGCATCCCGCGACTTAGTTCGTCGAACGTCTTAGCTTCGGCCGAAACCAGATACTCCAAACCCGTCAACTTGAACTGCTTCTTTGTAACGAAGTCCTGAAGCGTTGACAAGCGCTGAAGACCATCGATTACCGCCCATTTATTGCTGTCGATTCCGTCGAAATACAAGGCGGGGATTGGGATTCGGAGTAGCATTGATTCGATCAACCGCGAGCGCCGAACGGGATCCCACACCAGATTTCGCTGAAAGTCGGGGTTCAAGATTATTTCGCCCAATTCGATTTTGCGAAGCACCTGAAAAACCGATTGCTGTTCGCGATCGACCTTTATCTTTGAAGGATCGAACGGATCTGCAATGACTTCGTCGCTCTCAGGGTTTTCCGACTCAACCCCGAGGTCCGAAAGGTTGATGCCACCTTCCTTGCAGATTGCATCGAAAGTTTCGGTATCTATTTTGCGGGCCGCGTTCTGCGGATTGAATGAAGGTCCGAATTCTCGCGGCTTCCCATCCGCATCAGTTCCGGCGACAGCAAACTTAAACTGTCGGTAGCTCACAATCTCAGCGAAGAATTGATCCGGGTCGCCGGGATCTGGTGTGACTTTCCCAATCTCTCCGTACCCAAAATACTCGCCCTTTCCTCGCTTCGCCGGCTCATAGTAGATGAACTGAGCGTCCGGCAGGATCATCAGGTTGAAGTACTTCTTCGGAAAGTGATAACGCTGCCCGACCAAGTCGTTGTAAGCAGGTACCTCGCGATACTGCGACAACACGAGGTATGTAGATTGAATCATTCCTTAGATTGCTGAGGGGGGGTACCTCTTGATTGCGGTGGCGATAACCGAGTTGCGCAACCATTTCAAGCGCTGCCGTTCAAGTCCGACACGCAGTGGCGCGCGCCCAGCGTCTGTGGATAGACAGGTTTCAGTCTGGTTATCTTCGTTTACCCTGTTTTTTTTCACCAGACTGTCCTTGATTCCGTACCTTTCGCCTCTCGAAGGTCTTAAGGTCCTTAGTTGACCCGATGCGCATTAAATGCTCAAAAACATCAAACATCATTAGCTTGAAGTAGGGGGCATCTTGGACATAAAACGTGTGTTGGGGGTCTTCTGCGCCAATCAATAACAATTGAGCGATACGCCTGCCGTGTTTTGGCGTTACAAGTTGTGTTTTGATTTCTCGGGCAAGCCTAATCAAGTGAAACGTCGAGCTTATGACTATAAGGTTGTTATGTTTCGTCTGACTTAGGAGATTTTGCTGAAATAACTGTGAAATATTCGTTTGTGTAGTGGACGATCTTTCCTCTGGTACAAGATCATGCATGCGTGGGAGCGGCGTGTTGTTATTGTGACGGAGAAGTTCCCGGAACTGGACGCGCATGCGGCGGGACTCGTCCAATATCTTCACCGTCGTTTTTCCCGAAGGATCAGGATTCCTGCCGGAAAATATGACAGTGCAATTATATCCCAAGTTTGAGACGAACTGCGCTGCTTTTTCAACTCGCCGTTTTAGCATTTCATTGTTTTGGCAGCCGGCGACTAGAACATTGTTCGGAATCCCTTCGTCTGCTGTTGGCCGCAGCAAGATCTTCATTTCATCTTCATCGATTTCTGAAAAACCTTCAGCAATGATGATGTCGCGGCAACATTCTAGCAGTTTCTGATACACGTCTTTATGCGTGTAACCTGACCTGGCGAGAATGGCGAAGACCGCCGCTGATAGGTCAGCCAAGAATGCCGGATCGCGGGCGAAAAGCTTGTCGAAGGCTTTCCGTTTGTCCTTGTAAACGAACTTTGCTATATCGAAGTCTTCGAGATAGTCGCCAAAATCAATTGGATTCTTGGCAATTGGGGGCTTGCCGTGGAATAGCATTTGACGGCTTATTACTTACACGCAGACACACAGGCTCTGGAGCAGCTCGAGCCTGCGTTGCCGTATTTTCCGATAGGCGAGCGCATCGGTGTCCCAAACGTGTTTCTGTAAAGCTCTTTGGTTTTCTTGAAGGCTCTATGAAGAGCTTTCCGATCGTCTTTTCCGCGAAGGCCGAAATAGGGAAAGTGGTGCAGAAAACTGCCGAAAACTAGCTTGGTGTCTTTTTCGTATTTTTGAGTGTCGAGGATGTGATAATGCCAAAAGGTGTCCATTACTCTGTTAGGAACGACATCTTGGTTAGGGTAGCGAGCAATCAGCGTCAAAAACCTTCGATATTCTCGCTCCGCTAGGTTGCGTTGGTTCTGAGTCCATTTGACCTCGCCTTCCGCAACGATTTTGTTTTGGATCATTGCGAAATCCAAGGAAGCGACTCGCGAGTCCAAGTCGGCGATCGTGCCGGGAACTTTTCCTGTCTTCATATAGGCGAATCTATAGGGTACTGTCGAACCCGTCATCAAAAAAGATTTGGTGTGGACTAAGTAGAAAGCTGGAACGGGTCGGAGATCGAACGGCAGCGATTCGCCATCCGGAATCCCAACAGGCGATCTGCTCGAAGGGCGTCGTTCTTCGATTTTTTCTGCGGCGGCTAGGGAGGTGGCCGCGGCGCGGCCCAGATATCGGTTATCTGTTCTTGGTTATTGCGGGGGAGCGGTGGTGCCGGAAGTCAGAGGTCCGAATTCGATGGAGAAAAAGAGGGGCTCTGCGGCACTCGAGCGCGCCTGCGCGGATTGGTAGAGTGCTTTCAAATGAGCACGGTAGAGGAAATCAAGACGGCTATTGCGCGCTTGAACGAACGCGACCGGGCGCTTCTCACCGCGGAATTATTTGCCAGCAATGCCGAGCCGGATGAAGCCGCCTCAGTGGTCAACATCCTGCATTTTTGGCACGGGACTCGGCGGCCACCCGAATTTTCCGCCTGGATTCCGGTCGGAGTCGCCCGCGGATTTTTCTAGTGCGGCCGGGGAGCGGCGGCTAGGGGCGTGGCCGCGGCGCGGCCCAGATATCGGTTATCTGTTCCTGGTTATTGCGGGCGGTGGTGGGAAGTCAGTGGTTCGCCTCGCCACGGCCAGTCCGTCCGACGGCGGACACGGCCAATGAAGCACGGAAGCCGCGACATAGATCATAAAACCCGAGGGACGAGGGTGAGAGAGCGGGATGCGATCGAATCAATCCTTCCTTTGACGGATCGGAGGTCAGAGATCAGGCGAGCGGCCGGGCGAGTGACCAAGTCAGAAGTCCGCGGGTGACGGGATAGCCGCTGGCGGCAAACTAGAAAGAGCGCTTCATACTCGACGGCTTTAAGCCGTCGAGTTTTGACGGGCAGGACTGAAATGCGGAACGCGGAGGCGGAGTGCGGAGGCCAAGAAAGTCGGGATGAGACTCCCGCCGCTCTTTGAGCGCGCGCGGCGAGGCTGCCAAGATGTTTTCGGTGACCAAATGAGCACGCTCAGGAAATCAAATCTGCCATCGCGCACTTGAATGCACACGATAGAGCGCACCGCTCTTGAGCGCGGGCAGCGAACGAGTTTCAAAACGGGGCGGGTCCGCCCAGATTCTCGCACCTATTGGTTGCCACGAACGCGCTAATTGTGTAGACCGGACGGCAGCGGATCGGTCATGACCAAATCTGATTCTTCGGTTCCCTCTCGGGGAGGCGGCGTGCTTCTGCACTTGCGCGGCCACGTCCTGCTGTTCGATCCAAAGGCCGCGCCTGCGTACGACGCCTCCGCGGGCAGCCGCCTGTTGTTGATCGCCGTGGCACTCGAGGCACTCCGACTTCTCGCGGTGAGGTGGCTTCTCCCCGCTGTCCATCTTTTAATCCTCATTCCGCTTCTGCTCGTCTGCGCTTTGGCTTTGGTCCGTTTCGTTGCCGGGCTCAGGCTCCGGCAAATCGGGCTGTATCCATGGAGCGAATGGAGTCCGGTGGAGAAATCCTATTTCATCCAACTGCTGGTCCTGGCGAACATCGTTTTTCCGTTGGTTTTCCTTGACCGGCTGCGGCTCATTCTGGCCGGGCCTGCTGCTGTCTCCGTCCTGTTGAACGTGTTCGTTCCCTATCTCTTCTTTGGGTTTTACCAGGAGGTGGTGTACCGCGGCATCCTGCAATCCGAGCTGGCCCGCCGCTGGGGTGCGTGGATCGGCGTGCTCATCGCCAATGTTCTCTACACCTTTGGGCCGCTGCACTGGAACTACTTCTCCGCCCGGGGCTCGGTCGCGATCCCGATGTTCGCGGCGATCTTCGCAATCGGTCTGTTCTTTGGCGTCCTGTTCCGGAGATCGGGGAATCTTTGGATCGTGGCGGTCATCCACGGCATTGGCAATGCCTACATTGTCACGTGCTTGTCGCGACCGCATTGAGCGGGGACACAGACCAAGGCCGCGGAAGAGACGGGTGGCGAGCGCGCCGTAGATGTTTCGCGGCTGCGACGGCACAGAGCGCATTTGAGGAAAGCGGTGTTATACTCAAAGCATGGGCGATAAATCTCCGAGGGCGGTTCAAAAACAAAAATCACAGCAGCAGACGAAAAACAAAGCGACCAGCCAGCAAAAGGGTCAGGCTCTCGCTGCGAAACAAGCGGGCAGTAATCAGAAGAAAAAGGGGAAGTAGCCCCAGCGGAAGTTGGACTTCAAAGTCTTGATCGCCGAAAGCGCGATCGCTGATCTCAAAGGAGATCGTCGAGTTTGTGGCGAGATGTGGGTTGCGAGATACGTGATAAGTGATCTGTAGCGACGCCGCTCTGTCGGCGTAACGAGCGTAATCACACAGAGACGCGTGAGTACGGCGACAGAGCGCCGTCGCTACAACTATTCGTTCCGCGCGGTGTATTCTAGTTTTCTAGTGCCCTTCTTTGGCAGTAGATTGTTGTCGGAAGAAGGATTGTTCGCCGGGGCCAAATGGTTATCCTCGGCAAATCATGGGCGTGGGCCATAAATCGTTCGTTCTCGTATGCGCGCTGGCGCTCGCTGCGTGCACGAGGAAAGCTGCGCCCTCGCTGTTCGAAAATAATGGCGCGACTGCGGCCGTTCAGCAGATCACGGCCCGGTTGCATCCGCCTGTTCGTGTTCTGAAGATCGCCATCACGCCTTCTTCGTTGTCGATGCTGGTCCAGGATCCGGCCGCACCGACTCATGTGAACGAATACCGTTACAGCCAGGTCGACCTTGGGTTCTACCAGCCCACTTCGGTTTCCGGGCCAGAAGCAGTGCAGCCACATCTGATTAATCCGAAGCTGGAAGAAAACCTTTTCAATCTCGAGGGGGTGGATCTGGCCGCCGTGCCCGGCGCGGTGAAGGAGGCGATCAAACAAACAGCGCTGGAAGGCGGTGGTGCGGTCGAGCGAATCGAAATCAAACGGACTGTCGGCATATTGCCGAGGCCAGAGAATGGTGATGTGGAATGGATGATCGCAGTGCGCAGCCCGCGCGAAACTGCGTCCGCCTACGCAGACGCGAGAGGAAATGTTGATCGGCTCGATCTCTCCGGGACGGAACGCGCCAAGAACGTCAATTTTACCGAGGGCGGAACATTGCTGGATCAAGTGCTCGGCCGAATCCGCAAAACTTTTGGCGGCAATAAACCGGTGTTTCTCAAGATGTCACTCGAGCGTAATCGGGTTTGGTTTCAAGTCCGTGCGACCGAGCCTCCGTATAAAGTGAAAAAGCAGATATGCGATCTGAACGGGCTGCACGGCGACGTTCTTGGCGACCTTCAGGAGGAGATGCAGCCGAGCCTGACAGAATTGCGCGACAAAATGGAACACAAGGGGCCGGTCACAGAAGCGCAATGCTTTTCCCTGGATGAAATCAATTGGTCGAAGCTGCCGGAGATGCGCAAGGGCGCGATCCAGCAGATGGGAGGTACCGTAGAGATCGGCGAGATTAATCTTCGCCGACGCGTTGGTTACGCGTCACCACTTGCCGTCGAATGGGAGTTCATCACGCGACGGCGTTTCGAGGAGGGATTCGTGCAGTATGACATGAAAGGAAAGCCCCTCCGCTTTCAGCTCCCGTTGCGGCCGACCCTGTTACCGAATCAATTGGAACCGGAAAATGCCCGCGTCATTCTCAATGCTATCCGCGACGACTTCGGGCCGCAGACCCGGCTGATCGGGATCGAGCTGAGAAAAGATCAGGCATGGGTGACGGCGTCGCCTCCGGGTCATCCGGAGAAAGGCTGGGAATACGGTTATTCGTTACGAGACGGGATGAAAGTTTGGAGCGACACGGGGGTTTCGCGTCCCGATAACGACACCCAAATGATAAACGTGGAGGAAGTGTTGAAGATGGTTGACGCCTTGAACGACCTGAAGCAAAAAGCGTTAGCGCAGGCGACAGAAGGTGAAATTGAGCGCGTGAATTTTTACCGTTATCGCCCGCGGGCCCAGAGCAAGCTGTTACTGATCGAATTCACCGTTTCGAAAGGAATAGCGAACACCGTTGGAGTTACCTACGACAGCACCGGTCGTCTCGTCCGATAGAAGTTAGAGGTCAGCAGTCCTTCCGCCGAGACTCGGGCGTGGCAGGATCCCGATCGGGTCGAGCTTGTCACTTGTCCGTAATCGAAGAGCGCAGCGGGAAATCCGCTGCAACGCTGGTGGCACCGGCTAAATTAGGACATCGAATCGCACAACCGGAATTACGAGTGGAAAGAGGGAGGCGAAGAGTGGTCGGCTCCGTGGGGTGGGTCGGCTGATGTTCCTGATCCAGAATCTTCGCCTTGGAGCTCGCCAACTGGCGAGGCCAGCGGCTCATCGATTGTTTCACGACGTTCGCGCACGCTGATTCGAAATGGCCCGCCGCCGACGAAATCGTGCGCA
>QHBM01000045.1:24937-34635 GCA_003244145.1 Chthoniobacterales bacterium
ATCCCGGTTTCATGCGCGAGGCGCGATTGATTCGTCAGCGGACGGAAGCGGAAGTCGCCGCGGGCAAAGCTCGCCTCTCGGGCCTCACCGCATCTTGAATCGGCAGAGTAGGTGGAACGTGCTTCCGGAGATCGCGGGGCGAAATCCTGATACGGAAAGGGCATCGTTCCTCTATTTTTTCTAGTGCCCTGCTTTGGCGGCGGCTAGGGTCGCGGGGGCGTTATGGCGGCTGAATCGGAAACTTATTCGCAGTTGGAAATCGCGCATGTCCTGTTCATGGACATCGTCAGCTATTCCAGGCTGCCGATCGATCAGCAAAGCGAATTGCTCGGGCAATTGAACCAGGTGGTCCGGGCAACGGAGCAGTTCAAGGCGGCGGAAGCGGCGGACAAACTTGTGCGGCTGCCGACGGGCGACGGCATGGCGCTGGCGTTTTTCACCAGCGTCGATGCTCCGGTGCGGTGTGCCCTGGAAGTTGCGGAGGCGTTGAAGAGTCGCCCTAAGATCAAACTTCGCATGGGTGTGGATAGCGGCCCGGTCGATCTGATTATCGATGTGAACGACCGGCCGAATGTGGCCGGCGCCGGCATCAACATGGCACAACGCGTGATGGATTGCGGCGACGCGGGCCACATTCTTCTCTCGAAGCGAGTGGCGGGCGACCTCGGGCAATACAGCAAGTGGCAGCCGCAATTTCACGACCTGGGCGAAGCGGAAGTGAAACATGGAGTGATCGTCTCGCTCGTAAATCTCTACACCGACAATCTTGGCAATCCGGCTGTCCCCGAGAAAGTGCAAAAGGCGCAGCGGCAGCAGATGCTCGTTGCCCGCAAAGTTCGCCGTCGCCGGATCGAGATCGCGGCGCTGGTCCTTATCACTGTTCTGTCACTGGGCGCATTCTGGTGGTGGTTGAATCGCGCGCCGGCGCCAGGAGTTACTTCCACCGCTACGGACCGGGTTGGGGTCCCGGCGAAAAGCATCGCGGTGCTACCACTGGAAAATCTTTCGGACGACAAGGAGAACGCGTTCTTCGCTGACGGCATCCAGGACGATTTGCTCACGAGCCTGGCCAAGATCAAGGACTTGAAAGTGATCTCGCGCACTTCGGTGATGTCGTATCGCAACAAAGGCACGCGCAATCTGCGCGAGATCGGGAAGGAACTTGGCGTCGCCAGTATCCTGGAGGGCAGCGTGCGGCGCGTGGGAGATCGCGTGCTGGTGAATGTGCAGTTGATCGATACCTCGAACGATCAACATCTTTGGGCGGAGCGTTACGATCGCACGCTCACGGACTCGATCTCGTTGCAGGGTGAACTGGCCAACCAAATCGCAGGAGCGCTGCGCTCAACGTTGACGCCGGAGGAAAAGGCACGCGTCGAATCCAAGCCGACCGATAATCCGGATGCTTACGTCGCTTATCTGCGGGGCCGCGAAGTACAACTGCGTCCGGAAACGTCGCGCGAGAATTTCCTGAGCGCGGAGAGTTTCTACAAACAGGCCATCGCGCTGGACCCGAAGTTTGTTCTGGCGCGGGCGCGGCTCAGCCTGGTGCAGGCGCTGATTTACGAATATTTTGAGCAGGCAAACGCACCCCGACTGGCCGAGGCGCGGGCGAATGCGGAAGAAGCTTTGCGATTGGACCCAAATTCCGCCGAAGCGCATTCGTCGCTGGCGCGCTGCGCGCAGAATGCCAACGATGCCGCTACCACCAAGCGTGAACTGGAGGCCGCCGTGCGACTCCTTCCCAACGACGCCTCTCTCATCCTGACCGCCGCGGTCACGCAGTGGGGAATGGGTTGGAACGAAGAAGCGCTCACCAATTTCAAGCGCGCCACCGAGCTGGGACCGCGGGAACCGAAAACCTTCTCCAGCTACGGAGCTCTCTTGAAGGAGCTCGGGCGGGAGGCCGAAGCACGCGCAGCCATGGATCGGGCGCTGGTGTTGGCACCGGAATCGATCTACTTCCGGCTGCAACGGGCGAGTGCGGAGATTTTCTGGACGGGGGATACCAGCCGCGCCAGGGCGATTCTCGCCAAGCTGCCCGCCGGCCAGGATCCTGACGGCAGAGTTACTTCCGCTTATTGCACTCTCGCTATCTTCGAACGCAATTTCCCGGAAGCTCTGCGATTGCTTCAAGCGTATGCGGGCGAAACCTTGCCCCAGGTCGATAGCGGGGGTTTCGGAACGCAAGACACGAAGGTATTCAACGAAGCGATCATCCGTCTCTATGCCGGCGACTTCGCCCGCGCTTACGAATTGTTTGATTTCGAGAGATGGAAGGCTGAGGTCGATGTCTGGGACGCGCCGCAGTCGGCCGGCGCTCACGCTGGGCTAGCGCTTCTCTACGCCCAAATGGGCTGGAAAGAAGCTGCCCTGGCCGAAGTGGATCGGGCTTTGAAACTGGACCCACCGGTTGACGTGTTTGCGAACCATTGGTTCCATTTCAACCTGGCGCGTGCTTATACCTGGGCCGGGGAGTCCGACGCAGCGTTGAAACAAGTGGAGTTCCTTCTCCACATTCCGTGGGACTATAAGGCAAACAATTTCCTTCTTGATCCGGTGTGGGATCCGTTGAGGAAGGATCCGCGCTTTCAGAAGCTGCTCGAGACTAAGAAGCTGTGACAGAGGTCCCGCCTTCGCCAAGGCTACGGCGTGGCAGGCATAGGTCGGAACGCGTCAGCTCTTTTTCAGAATCGCCAGGTCCTTCAGGACCTCTTCGCTGTGGGTCTCAGCATTAACTTTCGTATAAATCCTGGCGATCTTGCCTTCGGGATTAATCAGGAATGTATTCCGCGCCGCCATCTTCGTCCCGTTGTAATCCTTGACGGATCCATACAGCGCGATCGCCTTAGTTCGGGGTCGGCGAGTAATTTGAAGTTCAGGCCTTCCTTCGCGCAAAAATCCTTGTGCGACTGCGCGGTGTCGGCGCTCACGCCCAGGATGATGGCGCCTTCGCTCTGATACTTCGTCAGGTCGCGCTCGAAGTTGTGGGCCTCGAGGGTGCAACCGCTGGTGAAATCCTTCGGGTAAAAATAGAGCACCACCCATTTGCCTTTGTAGTCCTTCAAACTAACCGGCCCGCCCTCGACACTCGGCAAGCTGAAGTCCGGCGCCATCTGCCCCACCTCGGGTTGCGGCGCCTTCTGCGTATCCGCTGCTTGCAGGCCACTCAACGCAATAACTGCCAGGAACATCCCGAGTGATCTCTTGCTCATACCTGTAATGCTTATCCAGCCGCCACGACATCGCCAGGAAGAACTGCAATGCGGAATGGCTCTCGGCGGACGGGAGGATTATTCTACGGCCACAGGTCAGAAGTCAGAGGTCGGATGGGAAGGGAAGCGGAATCACTCCGTAGTAATCCCGAACACGACCGCACGCCCGATGCTTTAACAGATAGCATGAACACCCAAACATTGGGGATTCCTTCGACCGTGCGCAGTTCCGACGATCAACTAATTCCCGCACAACTGTCGACTCCGCCCTCCCTGATTGAACGCCTGGCCAGCTCTCACGCTGCTGTGCTCGAAGGATGGAACCGAAACTTCCATCTGGACTTGCGGTGGCACGGGGCGATCCCCGTACACTAGCAGCGGATTACGCGGATATCGCGGGCCCCACCTGAAGAGTAGGTCCGAGGTGAAAATGAAAAAACGTAGTTTCCGGCGGCCGATGGAACGCGGGCTGCTAAATACAGAGTCAAAGCTCGAAGGCCACTTACTAATATAATATCCTTCGTCAGCCTTAACGGGATCAGAAATGGTCCCGTTTTTTTTGCGCAAGGATCCTTATCTCAGGACATGGGCGGTCGCGGGGACCGCACTGGCATGCGCGGACTTGCTGGTTCTCGTAGGATTTGAGATTGGCAGAGTGAAATGGAATGTGCTGCCCTTTCCGAGCTCACTCCGGACGCTGATCCTTCCGGAATGCGCTTCCACCGCGAGCCGGCAAAAGGCCAAGCCAATTCCTGTAGAATGTTGCTGCTTCGCGCCGCTGTCGGTCTGGCCGAATTTCTCGAAGATGTGCTTGTGCTGTCCGGGAGGAATGCCCGGGCCATCATCGATCACGGAGATCGTTACGTCGGCAGCGTTCCGCTCGACTTCGACGCAGATCGTCCCGTCCGATTTCGTGAACTTGAGCGCGTTGCTGATCAGATTTTCCAGGACGCGACGAATCACGTCGGCGTCGCAAGAAACAATAACGGGCTCGGGCGACACGTCGCAGTGAAATGTCCGGTCTTTTAGCAACGGTGTAAATCGAGTCGCGGCTTCACGCGCGATCTGATTGAGATCGTGTGGCTCCAGCCGTAGCGGCATTTCACCCGCCTCCAAACGGCCGACATCCAACAGTGTCGAAATCAGATCGCGCATGTTGTCAGCGCCGCGTTGCGCGTAAGCGATGTATTTCGTTTCGGTGGGGTTCAACTTGGCGGAGGCCATTCGGGTGAGGGCGTCGATGTAGCCGATGACGATCGTCAGGGGCGAACGCAGATCGTGGACGATCATGTGGGTGAGATCGTCGCGACTCGCGAGGGTCGATCGCAGCCGGGCTTTCTCAATCCGTTCGAAAGTGAAATCGGAGACCAGGCAAAAGAGAACATTAGAGTTGAGGGCGAGAAGCGGGCCGAGGCAGGGAAGAAAGACGCCCGGGTGATCATAAAACCAGAGAGCTAGAAATGGCGCGGCGCCATCGGCGGCGCCGAGCGCTAGCAAGCGCAGCCAGGGCGACCGGATACCGAAACAGACCGCTGCTCCGAGGAGAGCGGCCAGGGTTATGATGGCTGCATTCGCGAGCGGCGGGAGTTCCTTCAAAAATTCGCCATGGAGCAGGGCATTGAGAGAGTTGAGGTGGAGCTCGGCGCCGGGCATGGAGCCGAACGGGGTCGCCAATTCGTCCTTCTGCCATTTTCCTTCCGCGCCGACGATGACGATCTTGTTCCGCAGAAACTCGCCGGACGCGTAGTTGTGTTCCCAATATTCGGGAACGAAAATCTCAAAGACGGAGCGCGGTTGGAAGCCTACTCGCGGCGGCCCGGTAAAGCGGATGGGATGCTCCGCCAGGTCTTTAGGAACCAGCTCGGGATGTCCGGCCTTGGAAACGGCGCGGGCCGAAAGGGAAACGTACGTCGCCGTGGAACTCTCGGGCTCTCGGAGCGCGAATCGGTATTGTGCGCCGCGCACGAATTTGTCTTCGCCTGTCAAGAAATTGGTGAACCCAACGCGATCATCTCCTACAGCGTTTGCGATGAGCGTTTCCGCGGGTGGGAGGTATTTTGCCAATTTCCATGCTCTATCGACTTTCTCGGGCGAGACGAAAGTGCTCCCGATCACCACCTGCGATTTGAATCGATCGAGGGCGACACGAAAGGCTTCATCACCCGTCGCGGACGCGGGAAAGAGACAATCGATAGCGACGACCCTGGCCCCCGCTCCGATAAGACGCTCTAGGATCAGCGCATAGACTTCACGATCCCAAGGCCACGGTTTAGTCATCATCTCGAGAGCGCGATGCGATGCAGGATCGCCGACGCTGGAGGCGAGCAAGCCTTTCAGGTCGAGCTCGGGATCCAGAGGAACAGACGCGGAATCGATCGCGAGGAAAAGCAGATCGGAATTGACCGGGGTGGTGCGGCCGGAGCGGGTGAGAAGATCACGCAGCCGGTATTCGGCCTGGACGTAGAACGCTGGACGCAACAGCTCCAGCGCGATCGCGACACCCGCAGAAAGAGTCGTGAGCAAAACGACGATAACGATGCGCCGGCGGAACATAATCCGGGAGGAAGCGGGAAGCATGCCCGGAGCCCGGGGCATATGCCTTGCTCAAAGTGAGAGGTGTCACCGAAGCTTTCCCATCTGGCGCTGGCCGTTCTGTTGATCGGCGTCGCAGCGGCGCGCGGGCAGCAGGCGGTTTCGTCCATCACCCAATCCCGCCTCTTCGCGAATCCATCCGCCCCGGGAACAGTTTCGGTGGATGCGAACGGGGCCGCGCTGCCGGCGGATGAAAGCAGCGGCTCGGACGACGACAGCTTTGGCGCTCAGATCATTCTAAAGAACCAGGAGCGACCGCGGAACTTCGGCGTGTTCTCCGACGTCTCCGTCATTTATACCAACAATGTCGACCTCATACCCCAGGGGGAGCGGAGTGATTCCTTTCTTTCCGCCAAGGTCGGGGCCGCGTGGCGACCGATCCTCAGCCGGGAACTCATCGGCGAAATATCCGTAGGGGGTTCTGTCTTACGCCATGACCGGGCGGTCGAGCTCGATTTCGAAACGATTGGGGCCGGCGCCGGCCTTAGCTGGCTCGTACCGCGCACACCGGGAATCATCCTCTTTGGCCGGTACGATTTCATGGAATTGCTGGACTCGGCCAGCCACGAACTGCTTCAGGACCACGAGTTCACCTTCGGCGCCCAGAAGATTTTCGTCTTCGGGCGTTCCCACTTTTTGACGACCGGGGTTACGGGTGTGGTAGGGCTTTCGACGCCCCGATCGCAGCAGCGCGATCAAGCTGCCATTCAGGCCGCCTATCATCTCCAGATCACGCGATTTTTCGATGCGGATCTGCTCTATCGTTATGCGGCCCAATTCTACAACGAAGGGGACCGCCTGGACCACAACCAGACGCTTTCGCTAGCTTTGGGCCTGGTGGCGAACCGATGGCTGCGGCTAGCCGCCTCGATTTCCGCGGCTCGAAACGACTCTAATCAGTCGGCGTTTAAGTACGATGCGCTCAACCTCGGAGGCGGGGTGAGGATCGACATTTCATTCTAGTTCGTTCTAATTTCATTGACGAAATGCTCCTAAAAATAGTAATTATGGATAAGTCGGAGCGCTTATGTTCAGAAAAATCTTCCTTGGGAGCGTCGTCGCCCTCAGTTCCATCCTTGTCCTGCAGCAATCTCTCGCCGGCCCGCTGACCTCGGCGGAAGTCACTAAAGTCATAAATCGCGTCGCCGTAATCGACCCGGCCAACGGCGATCACCCAGCGGCAATCCGCGACGTGATTAAAGACGATCTCGGCCTCCAGACAGGGGAGCGATCGCGCTCGGAGCTGCTTTTCCAGGATAACACTCTCACCCGCATCGGCGCGGAAACGTTCTTCAGTTTCAAGACCGGAACGCGCGACATGACGCTGGAGAAAGGATCGATGCTTCTGCAAGTGCCGAAGGGATTAGGCGGCGCGACGATTCACACCGCGGCGGTGACGGCGGCCATCACCGGCACCACGATCATGATGGAATACATCCCGAATCGGTACATCAAAGTGCTGGTCCTGGAGGGAAGCCTGCGCCTGTCGCGGAACGGGACCTTTGGCGACTCGGTCGTTCTTCGGCCGGGCAAGATGGTGATTATGCGACCGGACGCAAAGCGAATTCCCGATCCGGTAGACGTCGATCTCAAGCAGGTGGTCCGAACCTCGACGCTGGTGAACTTTCCTGATTCGGCTCCGCTGCCGAGCATGGGACTGATCCAGGCGGCCATCGACGTTCAGACGCATAGCGTGGCTAAGAACGATCTGGTTCCGACCAATCTGGTAATGGGTCATGGAACGAATGTGGTTCTTGCGACCAACGATCAGTTAGCCCGGATCGCTGCGCTCGACCCCGCCGCGAATGCCAACAGCGTCGCAACGACACCGGCGTCGACCGTATCCGCGACGAGCACGGGCGGGACATTGATAGCGGGCGCGGCTCCGCTGCCGATAGCCGGACCTCTCGTAGCGAGCGTAGATCCGGCGGCTATAGCTGCGCCGGTTTTGGGGAGCACGACTCCGCTTTCAATCGTTGGGCCCGTAACCGGGAGCACACCTGTGTTGCCCGCGCTGGATTCTGTCATGGCGATCGCGACTTCTCTGCCAACAGCCGGGCCTGTCGTAGCGAACACAACTTCGTTGCCATTGGTCGGGCCGGTTATCGGGAGCACGACTTCAAGTTTGCTTAACTCTGTTACAGGAACCGTAGCTTCATTGCCAATACTGGGACCTGTTATCAGCAGCACCACTTCACTCCCGATATTGAACGCCGTCACTGCGAGCGTGGCCCCGCTGCCGATCCTGAATTCCGCCACTATTACCGTGACTTCGCTGCCGATACTTAGTTCGGTTACAAACACTGTCGCATCATTGCCGGTGCTTGGTTCCCTCACAGGAAACACCGCTTCATTGCCGATCCTGAATTCCGTCACCAGCACCGTGGCTTCGCTGCCGATACTTAGTTCGGTTACAAACACTGTCGCATCATTGCCGGTGCTTGGTTCCCTCACAGGAAACACCGCTCCTTCGCCGATACTTAGTTCGGTTACAAACACCGTGGCCTCGCTGCCGGTGCTTGGTTCCCTCACAGGAAACACGGCCCCGACAATTGCTTCTATCACCGCAAGCACCCTAAGCAGCCCTGTCAATACCATCAGTGGTCTTCTCAGCTCGAATAGCAGTAGCGCCATTCCTGTAACTACTTTGTCAGCGACGGCCGCGACGCTCACGTCACCAACCGCATCCGTATCCAGCAGTAATCAGCTTCTGACTTTGTTGAGCAACACGGCGCCGAACACGGGCGGAACAATCACGATTACCCCCACAACGTTGAACGCCGTGGTCCCTGTAGCGGCGGCGCCAACCAGCACCGTGACCACCACGGCGGCAACGCCGATGACCTATTCGACTGCGCCTTTGCCCACAACGACCACGCCAACTTCCGCAGGCACTTTGACGAGGGTGACTGCGCTGCCGACCACTCTCATCCCAAAAATCGCTCCTGCCCAAATCACGACTCCCCGGCTACCTCTGGGTCTTGGGCATTAAGCGGGCGTCCAATCGCCGCACCGTAGGTATTCCGCCCAGGCAGATCGAAGGCATCGTTAGGCTGGCGTGCCCGAGCAGAATCTGGTAAAGGAGGGCTGCCTCCGTATCCGATGAATTCGTTCTTCCGCGAGTTGAAGCGACGCAATGTCTACAACGTGTCGGTCGCGTACGCGGTGGTGGCCTGGCTCCTGATCCAGATCGCGGAATCCGCGCGATCACTTTCTCCGGATGCAGGTGGCGGCCGGGCGGAAATTCACTCCGGAAATTTGATTTGGTGCGCGACGATCCCCCGTTTTCAAAAACTGGCCGGCGCCAACTAGAACTTCCCCATTTCGCGAAACCAGCGCAGCGCCAGCCGCACCTCGCTCCGCTTTAGCCAGTGCTTGCCCATGAAGTGTTCGACGCGCACGCGTTTGAATCCCGTGCGTTGGAGCGATCCTTGCACGGCGCCTTCGCTGGACGGCGTCGCGATTTCGTCGTCCATGCCGCCACTGATCCAGACAGGGATGTTGAGGAAATCCGCGCCCGGCTGGTATTCGCGATAGGCCACGCTGAGGCGGTCTTCGTTAATGCCGGAGAGAAAGAATCCGCAGATGTTTGCCATGCGGGATTTGGCGAGCATCGCGCCCAGGATGCCGCTGCGTTTGGCCCCGCCGGACATGCCCGCAAATGCCACCGGCCATTTCGCACTTTGCGGCCAATCTTTTCGCATCGCCTCCAGCGCCGCGCCAAGCATGCCCAGTCGCCACGGGGTGGAATCGTGCGCGGGTTTGATCGTCGCGTCGGAAGCGAGGATGACCCAGCCTTCGGCATCGGCGGGAGGATGATACCATTCCGCGTCCATGGGACTGGTGCGGAAGCGGTCGGTCGTCGAGGTGACGATAAGAATGGGCCACGAC
>QHBM01000022.1 GCA_003244145.1 Chthoniobacterales bacterium
GTCGGCTACGGCTGCACCACCTGCATCGGCAATTCGGGGCCGCTCCATCCGAAGATTGAGAAGGCGATCAGTGAATTCGATCTTGTGGCGGCCTCCGTGCTTTCGGGCAATCGCAATTTCGAAGCGCGCGTCCACCAAAACATCAAGGCGAACTTCCTCATGTCGCCGCCGCTCGTCGTCGCGTTCGCGCTCGCCGGCCGGGTCAATCTCAATCTCTCGACCGATCCGATAGGCAAGGGTTCCGATGGCCGCGAAATTTTCCTGCGCGATCTCTGGCCGACGTTGCAGGAGATCCGCGATACCATGCAATCGGCGCTCACTCCGGAAGTTTTCCGGCGTCTTTATCGCGATTTCGCCGGGCAGAATCCGAAATGGAACGAAATCCCGTCGAGCACCGGTGAGATTTATGAGTGGGATGAGAAGAGCGACTACATTCATCAGCCGCCCTTTTTCGAAAACTTCTCGATGTCGCCGGGAAAGGTCGAAGAGATTCGCGGCGCGCGGCCGCTGGGAATTTTTGGTGACTCGGTCACGACCGATCACATTTCTCCGGCGGGCGCGATCAAGGCGACTTCGCCGGCCGGTCAATATCTGCAATCGCGCGGAATCAGCGCAGTGGATTTCAACAGCTACGGAAGCCGGCGCGGCAACGATCTGGTCATGACGCGCGGAACGTTCGCGAATGTTCGGATCAAGAACCTGATGGTGCCGGGAGTTGAAGGAGGCGTCACGATTCACCATCCGGACGGCGAGCAGATGTCGATCTACGACGCCGCCATGAAATACGCGGAAGAGAAAGTGCCACTCGTCATTCTCTCGGGGCACGAGTACGGGACCGGATCGAGCCGTGATTGGGCGGCGAAGGGAACGCGATTGCTTGGGGTGAAAGCGGTAGTGGCGGCGAGCTTCGAGCGAATTCACCGGTCGAATCTTGTGGGCATGGGCGTGTTGCCGCTGCAATTCGCTGAGGGCACGAACGCGCAAACACTGGGTCTGGATGGATCGGAGATCTACGGCATCACCGGTTTGTCTGAAACAATCGAGCCGGGGCAAATGGTGACGCTGGAGATCGCGCGGAAGGATGGAAAGCGGCAAGAGGTTTCGGTGAAGCTGCGGATCGATACGCCGATCGAGATCGATTACTACCGCCACGGCGGGATTCTGCCGTTCGTGTTGCGCGAGTTGATGGCGCGCAAGTAATCGCCCGTCATTCCGATTCCAGCTCTCGCGTCCTTCGGTGCACTTCGATGTGCGAACCTTCGGCTATAAATCCTGACGCGGGCGTAGCGGAAAGCGTTTCGACAAACTGCGGACCGTAAAGCGTGGCGACATCGGCCTCGAACTTCGTCGTCTCCGCGCGCCACAGCCGCCAGCGTGGATGCTCGACCCGGTATTCGCTCAAGCCGGACCGGCGCGCGGTGTATCCCCAATAATGCTCCGTGATGAATTCCTCGTGTGATCCCTGCGCGGAATCTTGCGGCTCGCCCGTGGCAGTAATGGCGAGCGTTTCCCAGCGCTCGTCCCGACGCCATTGATATTCGGCGAAGACCCGGCCGTCCTTGTGCTCGAGGGAATGGCGCATCGGCACGGCGGAATATGGTTCACCATAAAAGGTGCGGGCGACGATGGCGATGGCCTGCCGCGGCACCAGCTCGCGAATGAAGGCAACGCCGCGCCGCCAGTCGGCCAGATTTTTTCGGCGAATGTAGAAACGCAGATTCACTTCTTCGAAATCGCGATGGAACGGGATCGGCAATCCAATCACGCGCGTATCCAGGAAGAGAAAGCCGACCACGCTGAGGAAGGTTTGGCCTTCGTGGAAATCCAGCTCGGTTCCCGGCGGCACGAGCGGTTCCAGGAGTTTCAGAGCGACCGCAAAATTGAGCATCGCCAGTTCGCGGTCAGAAACGGTTTCGGCATGGTGGATCGAGCGCTCCGCGCTCGATGCCAAGATTAACATCGCGCGGCGGAGCGCGCGATCCGCCTATCGCAGCAACTTCTCCAGCGCGGGATCGGGTTCGGCGCCGAGCGAAGTCGCTTTGACGTAATGCAGCTTCGCCTTCTCCGTCGCCGGCGGCTGGCCGGTCGCGTAGACGACGGCGAGATTGAAATGCGCATCCGCGTAATCCGGATTAGCCGCGATCGCGTCGAGCATCTCCTTCTCGGCGGCTTCCTGCCAGCCCTTCTGGCTCGCGGTGATCCCTAGATAATTATGCGCCGTCGCGCTCTTCGGATTGATGCCGAGCGCCGTGGTCAACTCCGTGATCGCATCGTCGAACTTGCTTTGGCGGTAATAAACAATCCCGAGCGTGGTGTGCGAAAACTCGTCTTTCGGCGCGAGCGCCACCGCCTTTTTCAGGGTCAACTCCGCTGCTTTCCATTTCCCGGTCCGGAAATAGACGACGCCTAAATTCGAGAGGGAATAGAGGTTGTTCGGACTTTTCGTCAGGATTTCCTGATACTGCTTTTCCGCGGCGCGATATTTTCCTTTGTCGAAATTGTCCTTCGCCTCCTTCGCCAGCGGGGCGAGTTCATTCGGGACGGCCGGCTTCGGCGTCGTTTGCAGCGATGGACCGGTCGGGGCTGGTCCCTGTTTCGCAAAGGCAAAGCTCGTCTGCAGGGCCGCGGGATTATTATCGGAAATTGCCGCGACCGGTTGCCGCAACAAGGCCAGCTCTTCGGTGCTCAACTTCGTTACCGGCTGGGCAAGCAGCTCGACCTGTTGATTCAACGTGTCCGATTTGATCTGGAGCTTCTCGAACTCAGCCAGCATGAGTTTCTTCGCCTGATCGCGGCGCGCCTCTTCCTGCCGCTCTCGCATGACAATGCCGCGCAGCATTTCGTTTTCCTTCGTCAGCCGCGCCGTCTCCTCCGCGTTCGCGCCGGTCAGTTTTGCTTTCTCCAGCTCCGTGCTGGCCTCCGCCAGTTGCGTGCGCAAATCCGCCACCGTCACCTCAAACTCTTTGTTTTGTTTCTGGCTCGCGGTGAGTTGTTGCCGCAATTGCTCGAGCTGACGTTTTACGTCGGCCACTTCCTGTTCCTTCTTCGGCTTGTCCGCGCTGATTTCGCGCACGGTCTTTTCGGCCACGGCCAGCTTCGTTTTTAAATCGGAATTCTCCGCAACCAAAACCTTCACCCGTTCCTGCGCCTGCTTCGCGCCTTTCAGATCGGCCAGCAATTGGTTGCGCTCTTTCGTGACCGCCGTCACCTTCGCGCTCTCGGCTTCCTTTTCCTTCTCCGCGGCCGCGCGTCCCTTCTCCGCCGAAGCGAGCGCCTTTTTCAACTGGGCAATTTCGCCCCGCAATGCTTCCTGTTTTTTCGTATCGGCGCGGTCCGAACCGGCGATCGTCTTGAGCGATTCCTCCGCCTGCGCGAGCTGGGCACGCGCTTCTTTTTCGGCGCCGCGGGTTTTCTCGAGCTCGCTCTGCGCCTTTTCCAGCTTCGAATTCGTTTCCTGGAGCCGCCCGTTCAGCGTCTCCTTTTCTTTCGCGACGGCGTCGTACTGCGTGCGCGATTTGTCCAGCTCGGTCTGGAGTTGGTCCACTTTGTCCTGCAACTTTTTGGTCGCTTCCTTGATCGCGGCATCGCTCGCCACCGATGGACGCGGCTCGATTGGCGGAGGAACGCTGGGCGCGGGAGCGGGATTAGTGCGAGGTCCGGATACTTCCACCCGCGGCTCCGGCGGTCCCGGCTTGGTGGGCAAGACCAGGGGATTAGAAGCGGCGGGATGCGGCGCGGTGGTGGAGGCGAGATCGGTTTGCGACGAAAGTTTCCCCTGCACCCGCAGAATGTTCTCGCCAATCTTGCGGCTGCGATAATCGACAATGGCCGACTGCCAATCGCCGTTGGTTTTGCGCAACTCTTCCAGGAGGCTGCCTGCGAACCGGTATTTCGCGAGCGCGGCCTGGAGCTGATTATCGTGCTCGAGTTTTTCGCCCTGCTGCGAAGTCATGTAAGCCTTGAGGAAGACTTCGCTCGGATCGTTCGATTGCGCCGCCAGACGCGCAGGCGCGAGGGCCAAACAAAAACCGGCGACCAAAATCAGACCGATTTTCTTCATGCTTTGGAGAAGCCGAGGATATGCATATGTGGTTGAGTTGCAATGCCCGAGAGCATCCGCTCGAAAGTAAAGCGTCCCGCGTGCCATCTTCCGTCGCTTTGCCTTTGCAATCCAGCATCTAAAATCTAGGTTCCCACGCGACGGTGGCCGTAGCTCAATGGTAGAGCTCCAGATTGTGATTCTGGCTGTTGCGGGTTCGAGTCCCGTCGGCCACCCCATTTTTTAATAAATGAAGAGAACACCACCGCGCCTCCACGTTGTCTGCAAACATATTCTGGGGATGGCGCTGGCGGGCGGTTTCATGATCGGGCGTTTGTCCGCGGCCACGGGCGACGAGTCGGAGATTCGCGCGGTGATGTCGGCGCAAACGGCGGCCTGGAACCGCAGCGACATTGATGGGTTCATGGACGGCTATGCGCGTTCGAGCGCGACGGAGTTTGTTTCGGGCGATCGAATCACGCGCGGCTGGCAAACGGTGCGCGATCGCTACAAAAAGAAATACAGCAGTCGCGAAAAAATGGGGACCTTGACGTTTTCGGAGTTGAAGATCACGCCGCTCAATCGCGATGCGGCCATCGTCCTCGGACGCTGGAAGCTCGATCGCAAGGCCGATAAGCCGCACGGCGTTTTCACGCTTCTCTTTCGCCGCACGCCCGCCGGCTGGCGGATCGTGCACGACCACACGTCATGAAAGCGATTGAGATGAATCTGGAAGCCAGGAATCCAGGAAAATGAATTAGTAAAACAGAGTTCAGGAAAAAGAGACATGAATGAATTCTCTCTCCTTCCTGGTTTCCTGGCTTCCAGATTCAATTTGTCCTTAGCGCGGCCAGCAGCTTCTCGTGGATTCCTTCGAAACCGCCGTTGCTGAAGATCGCCACGATATCTTTCGGCTCCAGGAGCGGCACGAGCCGGTTGATAATATGCGCGGCGTCCGGTTCGTAAAAGGCCGGGCGGCCTGATTCGCCGATCGCTTTCACCACCGCTTCGGGATCGAGGCGCTCCTTCGCCGGGATCTGATCGAGCCGCGCCACCTGCGAAATGAAAACGCCGTCGGCCTGCTTGAGCGCATCGGGCAGCTCCTGTTGAAACACCGCGCGCCGAGTCGTATTCGAGCGCGGCTCGAACACCGCCCAGATGCGGCTTCCGGGATAGCGATGCCGCAACCCGCGCAACGTTTCCCGGATCGCGGTGGGATGATGTCCGAAATCGTCGATCACTTTCACGCCGCGCTCTTCCCCGCGCACTTCCTGCCGGCGCGCGATGCCCTGAAAACTCTTGAGCGCTTTCCGAATCTTCTCCAGCGAGACGCCATAGAAACGCGACGCGGAAATCGCCATGGCCGCGTTGCGCACATTAAATTCGCCCATGAGGGGGAGTTCGAATTTGTCTTCGCCCAGCGTGAAACGCGATCCCTTGGTAGAATAGGAAACGTCCCGGATTTGCTGGGCGCAATTCGGCGAAAACCCGATCTCGATCATTTGCGCCATGAGCGGTTGGACTTGCTCCGCGACCGCCACGCAATTCGGATCGTCGCCGTTCAACAAAATCATCCCATTCTGCGGAACGATGTTGAGCACGCGCCGGAAACTGAGCTTGATCTCATCGAGGTTGTTGAAGATATCGGCGTGATCGAACTCGATGTTGTTTACGATCAATAATTCCGGCAGGTAATGAACGAACTTCGAGCGCTTGTCGAAGAAGGCGGAATCGTATTCGTCCCCTTCGATCACAAAATGTTTCGAATCGTTGAGGCGCGCGCCTTGCCCGAGATTTTTCGGAATGCCGCCGATCATGTAGCCGGGATCGAGCTTTGCCACGGTCAGGATCCAGGTAAGCAGCGCGGTCGTGGTCGTTTTTCCATGCGTGCCGGTGACGACGAGATTGTGCCGGCCGCGCAGAAACCATTGCTTCAAGATTTCCGGCAGCGAGGCGTAATAGAGTTTCCGATTCAGGACGGCTTCCACCTCCGGGTTGCCGCGTTTCATCGCGTTGCCGATCACGATAATGTCGGCGTCCGCCGGAATATTTTCCGGGCGATACCCGAAGTGCAGGGCGATTCCCTTGCTTTCGAGGAAGGTGGACATCGGCGGATAAACGTTTTCGTCCGAGCCGGTGACGGTGAACCCGCGTTCGCGCAAAGCCGCCGCGACCGATCCCATCGCGGTCCCGCAGATGCCGATAAAATGAAATTTCTGTGGCGTCCCGTTCACGCGAATTCCTTTACGCCGCCCGCGCCGTTTTGGCTACTGAAACGCGCCACGGGCGAAGTTGCGCATGGCGCGCGCGGGACAATTCGCTTAAAAGCGTGTTCGCTCACGACGTCCCGATGAATCCACCGAAAATTGTCGTCATCATGCCGGCCTACAACGCCAGCCGGACGCTCGAACAGACTTTTCGCGATATCCCGCGCGACAGCGTCGATGAGTGTCTTGTCGTGGACGATTTTTCCGCCGACTCCACCGTGGAAGTGGCGCGGAAACTCGGGCTGCGCGTCTTTCTTCACAGCGAGAATCAGGGATACGGCGGAAACCAGAAGACCTGTTACGTCGAGGCCTTGAAGACGGGGGCTGACATCATTGTCATGCTTCATCCGGACTACCAGTATGACCCGAAAAAAATCCCGGAGTTGGTGGCGCCGATCCGCGAAGGACGCGCGGACATCGTCCTCGGTTCGCGCATGGCCTACGCCGTGGCGGGCGGCATGCCTTTCTACAAAAGAATCGCCAACCGTTTCCTGACCTGGTGCGAGAACAAGATTTTCGGACTCAAGCTTTCCGAATATCACACCGGCTTCCGCGCCTTTCGCCGGAGCATCCTGGAAACCACTCCGTTTCTCCTGAACTCGAACGATTTCATTTTCGACCAGGAAATTATCGCGCAGGCCGTCTGGTTCGGCGCGCGGATCGAGGAGATCTCGGTGCCTCATCGCTACTTTGCCGAAGCGAGCACAATCAACCTGGCCCGCTCGATCCGTTACGGTCTCGGTGTTCTGGGGTTGCTCGTCTCGTTCGTGCTGAACCGAAAGGGTCTTCGCAGTTCGCGCATGTTTCGTCCGTTGCATCACGCTTATGCGGAGGTTCCGCCCCACCCTCCCGAGGCCGTCTAGGAAAGCTCACTCGTGCTAGCTCTCATCTATCTCGGTTTGGCAATCTACCTGGGCGACTGTCTCTGTTGCCGCTTCTATCGGTTTGTCTCGATCGCGCATCGTTGGGCGGCGGGCGCTCTGGTCGGTCTCTTGCTGAGCTCGTGGTTTACTTATCTTTCGGCGCGGTTACTGGCGCGCACTGCCAGGCCCTTGCTTTGGGCCGATCTTCTTTTTTTTGTGGGCGCAGCAGCCGCGCTGTTTCTGCTCAAACGCAGGCCGATCCCACCTCTCACAGAACCGCGCGCGCCTGGGTCGGAACGATGGGATTGGGTGACGCTGGCCATCTACCTCGCGCTGGCCTGCTGGATGATGTTTGCCACCCTCAATGCCAAGGATGGTGTCTTACAGATTGGCAATAACGAATGGAGTGACTTCGGACCGAACACAGCCATCATACGGAGCTTCTCCGTTGGCCATAACTTCCCGACCCAATATCCCCATTTCTCGGGCCGCCCCATCCGTTACCATTTCCTCTTCTACTTCCAGGCGGGGAACCTGGAGTTCCTGGGTCTTAACCTTGCCTGGAGCCTGAACCTGCTCAGCATCCTTTCGCTGGTTTGCATGCTGGCCCTGGTCATGGCTCTGGCTCAACTCCTCTTCAACTCACGCGCGGTTGGGCGCATCGCTTCCGCCCTCTTCTTTTTTCACGGCAGCTTGAGCTTCTTTCCGTTTCTCCGTTCCCAAACCTCGCTCGCGGCCGCGCTCCACTCCATCCATACCCTCAGAGACTTTCTGCCCTCGGGCTATCCCTACCGCGGTGAGTTGTGGGGAGTCTGGAGCCAGGTTGTTTTCTTGAACCAGCGCCACCTGGCCAGTGGCATCGGCATATTTCTGGTTGTCTTAATTTTCCTGGTAGACCGTTATCGCGAGAAAGCACGCGCTCCGGTCGTGCCTGGCGACGAAGCGTTGCCATCGGTGACGACCCATGCGCTCGACTTACCCGCCATAGCCCTCGGCGAGGCAATCGTAGGCCACGCGACAGCAGCCGATTCTGCATCCCCGGAAACTGCTGAACCGTCCGTAGGGGTAGCGACCAAGGTCAGCAATGCGCTTAAGGATGTTTTTGTTTCCGGAAGGAGCTTTTTTTTCTCTGGAGTCCTTCTGGGCGCCCTCCCGTTCTGGAACGCGCTCGTTTTTACCTCTGCCGCCGCTGTTCTGTTTCTTCTTTTCGTCCTTTTCCCTTATCGCAAATACATGATCGGCATGGCTCTCACCGCGGGCCTTGTCGCTTTCCCCCAGATTCGCTTCTTGCGTGCGGGTAACCTCAAGGCAACGCATTCCCTGCTCCACTGGGGTTACATCATCGACGATCCGACGCTCGGGAAGGTAATTAAGTATCTCGGTTTCACCTTCGGAGCCAAGTGGCTTTTGCTAGGCCTTGCACTGTTGTTCGTTTCCTGGTTCCACCGCCGATTCTTCCTCGCTTTTTGCAGTCTGTTGCTTCTCACTTTTTGCTTCCAGTTCAGTGAAGAAGCGCTGGCCAATCACAAGTTCCTGAACATCTGGTTGATCGTGGCCAATATGTTCGTCGCTTATGCCTTTTGGTTACTCTGGCACGCAAAGATAAGAGGCTTAGTCATCGCGGCGCGGCTAACTGCGATCGTGCTGGCCATCCCCATTGTCGTCGGAGGCGTAATCGATTTGTTTCCCATCCACAACAGCTATTACATGGAGATGAGGTACAAGAACGATCCGTTGCTGGACTGGGTGCAGTCTCACACCAAACCGGACGATATCTTTCTCTCTGACAGGTTCGTGAACCACTCGATCCTGCTCGCCGGGCGCAAGGTTTTTTATGGCTGGCCTTCCTTTGCCTGGTCGGCGGGCTACAATGTGATCAAGCGCGATGATACTTATCGACAGCTCTTTGAAAGCACCGATCCGCGCCAGGTGTTCCGGCTCTTACACGAGAACCACATTTCCTATGTGGCCATCGATAATGGCGTTCGCCGGGGCGAATTCATCAAGCAGGCGAACGAAGAGTTTTACGCCGATAACTTCCAGAAGGTCTGGGAAGATAAAGGGAACAAGTACGCCTCGCTCGTCATTTACAAAGTTCCAGCCGTAGTTCCGACTACCTTTAAACTCCCCGACCCGGCCCGCCCAAAAGTTCCCGTCGTCGAGCCACCTCCTGTCACAATGTTTCAAGGGGGCAAAGGGACGGGCCGAGGCCAGTTTGATTTTCCACGCGGGATCGCGGTCGATGCCACGGGTAACATCCTGGTTGCGGACACAAACAACGGGCGTATTCAAAAGTTCTCCAGCACCGGGCAGTTCCTGGCCACGATCGGCAGACCGGGCAGAGGTGATGGGGAGTTCCAGGAGCCAAATAGCATAGCGTTTGATAGCGCCGGCAACCTGTACGTCGCGGACGTTTCGAATCAACGCGTGCAAAAGCTAACCGCAACGGGATTCTTCCTGACCCAGTGGAAGGGACCCGACCCGGGCTTCTACGGTCCACGCGATATCTGGATTAGTCCCGACAATTTTATCTACGTAGTCGACCAGGGGCACTCGCGCATTGTGAAGCTCGACTCAAGCGGGATAGCCCGCGCTGTTTGGGGATCGGCTGGCCAGGGCGATGGGCAATTTGCCGAACCCACCGCCGTTGCGGTCGATCAGCAAGGCGATCGAGTCTATGTGGCCGACCGGCGCAACAAACGGATACAAGTTTTCGATACCAACGGGAAATTCATTACGAAGTGGCCCGTGGAAGAATGGCAGGCGACTGGTTGGGCTTTTCAAGACCTCCTGGTTGACTCAAAGACGCAACGCTTATACGCCACCAGTCCTACAACGGACGAAGTCCTCGTTTTCGATTTGGCTGGGAAGCGATTGGGCGCCTTGAAGCCGAAGCCGCCTGATAAGCTAGAAGGTGCATCCGGGCTCGCAATCCTGAATCGCGCGCTCTACGTGCTTTGCACGTTTGGTAATCGCGTTATCCAGATCGACCTCGACGCCAAGTAGGAAACACAGCTTACTCCTTTGGCACCAGGTCCGTGGCTGGCGTGATCGAGTCCGTCACCAGATATCGCGGTCTGCCTTTAACTTCTTCGTAAATCCGGGCCAGGTATTCGCCGATGATCCCGAGACTTATCATGAGCAGGCTTCCGATAAGAAGCTCTAGCAGGATAACTGTCGCGAAACCGCTGACCGCCCGGCCCGCTAACTTTAGGTACAAAGTCTCCGCTCCTAACAGGACAGAAAAGATCAGGAAGAAGAAGCCGGCAAACGTAACCAGTTGCAACGGAACCGACGAGAAAGCAGTTATCCCCGTGAGAGCGAGTTTCAGGCGTTTCAGATTAGACCAGGTCGACTGGCCGGTGGAGCGTGGCACCACTTCGAAAGGGATTTGCACCGTAGTGAAGCCCATCCAGACGGTCATGCCCCGGAAGAAGACGTTCCGCTCACCCATCTTAAGCCAGGCGTTGACGGCCTTGCGATTCATTAGCTTGAAGTCGGACGATCCCTTGAAATTGAATCCGGAAAGCTTGTGCAGGAGCAGGTAAAAAAGCAGAGCGCCGAACTTGTTCGAGAACGATTCATGGCCGCGGTTCCGTTTGACTGCTTCTACAATATCAGCTCCCGATGCCTGCCACATCCGCACCATCTCCGGCAGGAGCGAGGCCGGATGTTGCCCATCGGCGTCGATCAAAATAACGGCGTCGCCTCGCGCATGTTCCAAGCCTGCGCATAAGGCCTGTTCCTTGCCGAAATTCCGGCTAAGACGCAACGCTCGAATCGAGCTAGATGCATTAGCCTCTTCCGTGATCACGCGCCAGGTGTCGTCGGCTGATCCATCATCTACCAGCACCAGTTCGTAAACGCAGTGACACTTATCCAATGCTTCACGGACTGAGGCGAGGAAGACGCGCAAATGAGCGGCTTCCTGAAAAATGGGGATGACCAAAGAGACCAGCGGCTGATCGTTAGTCATGAAAGACCTTTCCGTAGGCGGCGACCGTGGTAGCGGGAACCCAGACGTTGAGACCGCCCAACGATGAGGGCAAAGTGAGGCCAAACTTGGCCGCGATCAAACGAAGCGGAAAAGCGTGCGGGTATGGGAGCCTTCTTACTTCCCGCAAACCAGCCTGCTGCATCAACGCGGCGAGGGAACTGAAGTCGAAATAGACGACGTGTTCCGGCACCTTGAAGGATGGCCAGGACCGGCCCATGAACTTGCGTAACGCGCCGCCGATATCGGGAGTTGCCAGGATAATGTGGCCACCTGATTTCGTGTGGCTAAACAGGCGCCTGAGGAAAGGTAATGGATCGTAAACATGTTCGATTACCTGGGTCGCAATCACACAATCGAAGCTCCCATCTGCTGGAAGTTGTTCGACGCCTCCGACCCACACTTCGGCGCCAGTGCCGCGCGCGATCTCGCCGCCCTGGGGTGAAAATTCCGTCCCAGCACGGTGACGAAAGAACGAGCGCGCTTCGTCGAGCAAATACCCGTAGCCGCAGCCGACCTCCAGCAGGTCGCCACCACACAGACCGCGTTTCGCGAGGTTCCGCACAAATCTCTTGAAGGTCGCTCGCAGTGCCGGCTCCTGACCAATATAGCTGGTGTCCGCATAACCAGACTCACCGCCCTGGTAGTAAGATGGCTCGCGATAAACTAACTGCATCGCACTTTCCACCAAACGCGGATAGAGGTAGTGAACTTCGCACTCCAGGCAGCGAGCCACGCAATAAGTCTCGGATAACCGAAACGGCAAGGCCCGGCGCTCGCTCTGACAGATAGGACACGCCGGATCCTCGAGCTGGTCAGGGACCGTTGCGGCGGAAGTTTGAAGCAAAGTCATTTCTCTTCGGCAAGTTCACCCACTCACTTCTTCTTGAACACCTCCACCGCGTTCCAGGCTTCGTCGGGCGGTTGCTGTTCGTATTCCAGGGCGCGCTCCAGATACATCTTGGCCAGTGCGTCATCCGGGTAGAACTCAAGGAACTGGGAGAACTGGATTTTTGCCTCCCTGAAATCGCGCTCGCGGAATTTGCGAAACCCGGCCTCATAGGTCTCCAGCCGCTGTAGAAATTCCCGGTCCCCGGCGTCGCTCCTGGCCCCGATCAAAGTGAAGATTTCGACCGGCTTGGTTTTTCCCTTCACTTGCACGAGCGCAACACTCCGGAGATTGAACTCATCGCGGATCAATTCGCTCGCTCGCACGCCCACCAGAATATCGACGGCATAGGTCCGGGTTAGCGCTTCCAGGCGCGACGCCAGGTTGACCGCGTCGCCAATCACAGTCGGGTCGGCCTTTTCCTGCGAACCAATGTTGCCCCCCAGCACATCGCCATGATTGATCCCGATGCCGATCGCGAAAGGCTGAGTTCCCTCCGTCGTCCATTTTTTGTTTAGCTCGCGCAACTCGCGCCGCATCGCCAGAGCTGCGCGCGCGCACGCCTTCGCATCCTCCGCCACTCCACGGCTGCTTACGTTCCCCCACACCGCCATCACCGCATCACCGATGAACTTATCCAGCGTCCCGTTGTTCTCGAACACCGCCGCCGTCATCCGGCTCAAATATTCGTTGAGTTGTTTCACCAGCGCCTCGGGATCGGCGCTCTCGGTCATGGTGGTGAAACCGACAATGTCGGAAAAGAGAATCGTGGCCGGGATGCGCACGCCGCGGAGGCTGCTATAGAAGCTGTCGGGATTATCGAGGATCTCTTTGACGAGATTCTTCGAAACATAGCGCTCGAGGGTGCGGCGGGTCCGGAGCTTCTCCAATCGCTCGAGGGTGAAATCATACCCGAGCGAAAAGAGGCCGCTGAGATTGAAAGCGCCGAGGACCGGAAGGGTAAGGACAAAAAGATTGTGCGAGTTGTAGAAGTAGACCGACGCTCCGAGGTAGCTTGCGCCCACCACGATCAAGAGCAGGAGCGCGAGCANNGCGCAACCCGCTCCGAGCAGAAGGAGCAGGTTGATCAGCGGCGACGTTTCGCGGAGAAACTCGCCATCGAGAGCCGCAGCGATCGCGTGAAAATGGATGAGCGGCCCGGAGGTCGCGTCGTTGATCGGCGTCGGGTGAACATCGTGAGCAATGGCCGTGGCCGCGCCGACGAGCACGACCTTGTCTTTGAAGAAACTGCCGCCACCAAAATTGCCCTTCCACAACGCGGGCACGAAAATCTCGTACAACGAACGCGTCGGGTAAGCATCGCTCGGTCCGAAGCGGATCATGCCGGACTGGCCGGCAGGCGGAATGCGATTACTGAACCCGAGCTTCCGGAGCGATCGCGCATCGAGCGATTCGTAGACCGTCTCCCAGGGCTGCACCGGACCGGGATCAAGATTCTGGAGCAGCCGCAATATCTGTGAGTCAGTCATGGCGTAATTGATCCGGCGAATGCGGTTGTCCGGGTCCGGCCAGATGCTCACGTAGCCAACGCGGTCATCCAGAAACCCGTCGGGAATCAAATCCTTCCTCGGCGGAACGAAGATAACGCCCATGTTTCCGGTCGCGGAGTTTGCGTTCGTCTCGATATCACCGCCGATGACGACGCGGTCGCGATGCCGGTCAAGAGCGGCGCGAAATTCCGCGGTCCCCTCGCGCTCCTGATTAAAGGTAAGGTCGAAGATGATCAGGCGCGCGCCGGCATCACAGAGCTGATCGACCAGGTCCGCATAGACCGCCCGGGACCAGATCGAAGCCTCCTTCATTTTTTGCAACGCTCGGGAACCATTGATTTCCTCCGGGCTGACCTGATCCAATTGCTGGGACGCTTCGTCGATGCCGAGAAAAACGAATTCATCATGCGCTTTGGTGCGGCGCGCTTTGCGTTCGAGGGCATCGCGAAAATTGGTTTCGTTGGCCCAGATGCTGTCCGCGAAGATAACGTTTCGAAACAGCGCGGCCGCGATGATCACGACGGTGCAAACCGCGCAGATGAGCGCGAGGACAAGGCGCCGATGACGTCCCAGCCAATGCATGCCCGGATTTTAGGAGTCAGGCCGGGTAATGACAACTTCTTGTCATGAGGAAAAACCCGGCTACCTTTCCGGCCCGCGAACGCCCGATAGCGCCGCGACGATCTGCTCACCTGGTCCCGCACAGCCGGATCGAATCAGCGAATGAGGTCGCGCAGATCATAACTAAAAGAACAATTCGCTGAAAGAGGAGTCCCGAAGAATTACGGGGTAAAACAAAATGCCAAGAGCCACCAACGCCCCGGCCAGCCGGGAGCGACGAAAACGCGTTCTAGATCAAGCCAAGGGTTACCGCGGCCGGCGTTCGAAACTTTTCCGTTACGCGAAGGACGCGACTATGAAGGGAAAATATTGGGCCTATCGCGATCGCAAAACGCGCAAGCGCACTTTCCGTTATCTTTGGATCCAGCGCCTGAACGCCGCCGTCCGCGCGCAGGGTCTCACCTACAGCCGTTTTGCCGAAGGCTTGAAAGCCGCGAACATCGGGCTCGATCGCAAGATCCTCTCCGATCTCGCCATCACCGACGAGGTCGCATTCAAAGGAATCGTCGAGCAGGTCAAAACCGCGCTAGAGAACAAAGCGAAATCGAAGAAGGCCGCGTAGGCTCTCTTCTGTAGCGGCGGTCTGTGACCCGCCGAACGCGCGGCGTGAAATCGGCCGGCGGTCGNNGGTCACAGACCGCCGCTACAGTTCCGATTGGACGTTCGCCGTTCAAAGGCCAACACTCTTTTCCATGACGCACGCACTGGAAGAATTGCGCTTGTCCGCCTTGAGCGAGATTAGCCACGCCGCGGACGAGCAAGCTCTCGAAATCGTGCGCGTGCGCTATCTCGGGCGCGCCGGCAGCATCTCGGCCTGGGCCGACCGGATGAAATCGCTCAGCAAGGAGGAGCGCCCGCTCATCGGCAAACTCCTGAATGAATCGCGCAACGCCGTCACTGCCGCGATTCAGGAAACCGCAGAGCGTCTCCGCGCGGCGAAGGAATCGAGCGAGCTGGCAAATCTCGACATCTCCCTCCCCGGCACCGCGGCCGAGCTAGGCACATTGCATCCGCTCACCCAAATGCTCGATCGCGGCATCGGCATTTTTCGGCGGATGGGTTTCGCGCTCGCCGA
>QHBM01000145.1 GCA_003244145.1 Chthoniobacterales bacterium
CGTCGTTTTTCCCGCGCCGTTCGCGCCGAGGAATCCGAAGATAGTCCCGGGCTCGATTTCGAACGAGAGATTGTCGACGGCGGTCACGTCGCCGAACGATTTACTCAGGCGTTCGAGAAGAATGGCGGGCTCAGTCATGGCGGGGCGGCAATATTTGCAACGGCTGCACTATGGGATAGATGTGACATCTTCGAAAATGGAAACGAAAAACCCTGAAGCAATCCCGCAGCGGGTCGTCCAAGAACGCATGCGAATTCTCTCCTTTCTCTGCCTCACTCTCGTCGCCGTGGCAAAAGCTTCCGCCGATCCGGTCGCGGAAATGGCGAGCTTCTCGGTTTTCGACAAAGTCGATCTCGCCGAACTCGCCAAGGGCGAACCGAAAGTCGCGCACGGCCCGCCGATGGGCGGCCGCTACATCTCGGCCCAGAGCTGCTTCGTCGTGCCCGGCGTCCCCGCGCGAGTGAGCGAAGCTTTGCGTCAGTGGAATCCGGCGCGCCATTCGGAGCTCAAGGTGCTTATTCATTCCGACCTGCCGGGATCGCCGACGGCTGCGAATTTTTCGCGGTTGTCGAGCGCGCCGGATAACGGGGCCGTCCGATCTCTTGTTAGCGCGACGCAGAAACTCGCGCCCGATCTCCAGATCAGCAAAGGGGAGGAAAAGAAATTCGCCGCGGTGGCGAACGCGACCGGCGGGGCGATGCCGGCGCCAATCGCAGCGGCCTGGGCCGATGTTCTGAGTGTCCGCGCGCGCGCTGGAAGATCGGCGCAACCGCCGTACGATCACACCGGGCAGGCCGTCCGGCCTTCCGAGGAACTCAATGGGTTGCTCCGTCAGCAGGAAAAAATTCGCGGCAAGTTTTCCGGCGTGCTCGACGGAAAGGGCGAGCAATTTTGGGAATTGCTGACGGCGGATGAACAAGGCGTTCTCACCCTCGGCGCTTCTTATCGTCGCTCGGGCGCCAACGGAACCTTCCAGGCCGCCGATGCCCTTTATTACGCGAGCGGCGGCTACTACGCCGGCCTCACGTTGTATCAAATGTGGCCGGTTGAAGCCGGCGGCCGGCCCGCGACACTCGTCTGGCGCGGCGATTTCATTTCTTCAGCGACCATCGCGGGGCTCCATGGGATCGAGCGCGTCGCCGCGGAATCGGCCATGATGCGCGACATTTCGAAGGCGGTCTCGTCGTTTCGGCGTGACATTGGAAGCGGCAGGTAGGCAAGCTACCGCCGATCGCCCACTTTCAGCCCATGCAAAAAACTCTCCGACTCGTTGCGCTTTGCCTCGTCCTCGCCGCTTCCAAGGCGTTCGCCGTCGAGGTCATCACGAATTCCACCGACAACAAAAGCGTCGCGCTGGTTAACAAGGACGTGGCGCTGGTGGAATCGGAATCCGCCTTCTCCTTCGAATTTAATGCGGAACAAACTTTCGCCGGCAACGGTGATGTGCAGCGCGGCAGCCTCAGCGTGCGAAATTTCAACGAGAGCGATACCCGCGTTCATTTTATTCTTACGCCACGGGTGAAGATCGGAATCCTGCGCCTCGGCGTGCAATCGGAGCGTTATTCTTTTGGCTACTCCCACAACGCGGCCATCCCGGACGAGCTCCATTCCACCAACCTTGTCCTCGGTCTCGACACCGAATTCTCCGATTCCTTTCTCATTCGGCTCGAAGCGGACCCGGGATTTTACGGGACGGACTTCGACGATTTCAGACAGGGTACCTTTAACGTTCCGGTCATCATCGGCGGCACTTACATTTTCAATTCCGGATTCCAGGTCGTCTTCGGGATCGGTTTCGACGCGCTCCGGAAATATCCGGCCCTGCCGGGAGGCGGCATTCGCTGGAAATTTGCGCCACAATGGACGCTGAACGCGGTCGTGCCCACGCCGCGTCTGGAATACACGCCAAGCGAGAGTCTGCTGCTTTATGCGGGCGCCGATATCCGGGCGACGAGTTACCGCGTGGAAAAAAACTTCGGCAGCCTGCGCGGTAATCCGGCGCTGAATCACGCCGCTATCACCTACGAAGAAGTGCGGCTCGGCGCGGGTCTCGAATGGAAATTGACCTCGGCGATCAAACTTGTGGCCGAGGGCGGGTTCATTCCCTTCCGCAGTTTCGACTTCCATCGCACGAACGTCCGCTATCATCAGGATGGTGGCGCGCCGTATGGAATGTTCGCGCTCCACGCCGCGTTTTAGAGTTGTCTTTGATCGCAGGTCTGGAGCGCACGCGTGCCCGCGTGCTGGCGAGGGCGTCCCGCACTCGCGAACTTTTCCTCAACGATTCGCTATTGTACGATTAGTCGCCGCGGGAAGTTCGTTTCGGTGGAACACCGAAACCAGCACGCGGAAGGCATGCGCTCCCCTGAAGGATATCGACGCTGCCTTTGGATCAGCGCTTCCCGTAGAGCTCTTCGCGCCGATGCTCGAATATCGGCATCTTGTCTCGGACAGAACGAAGCGTCTCTTTTGATATCTCAGCCTGGAGCAACTCTTCTCGATCGGCTGACGCGGCCGCGACGGTCACACCATACGGGTCGATGATCGCGGAGTTGCCGCAAAACGAGACGCCGTCATCCCTTCCCACGCGGTTCGAAACAACCACGTAGCTCTGGTTCTCAATCGCGCGCGCGACCGCGAGAACGCGCAGATGTTCCACTCGAGGAAACGGCCACGCCGAGGAGACGATGAAAACGTTGGCGCCCTCTTCGCAGGCGAGCGTGCGGTAAACTTCGGGAAAGCGCAGATCGTAACAAATGGTGAGACCGAGACGAAGCGTTCCGATCGAAAAGCTCGCCAGCTCAGCGCCCGGCGAAAAACATTTATGCTCCTCGATCGGCGGCGGACTGAAGAGATGGGTCTTGCGATATTTCGCCACTCTGTGGCCGCTAGCATCGATCGCGACCTGGGAATTGTAGATCGACGTGCCCTCGCGTTCCGAGACGCCGCTGATGATGGAGATCGAGAGCGTTCGCGCGATTTCCTGAAGTTGCGGAACCGCGCCCTCCGTCCATGCCGTCGCGTGCTCTTGAATGACTGACATCGCGTAGCCGGTGTCCGCCATCTCAGGAAACACGATCAGGTCCGCGCCGGTTTCTTTCGCGCGCGAAGAGAAGTCGCGCATCTTCCGCACGTTGGCGTCGAGATCACCCAGCGAACATGCGATTTGGCCAGCCGCGATTTTCACAAACGAAACCTAGCGCAGATTCTTATCGAGCGCGCCGATCTTGCGCGTCTCGGGCCAAATCCAGGAAACGCCCATCACCACCAGGATCGTGCCCACGCCCCCGGCCACGACGGAAATGACCGGACCGAAGAGCGCCGCCGTCAACCCCGACTCCAGCGCGCCGAGCTCGTTCGAAGTTCCGATGAAGATGTTGTTCACGGC
>QHBM01000132.1:0-8758 GCA_003244145.1 Chthoniobacterales bacterium
CACTAGGCGTCACCAAGGCTGGCGAAGAGCCCATTTTTCTCAGTCGCGTATACACTTCGCTATGTTTGGGCCTCATAATAGGGGAGAGTCCCAATGCCGGATTGAGTTGTAACGTTTCATCAGCCTTTGGCATCAGTGGAGACAGGCTTTCGCCTGTTGCAATCAATGGAGGGGAGCATGGCAACCACACATCCACCGACGATCCCGATTCTTGGCCCATTGCAACCGGGGACGACGCAGCGGCATTTGGTGACCCTTCCCGGCGCGGCGCTTGCGGATGAAGCCCGTCCGGTGACGACGATCACGGGGGCGAAGCCCGGCCCGGTGCTCTTTGTCGGTGCGGGCGTGCATGGTGGCGAGTACCCGGCGGTCGAGACGGTGATCCGCCTCGGCACGAGCCTGGATGCGGCGGAGGTCGCCGGGACGGTCGTGCTGATGCCCGTCCTCAATCTGCCCGCCTTCTGGCAGCGGAGCATGTTCGTCTGCCCGGTGGACAATGTCAACCCGAACCGCGTCTTCCCCGGCGATCCGAACGGCACCTACAGCGAACAGATGACGCATGCGTTCACGAACGATTTCATTGCCCACGCCGATGCCTACATCGATCTGCATGGCGGCGATATTCCGGAAGCACTGGTGCCCTTCAGTATTTGCCGGGCCGGAACTACAGCTACCGACGCGAAGGCGAAAGAACTGGCTACGGTCTTTGGGCTTCCCTACCTCCTTGCCGTTAGCCGTCCCATTCAACCGGCAAAAGGATCGTCCAGTTATGTCGCGGCGGCGGAACGTGGCGTGCCCGGATTCATCGCGGAAGCAGGCGGGGTCGGACAACTTCAGCAAGACGCGGTCGAGCTTCTCGTGACCGGAGTTCGACGAGTGCTCGCGCATCTCGGCATGAGCGAAGAAAAAATTGCGGATGTCCCAGCGCCGATTCTTCTGACCGGTTTCGAATGGGTCTATGCGAAAAATGCCGGCATTTTTTATCCGGCGGTTGGCGTGGATGAGGTTGTCCACGCTGGGCAGGCGATCGGCAAAGTCGGTTCCCTCTTCGGCGAAATGCTGGAAACGATCATCGCTCCGGTCTCGGGCCGCGTCCTGTTTCTGACTATCAACCCGGCCATTCAGGCGAATGGCCTGCTCATGGGTCTTGGAGTAACCGAGTGAGGAGTCGCGCGTGACGGACAGAGATTGGACCGGTGAACTGGAAAGTTATCTGCAAGATAGACTGGCTGAGCTATGCGACTCGATCGGTCAACGCGTGCCGCTTCCCGGGCTGCGGATTAGTCCGCCCTTGGCCACGGAGGAAGCGAAATATTTCGTGCTGGGATTCGAGAGCGGACTTTTCCGATTGGACCGGGAGAGCTACGTCCAAAGCGATTTGTTTCCCGCGCCTAACGAAGAAGATCTCAGGCAAAGGATGTGTCAGATCTTCTGGTGCGACTCCCTGCCGCCCCGCCTCTTTCGCGAAGGCATTTGTCAGCTCTCCACGGCTTCCCTCCTGATTCTCCAACGCGGATGGCTAAGGAGCCAGGTTAGGCTGGAACCGAGCATCGACGAACAGCCTTCGATAACAGGCGGTGCGGATATCCTGGTGAAATCGAGTACGGGCATGAGTCTGATCGCAGTGGAAGTGAAACGAAACGCCGCGGAGGTTCACAAACTTGTAACAGACCTGCAGGCCTGCTGCCGGCGAGGAGCACATGCCCACGGCGATTGCGGCTTTCCGCAGAACCATCCGAAGTACGAATTCTGCGCCACTTACAAGCCGACCTACTTCTGGGCGGTCGCACCTGATGCGGAGATTTGTTTCAGAATGAACTATGAGGCCGAGTCAATCGCGCCGGAGCAGCTCACTTCACTTCCGCCACGCAGCATGATTGAGCTGGAAGCTGGCTAGCGCTCCGTTCGTACCACCTTACCTTTTTCCCTGAACGCTAAGCTCCCAGCGGTAACCATCGGGATCGTGGAACCAAAGTCCCCTGTGCGGCGAGTCAGGTGCTTCGGGACCGATTTCGTTCCCCGGATCTTCCAAGTCCACCTTGTGCTTCTTTAGATGGGCAAGCGCCTTTCGCAACGCGGTCATGTTAGGCAGATGAAAGGACATGTGTCCGATCGTTTTCGGTGACGGCTTTCCTTTAACGAGTGCGATCGTGACGTTCCTGTTGCCCATGGCGATTCCGTCATCGAACTCGAATTGCTTCTTTAAACCCAGGGCGCGTTCGAACCATTTTGCGCTCCGTTTTGGATCGCGGACAGACAGGCCAAAGTGACCGACCACTCCAACGGTGAATGGAGTTTTCATTGTCCTTATTCTACCCGCGTGGCGAATCGAGGAAACCGGGCAACCGGCGGACCGCGACGCGGGTAACCAGAGTGATAACAATGATCCCGGCCGCCAGAAACGAGAAAAGCTTTTCGCTTTGGATAAGCTCGGCGTTCATGGCGACGAGATAGGCGATGATGATCGCAACGATGGTGTATTGCCGGAGCGTGCCACGCCATTCGCGCAGCCGGACGTCCCGGTCGTCATCGTTCCGGCGCTGTCG
This sequence comes from Chthoniobacterales bacterium, assembly GCA_003244145.1. GTDB lineage: Bacteria > Verrucomicrobiota > Verrucomicrobiia > Chthoniobacterales > UBA10450 > AV80. The sequence continues at coordinate 2,547 of QHBM01000132.1, forward strand.
CAAGGCGCGCCAACGCAGAGTCGCGAGGGCCGAGAAAATAAGTGCGAAATCGCCGAAATAGAGAACGATGGCACTGCGGCCTGAGGTGAAGCGCAGGAAAGTTTGGACCGCGTAAGGGAGAACGGCGATTCCAAAGAGAAAGATAAAGTTCACGATCACATCCGGCGTGCGCGCAATGAAGCGGTGGCGGAAAATGCGATAGTGCGCCAGCCAGATGGCGCAAATCATTCCGAAGGTCACGATGAAAGTGCCCCAGCGCGTAGGCGCGAACACTTCAGAGACATTCGCCGGGACATCCAACCGCGTGGCCAGCAGGGAGAGGCTGAAGCCGAAGACGAGATCGCTAAACGCTTCCAGCCGATGGGTGAAACGTTCGCCGTACACAGGCGCTGTGTCTTCCGGCTTTATTCGCGAAGCATCAGGAGGCATATCAAAAGCACGGGGTTAGTCAGCTGAGTGACAGCTAACTAACCCCGCTTGAGTTACCAGGCCGCGCGTTGGCTGCGTCGAGTCCGATTGGTTACGGAGTCGCGGACGGCGATGGCGACGCCGAAGTGCTGGTATCAGACTTCTTCTTGGTCGTCGTGGTCGACGATTTCTTGGTCGTCGTCGCAGCGGTGTCGTCTTTCTTCGTCGTAGCTTTCGTGGACGACTTCTTGGTCGTTGTGGTCGATGATTTTTTCATCGGCGCCGGCGAAGTGGTGGCCGTAGTGGTGGTTGATTCGTTCTTAGTGGTGCATGAGGCCATGAACCCAGCGGCCAGTAAGACGGTAATGGAATAAACAAGTGATCGTTTCATAGGTTGGTAGTTAACGAGGGGAGAATGTTCGGTCGGCCGGAGGACTGCAAGCATTATTTCGAGAGCGAAATTCGGCTCTCTTTTCACTTACGCATTGAGCGGGTCAGCCGCGCGCGAGGTCATCGGGCGTGAGAATGAGCCGCTCGACCCGCTGGCCGCTCGCGAGTCCATCGACGATTTCGGGCACGTCGGCCAGCGTCACCCGGCCGTAGAAGAAATGGTCGGGCTCGACCAGGACACAAACTCCGCTCGAACATTGATCGAGACAGCTCGATTTGCAGGCGCGCGCATCGAGCCGGGCCAGTCCGCGCGCCGCGATCTGTTCCTTCAGGGCCGCTCGAATTTCCTCCGACCCGCGAGCAGCACAGGAACCTTTCGCGTCGTCATCCGCTCGCCGGTTCGAGCAGACGAAAAGGTAGCGTTGGCGCAACGCCATTCGTAAAACCGGCCGTCAACGCGATTCGACGAAAACTACTTCGAGTAAGTTCTCGACGTGCTCGTGACGTTCCTGTCCTGCGGGACAGTGGTATCCTTACTACTGGCGCAACCGGTTAAAAGAATGCTGCCAAGTGTGACGAGCAGGGCGAAGATCAGGAATGTTTTCATAGGCTATGGAGTTGAGAACCGAGCTTGAGGGCCGACTGATAAAACTGCAAGCCTTTAAATCCTGCGGTTCCTGCTGGTGCGAAACAGCCGTGGTAAAGCTCGCGGCCCGCCGCGATTTCCGTTAAAAGGCAGTCGTAGATGAACTGGCGCAAATTTCTGGCCGAATTGCAGCGACGCAATGTTTACCGGGTCGCCGTCACCTACGCCGTGGTCAGTTGGCTCCTTATTCAAATTACCACTCAGGTTTTCCCCTTTTTCGAAATCCCCAGCTGGGCAGTGCGGGCGGTGATTTTTCTTCTCGTCCTCGGCTTTCCGGTCGCGCTGATTCTGGCGTGGGCCTTCGAACTGACACCGGAAGGAATCAAGCGGACCGAGGAGGTGCCACCGCACGAATCGATCCGGCATCACACAGGCCGGAAATTGTTGGCCATGGCAGCCGTCACCGCCTCCGTCGCGGTCGCCATGCTCCTGGTCCAATTAGCCCGGCAGGCTTGGGCGCCGGGGAAAGAAGACGCCTCCGTCTCAATGACGCGGACTCAATCCATTCCCGAAAAATCGATCGCAGTTCTTCCGTTCAGCAATTTAAGCGCAGAAGGGGAAAACGTGTTCTTCACCGACGGCATCCAGGACGAGATCCTCGCGAACCTGGCAAAGGTCGCCCAGTTGAAGGTCATCAGTCGTTCATCGGTGAACGTGTACAAGGCCGGCGCTCCGCGGAACGTGCGCGAAATCGGGCGCCAGCTGGGCGTGGCCCATCTTCTCGAAGGAAGCGTCCAGCGCACCAAGAACCGCGTCCGTGTCACCGCGCAGTTGATCGATGCGCGCACCGACGAACACCAGTGGGCCGAGCACTACGACCGGGAGCTGGCGGATATATTCGCGATCCAGAGTGAAATTGCGCAGGCCATCGCGGATCAACTCCAGGCCAAGCTTTCGCCGACTGAAAAAGCCGCCATCAAGCAATCCACCACGGACCTCGATGCATTCGATCTCTACCTTCGCGCCAAGGAACTCATCCAGACTTATTACGATACGCCGAACTGGAAAGAGACGTTGTTGAAAGCGGTGCGGCTGCTGGATGAAGCCATCGCCCGCGATGCTAATTTCGCGCTCGCCTATTGCTGGAGAACGACCGCGCACGACCACCTTTATTGGCTTCGTTTGGACCGAACGCCGGCCCGGCTCGAAATGGCACAAGCCTCCGCGGAACGAGCGCTCGCTCTCGGGCCAGACCTGGGCGAGGCCCACCTGGCCCAGGCACTCGTTTACTACCATGGGAAACGCGATTACGCCCGGGCCCTGGCCGAGCTGGCGCTAGCCAACCGGACGCTGCCGAACAGTGCGGAAGTCTATTCACTGGCGGGCTACATCGCGCGGCGCCAGGGCGGTTGGGACGATGCGCTGAAAAATCTCGAGAGAGCTTTTGAACTGGATCCGCGCAATCCGCGAATAGTGAACAATCTTTCCGGCGTTTATGATTATATGCGCCGATACGATGACGAAGAAGCGCTCTTCGACCGGGCCGCCGTCGCCAACCCGAGCACGCGCAACTATTCTCAACTGATCCATGCCCAAATCGAGCTGGCGAAAGGCGACCTCGCAGCGGCGCGTTCTTTCCTGAACTCGTTGCCCGCTGGATATAACCCTGATGGCCCCACGACGTGGACGCGAATCCATCTCGCGCTGTATGAACGCGACCCGGAGATGGCCGCGACCGTTCTCGCCTCCTGGCAGAAAGAGGAACTGGTGGGCAACCTCGGCGTCCTTCTTCCTGTGACTTATTGGCAAGGCGTGATTGCCCGTGCCCGGGGCGACGCCGCCAAAACTATCGAGGCGTTCACCCGCGCGCGCGCGACCGTTGCGGCGCGACTCGTCGAGCAACCCGACGATCCGATGTTGCTGGTTACTCTCGGCCTTCTCGACGCCGGACTTTCGCATAAGGAGGAAGCGCTCCGCGAAGGTCGCCGCGCCGTCGAGCTGCGTCCGGTTTCGGAAGACGCCGTCGAGGGCCCAGAGGTTCTGGGTTCTCTGGCCCTGATCTACGCGTGGACCGGCGAGATTAATTCCGCGATCGAGCAACTGTTATTTCTGGCCAAGACGCCCGGTGGTCTGTCCTACGGCCGGCTCAAATACGACCCGGCGTGGGACGCCGTGCGAGGGGACCCGCGGTTCGCCGAGATCGTCAAACGCCTCGAGCCGCGCTCGCAAAAGAAACCAGTGAACGGGAAATGAAGAATCAATTGCTGGCCGAAAAATTGACGCCGCTTTCCACGCCGCTTGTCGCGGACGCGGCGTTGCGCTTGGAGATCCCGTTTACGATTGCGCCATCGGGCATTACTCCGGTCGCACCGGGTTCTCGTGCTGCCGGCCGCGTTCTTCCGGCAAAACATTTCGGAAGCGTGGACCTTCTGCGGCAGATCGGCTTTCCGATTTGGAGTTACGGTTCCTGTCCCTCCGGGCCGCAATGGCTCAGGCGGGTAATGATATTGATTCCCGTTCCGCTCGACCCGCTCCCTTGGCAGATCGCAATCGATCCTCGTGACGACTCGGCGCTTCGTTGCGCGCGCTTCGGCGATTTCGAGGTGCAAAACAGTGATGTCGCTTTTGCTGATGACAACGGTTGCGTTTTCCTCGCGGCAACCTCGGCGGAAGAGGTGCTCGCGGCCGCGCGCACAATTTGGGGAAGCGAAAGACGCCAGGCCGAAGCGATCAAGGCCGGCGAAACGCTGCACACTCAGTTGCGTTTCGCGGAGTATTTGGAGAAGCGATCGGCCGATCCGAGCTACACGCTTCGCCAGCATCTGCGGAAATCGGGCGGCGCCATCGAAGAGTAGAACGCGTCGCTGGCCGACGTTTCTGAATCCAAAGGGCGCACTCCGCGCATCTCACGGGAAAGCTCCATCATATGATTCAGGATTTCCGTTTCGCTTTCCGGCAGCTCATCAAATCTCCCGGATTCACGCTCATTGCCGTTCTCACGCTCGCGATTGCGATCGGCGTAAACTCCGCGGTGTTTGCGCTTATTAACGGAGTCATCCTCCGGCCAATCGTGCCCGTGCGCCCGGCGGAAGTCGTGAATGTTTTCACGGCGCGGCAAAATGCGAACCACGACTACCGACAATTTTCCCACGCGGAATATCAGGTGTTACGTCAAAGCACCGAGATTTTTTCCGATGCGGCCGCAGTGAATTTCGCGCTCGCCGGTATCGGCCGCGATGAAAAGATGCGGCGCAGCTTCGTGTTCCTCACCTCGGAAAACTTTTTCTCGCTCATGGGCGTCAAGCCCGCGCTCGGCCGTTTTTACAACGCCGAGGAATGCCGGCCCAACGCCAACATCCAGGTCGTGGTCGCCAGCCACGCCTTCTGGAGACGAATGGGCGGGCGTCCTGATTTTGTCGGCAGCACGCTGGTCGTGAACGGCCAGGCCTACACCGTGATCGGAATCAGCCCGGAAGGATTCAGCGGCATCAGCGCGCTGATTGCGCCGGACGTTTGGCTGCCGCTCGGTGTTTACTCGCAGCTCAGTTCCGCCTTCAGCGACTCGAGTGAACTTCAGGATTTGGCGCTGCCGAAGAATTACACGCTGAACGTGATCGGGCGGTTGCAATCCGGTCTCACGATCGACTCCGCGAAATCGCGCCTGCCGGTGGTGGCGCAGCGCCTCACCGCCATCCAGCCGCCCGATTCAAACGCCGCCCGTGAATTGCAGATCCAATCGCCGTCGCGTTTCAGCATCAGCACCACACCGGATGATGATGGTCCCGTCGCTCTTATCGGTGCGCTCCTCACGGCCATGGCCGCGGCCGTGTTGCTGATCGCCAGTTTGAACCTTGCGAATATGTTGCTGGCCCGCGGCACGGCGCGCGCGAAGGAAATCGCACTGCGTCTCGCGCTTGGTGCGAGCCGTTGGCGCATTATTCGACAGCTCTTGTGCGAAGGATTTCTGCTCGCCATTATCGGCGGAACTCTCGGCTTGCTTCTGAGTGTTTGGAGCAACGGGGTGCTCCTGCGTTCGCTCGGTTCTCTTTTCACTTCGATGAGTTTTTCGCTCGTGGTGAATATGCGGCCCGATGTTAGCGTTCTCGCGATCACATTCCTCTTTTGTCTTTTCGCCACGATGCTCTTCAGCCTCGGACCCGCGTTGAAAGCATCCAACGCCGACTTGGTTAACGACCTGAAACAACAGGCCGGCGAACCGGCGCACATCGGACGCTTCAATCGCTTCTTTGCGCCGCGCCATCTTCTTGTCATGGCGCAGATAGCTCTCTCGCTCATGCTGCTTTTTAGCGCGGGCCTGTTTCTGCGTGGTGCGCTCGCAGCGAGCGGCGTCGCCCTCGGCTTCGAGCCTGCCGGCGGAATCGTAACCGAGATGGATTTTACTCTCGGGAAGACGAACCAGGTCCAGGCAAAGCGTCTCATGTTTGCTGCGATCGATCGCGCTCGCGCTTTGCCTGGAGTGCGTGCGGCTGCTCTCGGCACGATGGTTCCCTACGGGAATTTTACGAACTCGCGCCGCGTAATGCCGGCGAATGAAGCGCCGGTCACCAAGACCGATCCGAGCGCACCCGATCCGGGAGCCGGCGGACTTTTCACCGCGATCACGCCGGGTTACTTCGATGCGATCGGCGTTCATCTTCTCCGCGGGCGCGATTTCACTCAGGCCGAGGCTGACAACAAAGATTCACCGCGCGTCGCCATCATCGATGAAAAAATGGCCGCGAAATTATTTCCGAACGGCGATGCGATCGGCCAGCGCATTCGCTACACGCAAGCGCCAAGCGATGGTTCGCCGGCCGAGATGGAAGTC
>QHBM01000132.1:8780-31076 GCA_003244145.1 Chthoniobacterales bacterium
TCGTGAACTGGCACCGCCACGAAGTCCAAAACCAAGGACCGCAACGTCGCCTTTTCGTGCCGTTAGCCCAAGGTTACAACGGCAATGTCTACTTCCACGTGCGGCTCAACTCCACCGATCGGCGCGCTGTCGCCGCGATGATTCCGACCCTGCGTCAGGTCTTGCGCGAGGTGGATCCCGATTTGCCGGTCCTCAAGATCACGCCGTTTACTGATCTGCTCGAAAAAAGTGTTGGACTCTGGATCGTGCGGCTCGGCGCGGTTTTGTTTGGTGTCTTCGGAGCGATCGCGCTGCTGCTCGCCGTCGTCGGAGTTTACGGCGTGAAATCGTACGTGGTCGCGCGCCGCACGCGCGAGATCGGGATCCGGATGGCTCTCGGCGCGCATCCCAGCGACGTCTTCTCCCTCATTATGAAACAGGGCGCGCTCCAAACCGCTTTCGCGCTTGGGATCGGCCTGTTGCTCTCGTTAGGCGTGGGGCGAATGCTCGCGCAAATTCTCTATCAGGTGAGCCCGGCCGATCCGGCTGCGCTCGCCATTTCCAGCGTCATGCTCGCGGCCGCCGCCTTGCTCGCCTGCTATCTGCCCGCTCGCCGCGCGACCAAGGTCAGCCCGATGACGGCATTGCGGACGGAGTAGTCTGAGCGCGCTTATTTCGCGGAGCCGCAAATCGTCGCGAGATCGCCTTCGAGTTTTTTCTGTCGCTCGTTCAACGTCTGCAGCCGCAACTGCCAGCGATGAAGTTGAATGCCGAGCTGATTGATGTAGCTCGTTATTTCCGTGCGCTGCGACTCGTTCTCTTTCAATTGATGGTGAAGATCTGAAATCTTGAGCGCGTGGCCCGCTGCCGTCTCGAGATCAGGCTTCGGGACCGTGGTGGGTTTACCGCAGCTCTGACAGATGAGGGTCATACCAGCCGCGGCAGCATCCACCACGAACGAAGTCGAGCATTGCGCGCAAGCGAAGATGATGTCGTTGCCCGGTTTTTGTGTGGAAATCGTCGAGCCGCCGGTCTGTTGCATCGAGCCGTTGATTAAGCAGAAGACATACCGAGAAATGGAGGAAACTTTGGGCGCAAACCAGGAGCCTTACCGCGGATTCCGGTGGCCGTCATAGTTGCGACAGCGAGACGCCACAGAACCAGCGGCCAGAGCCACGATGTCCCGATTTAGCTCAGGCCACCATTCTTCGAATATCGACAACAATAAGCCTATCAGCGGTTTGCGCGAAGTGGTTTTGCCGGAACATGGATTGCTAAAGAGAGCTTCGAATCGCATCTCGCGATTTGGAAAGGAACACAATTTTTATGGCTAAAGTTTTAGGTATCGATCTGGGCACGACCAACTCCTGCATGTCTATCATGGAAGGCGGCGACCCGGTAGTTTTGGAGAATAGCGAAGGCGCGCGGACTACGCCCTCCATCGTTGCGTTCGCCAAGAATGGCGAGCGGCTCGTCGGTCAGGCAGCAAAACGCCAGGCAGTGACCAATCCCGCCAACACAGTTTTTTCAATCAAGCGTTTCATGGGCCGCAAGTTCGACGAGGTCCGCGAGGAAGAGCATCGCGTCCCCTACAAAATCGTAAAAGCCGCCAATGGCGATGCCCACGTCCAAGTGGAAGTGAACGGCGAAAAGAAAACGTTCAGCCCGCCGGAAGTCTCCGCGATGATTCTCGCGAAACTGAAATCCGACGCGGAAGCGAAACTCGGTGAGAAGATCACGCAAGCTGTCATCACCGTCCCGGCTTACTTTAACGACTCACAGCGCAACGCGACCAAGGACGCGGGTAAGATCGCGGGCCTTGAGGTTCTCCGTATCATCAACGAACCGACCGCAGCCTCACTCGCCTACGGTCTCGATAAGAAGAAGGACGAGAAGATCGCCGTCTACGACCTGGGTGGCGGCACGTTCGACATCTCGGTTCTCGAAATAGGTGATGGCGTTTTCGAAGTGAAGGCGACCAATGGCGACACCCACCTGGGTGGTGACGATTGGGACAACGTCCTGGTCGATTGGATCGTTAGCGGATTCAAGACCGACAGCGACATCGACCTTTCGAAACAGCCCGATGCCATCCAGCGAATTAAAGAAGAAGCCGAGAAGGCCAAGATCGCCCTTTCTTCTTCACAGGAATACGAGATCAACCTTCCGTTCATCACCGCGGATGCGAGCGGGCCGAAACATATTCAAAAGAAGCTCACCCGCTCCAAGCTTGAACAGCTGACCGATTCTCTCTTCCAGCGCACCATTAAGCCGGTCAAGGATTGCCTGGCTGATGCCAAGCTGGCCGAGAAGGACATCAATGAGCTCGTGCTCGTCGGTGGCATGACCCGTATGCCTAAGGTCATCGAGACTGCGCGCACCTTGATCGGCAAAGAGCCCCACAAGGGCGTGAACCCTGACGAAGTGGTTGCCATCGGCGCGGCCATCCAGGGCGGAGTGCTTAAGGGCGACGTCAAGGACGTGCTATTGCTCGATGTAACTCCGCTTACTCTGGCGATCGAAACCGCCGGAGGCGTGGCTACGCCGATGATCCCGCGTAACACCACCATCCCTACTCGTAAGTCGCAGATCTTTTCGACCTATAGCGATAATCAGCCGGGCGTCGAGATTAAGGTGTTACAAGGCGAACGCCCGCTTTCGCGCGATAACAAAAATCTCGGCACCTTCCACCTCGACGGCATTCCGCCGGCCCCGCGTGGCACACCGCAAATCGAAGTCACCTTTGATATCGACGCGAACGGCATCCTCCATGTCTCCGCGAAAGACCTTGGCACCGGCAAGGAGCAGAAAATCTCCATCACCGGCAGTTCAGGCTTGAGCAAGGAAGAAGTTGAGAAGATGCAACGCGACGCCGAAGTCCACGCCGAAGAAGACAAGAAGGCGAAGGAAGCGATCGAGATCAAGAACAACGCCGACACTCTGGCTTACCAGAGTGAGAAGCAGTTGAAGGATCTCGGCGACAAGGTTCCTGAAGACAAGCGCAAGCAAGTCGAAGACGCCATCAAAGCTGTCCGTGAAGCGATCGAGAAGAACGACACGGACGCGATGAAGCGGACTTACGACGACCTGCAGAACAAGTTCCAGGAAGTCAGCGCCGATCTTTACAAGCAGGCAGCCGCGAGTGCGGGACCTGGCCCCGGCGCTGAAGCTGGCGGCGCCGCCGGCCCCCAGGCTCACCCACAGGATGAAGGCCCGCGCAAAGACCAGGGCGACGTCGTCGACGCCGAGTTCGAGGTCGTGGACGAGAACAAGAAGAAGTAACCCAACAATCTAACAATTTGCCGGCAGCGGTCGGGATGACCTGACGACTGCCGGCAGTAACCAACAAAGTAGAAAGAGTAATTACACATGGCAATTAACGTAAGACCTCTCGGAGATCGTGTGCTCGTGCAGCCGATCGAAGAGAAAGAAACCAAAAAGGGCGGCATCATTATCCCCGATACCGCAAAGGAGAAGCCGCAGGAGGGCAACGTCGTCGCTCTCGGCACCGGCAAGGTGAACGAAGAGGGCAAGAAGGTCGAGTTCACGGTGAAAAAAGGCGACAAGGTGCTCATCTCGAAATACGGCGGCACCGAAATCAAAGTGGACGGCGAGTCCTATTTGATCATGCGCGAGGATGACATCCTCGGCATCATTGGTTAATCCCGTCTCCCAACTTCTAATTAGAAACTAAGAACTAACTACTATGGCAGCTAAACAACTACAATTTGATGAGAACGCGCGCCATGCGCTTCTCCGCGGCATCGAGAAACTCTCGAAAGCCGTGAAAGCGACCCTCGGACCGAGCGGCCGCAATGTCATCCTCGACAAGAAATTCGGCAGCCCGACCATCACCAAGGACGGTGTGACCGTGGCCAAGGAAATCGAGCTCGAAGATCCTTATGAAAACATGGGCGCCCAGCTCGTGCGCGAAGTCGCCTCCAAGACTTCCGATATCGCTGGCGACGGCACCACCACGGCGACCGTGCTCGCAGAGTCCATCTACAAAGAAGGTCTCCGTAACGTCACGGCCGGTGCAAACCCGACTTCGCTTCAGCGCGGCATCAATAAGGCTGTAGAAGCCATTGTGGCCGAGCTCGCGAAGATCTCGAAGAAGGTCAGTGACCGGACCGAGATCGCGCAGGTCGCGACCGTTTCCGCTAACTGGGACCGCACCATCGGCGAGATCATTGCCGATGCCATGGACAAGGTCGGCAAGGATGGAACCATCACGGTGGAAGAAGCCAAGTCGATCGAAACCAGCCTCGACGTTGTCGAAGGCATGCAGTTCGACAAGGGCTACCTCTCTCCTTACTTCGTTACGAACGCGGAAGCGATGGAAGTCGTCCTCGAAAACCCTTACATCCTCATTCATGAGAAGAAAATCTCGAGCTTGAAGGACATGCTGCCGCTGCTTGAGAAAGTCGCGAAAGCTGGACGTCCGCTCCTTATCATCGCGGAAGACGTGGAAGGCGAAGCCCTCGCGACCTTGGTCGTGAACAAGCTCCGCGGTACGTTGCAGGTGGCGGCTGTGAAGGCCCCGGGATTCGGCGATCGTCGCAAGGCGATGCTGGAAGACCTGGCGGTCCTGACCGGCGGTCAGTGCATCACCGAAGACCTCGGTATTAAACTCGAGAACGTAAAGCTCGAGGACTTAGGGCGTGCAAAACGCGTCACGATTGACAAGGAGAACACCACTGTTGTGGAAGGCGAAGGCAAGCAGGCCGACATTCAAGGCCGCGTCAGCCAGATCCGTCGCCAAATCGAAGAGACCACTTCCGATTACGATCGGGAGAAGCTCCAGGAGCGTCTCGCCAAGTTGGCCGGCGGTGTCGCCGTCATCAATGTCGGAGCCGCGACTGAAACCGAGATGAAAGAGAAGAAGGCTCGCGTGGAAGACGCTTTGCATGCTACTCGCGCTGCGGTGGAAGAAGGCATCGTCCCTGGTGGCGGTGTCGCTCTCATTCGCGCGCAGAAGGCGCTCGATAACATCAAGGACCTCGAGGGCGACGAGAAGGTCGGCGTAGCGATTATTCGCCGCGCTGTGGAAGCTCCGCTCCGCACTCTGGCCGATAACGCGGGCCAGGAAGGCGCGCTCATCGTGCAGGAAGTCAAGGCCCGCAAGGGTAACGAAGGCTACAACGTCGCGACCGACAAGTATGAAGACCTGGTGAAAGCCGGCGTCGTCGATCCGACCAAGGTGACCCGCAGCGCGTTGCAAAACGCCGCGTCGATCAGTGGCCTGTTGCTCACGACCGAAGCCATCATCACCGAAGCTCCTGAAAAGGAAAAAGGCGGCGGAATGCCTCCTGGCATGGGTGGTGGAATGGGCGGCGGCATGGGCGGCATGGATTACTAAGCCGAACAGCTACTCGCTAACTTAAGCACTTAACAACAGCCGGGCTCGAAAGGGCCCGGCTGTTTTGCTGTCCGTTATTTCTTCCAACAGCGTCTATTCTTTAGGATCAGGCACCGCCTCGGTTTCGTGAAGGCGGCCGTAGTCGACACTCATGCGGCCACTCTCAAGCTCGGTGTAGACATCGACAAAACGCTCGCCGAAACGCACATCCTGCCAGGCGTAGTCTTGCTGGCTCTGGACCGTGGCAGCCATGACCATCTCAAGGGAGACAGTTGAAGCCAGAAAGAACGCATCCTCTTTCTCGAGTGTCTCCAACGTTACGCCGAACAAGGGGCTTTGGTCGTCGATGGTGTGGCGAATGATGAGCGCGGCGGGGAAGGTGATCATCCGCTCGGGATAGACTCTTAGCTCGTAGAATCGCCGGATCTCCTCGCCTTCCTTTACGATTTCGTCACGTGAGTAGATCATCCGGAATTCCGCTTCAACCATGCTGGTATGGCGCAGGTTCGCTACCCGGAACATGAGACTAAGCCGTCCATCGAACGGAGCTAAGACGAGGCAGTTGCTGAAAACGATGCGCGCCGTGGGGCGGGCAAACCGGACAAAGATGAGGCCGGTGATAACGGCAATCCAAATCATGCCGAGAAAGATCTCGAGCGTGACAATGATGTGGCCGTAGACCGTCGCCGGGTAGTTATGACCGTAGCCGACCGTGGCAAGTGTCTCGACACTAAAGAAGAAAGCTTGCGGGAATGAGCCGGGCGTCATGTCGGCGATGCAGCTTCCACCGAGCGCGTAGAACGAAGCGAAGAGGAGGTTGATGACGATGTAACTGCCGAGGAGGAAAAGAGCGAAGCGCGGCCAGCTAAGCGACAGGACCCAGTGATAACTGTCGCGCCAGCCGCTAACCGCAGCGTTGATCTTGAGGAACTCCGTTCGTCCGGCGCGAGTGGAGATGGGGGCGTGCGGTCTGTGAACGCGGGGTCTGCGAGCGCGGGGTTTGTGCGTCATTTAGGCGGCTTCGGCTCGACTGAGTCTCGCCCTACACGTTCACGGTTTCCCGCCGAAAGTGGCGTGATCATCGAGATCGACAACGTCGAACCAGGTCTTGATGTCTTCGCGCGTCTTGGTGAATTTGCCGACGTATTCGGTGAAGAACTGCAAGGTCTCGACGTCGCTATCGGGGCCGCGGTGTTCCATGAATTCGCTCCATTGCTCGATCTCCCACGCAGATCGTTTGTGTTTCGCGTTCGCGTTGATCCATTCGAGAATCTCGCCGTCGCCTTTGCCGGCCGCGAGTTGTTCGCGCAAATCCGCCACGTCGAGGCCGAGGAAGTTAATGATGTGCTGATCCATGGGCGCGTCGTAATTAAACTCGCCGTTGGTGCCGGCGATGGTGGCGCGGCCTTTGTCGAGCAGGCGCGGCAGGATGGCGAAACCGCCCAGGCGGCAGCGTGGACTGCGCGGGGGACGTTGGGTGAGATCGGGCGCGGAGATTTTGGAAGTGTCAGGCATAATGAGTTGGGTTGGTTTGAGCGATTATTGACCCGGGAAGCGGAAGGTCAAAGATTTTGCTTCTGTTTCGTTTCGTATCCGGCATAGGCTGCACGGCGTTCATGAAATATATCCCGCTCGAAGCCATTCGGCGATATGAACCGCGCGGTCCAACTTTCAGCGTTCGTTAGGCCGGCATTACTCCAATAAACACGGCGCCGGTCCGATAGAGGCAGCGCCTTCGCAATAACTCCATGAAATACGATGTCCCAGCGTTGATGGCAGATGTTAAAGGCAAGAACCCGGGCGAACCGGAGTTCCACCAGGCCGTGCAGGAAGTGGTCGAGTCGCTCGCCCTCGTGCTCGATCAGCACGCCGAATATCGAAAGACCAAGATCCTCGAGCGGATCATCGAGCCGGAGCGGGTGATCATGTTTCGCGTGCCGTGGCAGGATGACCAGGGCGAGTTGCATGTGAACCGCGGGTTCCGCATCCAGATGAACAGCGCGATCGGACCTTACAAAGGCGGCCTGCGTTTCCATCCGTCGGTCAATCTCGGCATCCTGAAGTTCCTCGCCTTCGAGCAGGTCTTTAAGAATGCGCTCACGACTTTGCCGATGGGCGGCGGCAAAGGCGGTTCCGATTTCGATCCGAAAGGGAAAAGCGACAGCGAGGTGATGCGGTTTTGCCAGGCGTTCATGTGCGAGCTGTTTCGCCACATCGGCCCCGACACGGATGTGCCTGCGGGCGACATCGGCGTGGGCGCGCGCGAGATCGGATATCTCTTCGGGATGTATAAGAGACTCAAGAACGAGTTTACCGGCGTAATGACGGGCAAGGGACTTACCTGGGGTGGCTCGGTCATTCGTCCGGAGGCAACTGGTTACGGCGCGGTTTATTTCGCGGCTGAAATGCTCAAGACCCGCAAGGAAGAAATGAAGGGCAAGACCTGTCTCGTCTCCGGCAGCGGCAACGTCGCGCAGTACACGGTGGATAAACTCATCTCGTTAGGTGCGAAGGCCGTCACGCTTTCAGATTCCACCGGCTACGTTTTCGACGAGGCTGGGATCGACCGCGACAAGCTTGCGTTTGTCATGGACCTGAAGAACAACCGGCGCGGCCGGATCTCGGAGTATGCCGACAAATTCAAAGGCGCGGTCTTCACGCCGGTTGACGCGAAGGGCGATCACAACCCGCTTTGGGATCACAAGGCGGAATGCGCTTTTCCCAGCGCCACGCAGAACGAAATCAATGGCAAAGACGCAGCCAATCTTTTGCGGAACGGCGTTTACGTCGTTTCGGAAGGAGCGAACATGCCGACTACGATTGATGGAGTGAATCAATTCCTCGAAGCGAAGATTCTCTTCGGGCCGGGGAAAGCGGCGAATGCGGGCGGTGTCGCGACTTCCGGTTTGGAGATGGCGCAAAACAGCATGCGCATTTCCTGGACGCGCGAGGAAGTGGACGCGCGGCTTTTCAACATCATGAAGACGATCCACGAAGTCTGTCATCGGACGGCGGAGAAGTATGGCACGCCGGGTAACTACGTGAATGGCGCGAACATCGCCGGCTTCCTGAAGGTGGCGAACGCGATGATGGACCAGGGGCTGGTGTAGTTGGAAACCACTGGATTGTTGCTAGCGCTGTAGCCGCCCCGCTCAGTCGGGGGCGTTGCCCGCGCGGCGACAGAGCGCCGCGGCTACAGCGGCGATGCCATTGTGTGGTGATGCCGACCGTCCGGGCGATTGAGGTCAATCGCCCCTACCTGAGAAGCGTAAGGCCTGATGCAAACGCTTCGGTAACTGAGGCAGATTCCGCCGTTCGATCAGATAGGTGATGACGCCGGCTAGCTCTTTATAAACGTAATTTTTGTTCACGGCGCCTTGCAAGTACTGCTCTCCGCTGCTGCCTCCAGTGCCGATTCTTGTTCCGATCATACGTCGCACCATCTGCAAATGGCGGTAGCGGAAGTTCGCTAATTGTTCATCGATCTCGATCAGGCTATTGAGGAGCGCGAACGGCAACCGGAAGAGAGGTTCGTCCCGATAAAGCATAATGAAGAGGGCGGCCCGAAGCGCCGCGGGCGAAAAGTCACCTGCGCCGGTCTTGAAGAAGGTTTCATCGAACTTGCCCAGAAGGTCTGCCTTCTCGTCGCGGTCTGAAAGACTGGCGTCGTAAAGTTTTCGGTATTTGTTCCAGAACCGTTGCCCGTTGCCCCTAGCCGGTTCGCCGCCTTTTTCGTCCCATCCTTTCCAGAACGTCTCGTCGAAAAATGGCATCCGGGCCAGCCATTGCTCGACCAGTTTCAAAAGCGAGGTCTCTTGTTCGGCATCGGTAATGACTTTGAGGTCCGCCGGCTTGAAGCCACCTATCTCGGTGTGCTTGTAGTAGTCGGGCCGGAAACGATTTTCCATCCGCAATCCGAGGGTGGCTTCGATTTGACGGAACTGGGTGCTTTGAAAACCGGAGGCGCCTTCCAGGCTCGAACGAAAGTCGAGAAAATCCAGCGGCGTCATGGTTTCGAGCACATCGACTTGATGGTTCAGGAGCTTCCAGATTTCGACAATGCGCTTCAATCGATGGACCACCACGTTCATGTCCGGCCCGTCATCGTCGGCGGAAGGTTTTCCTAAAACTTCGCAGCAGGCCTGGAGCTCGTGCAGGATTTGTTTGAACCAAAGCTCGTAGGTCTGGTGGATGATGATGAACAGCATCTCATCGTGCGCGCCGAGCTTTCCCTCGGTCAGACTGAGGGGCGTTTGTAATTCCAGGAGCTTATCGACGGCGAGATAGCTCCCGTAATAGGCCGGCTCGTCGCCACTCTTGAACGGACACTCCATCGCGGGACTGTCGCGCATCGCGTCGGGCAAAGTCAATGGAATGACGAGTGGCGAATGGCGAAGGGCGAATTAGACTCGAATCGATGAGCACTTATCCGAAGAGCCCGAAGGAAATGACCAGCGGGATGATGTATTTTTCGCGGATGCTGGACAAGATCCGCCTGCACGCCCGTGGCGAGCTTGGGGAGGATTATCACCAGAACCTCGGCGCGGTGAAGGCGGCGGACGGCGTCTGCTCCAACTTTCTGCGGGTGCACTATCGCGATCTGCGCGAACGCACGCTCGCGGGAGGCAATGATGAGGAGATCCTCGAATGGTGTTTCGAAAACGGCCGGCGTTTGAACCGGCAAGACCTTCTGGTCTGGAATGGATTCGTATCGAAGCTGGGCTGGAATGATTTCGCGACACCGCTTCTGGAAGAGACAAAGCAAAAATACGGCATTGCCCATCGGACGGATATCGTCACCATCCCCGATCTGATCGATCACGACGAAGAGCGCACCAGCTAGGCGGCAACCGGGATTTTTCTAGGCTGTGGACGGCGCGAACTTCAAGTACTGGGCGTTTATTAGTTACAGCCACGCCGACGCGAAGTGGGGCGATTGGCTGCACGTGGCCTTGGAAACCTACCGGGTGCCGGCGCGTCTGGTGCGAAATGCGAAACCGGAAGGCATGGTGCCCAAGCGTGTCTTCCCGGTTTTTCGCGATCGTGAAGAACTCGCGAGCTCATCAAGCTTGGGTGAGAACATTCAGAATGCGTTGCGCTCTTCGCGCGCGCTGATTGTGATCTGTTCGCCGCGCGCGGCGGCTTCCCGCTGGGTGAACGAAGAGATCAAGCTCTACAAAAGCATGGGCCGCGAGGACCGCGTCTTCTGCCTCATCGTCGATGGCGAACCGAACGCGCCGGCTGATTCGGGTTTACTGGAAAGCTTCCCGACGGCGGTCCGGTTCCGGGTAGGCGAAGACGGGCAAGTTTCGGACGAACCGGCCGAACCAATCGCGGCGGACGCGCGCGAGGGCAAGGATGGCAAGCGCAACGCACTGCTAAAATTGATGGCTGGCATCATCGGCGTGCCGTACGACCAGCTTCGTCAGCGCGAACGCCAGCGCCAGATTCGGCAACGTCTGCGTTTCGCCGCCTTGGTCGCAGCCCTCGCTCTGGCCGCCGGCTTGATTTACGCGGCCGTGGCCGATGCAGGCTTGAATGTGCCATTCGGAGAAGCAATGCGAGTAAGTCTCGACCGGCACGAGTTATCCGTTTTCCGCCGCGTCCATTCGGAGACGGAGATTCGAAAGACGGCCGCCAGACTGAGAGGCGACCTACTCGGAGTTTTCCGGGAACGACTTCAGCAAGGCTGGATTTTGGCGGCGCCTCCCGAGGTGGACACGCCCAAGGTCACGGCCTATGCGAAGGGGCAATCGTCGGAAATATGGGCGCATTCGCAGGCGCTTTTTGCCATTTTCAAAATGCCAGATCACCGCGAAGCCCAGCGTGAATTTCTTCCAGCCTTGGAAGTTCCTTTCGCACCTGCGCTGGAAATTACCGACCCGCACCGACGCTATCGTTGGATCGATCTCGATGGAGTGGAGTACGACAAATCAACGCCCGTGATTTGGATCGCAGCCACCTTGGGTGCTGCTCTCGCTACACCTGATCTCCTGGACTCGAAGCAGCGGGAAGACGTCCTAAAACACCTGGATTATGTGCAGGAAATCTTGAAAGAGTATCACCCCACCAATAGTGGCGGGTGGAATATGCTTCCAGCGCAAAAGGATCCTAACAAGCATCATCTCTACTCGACTACGCTAGCTCTCCTTGCCTTGTTAGAGGCCCGCCAGGCGAACGCGCCGTGGGACGGCAGCACCGAGCGACGCGATGAACTCATCAGGCAAACAGCGCAATGGTTGGTCGATCGCTTTGATCCGAAGGGTGAGCCGCCAGGTTGGCGTGGCATTAGCGAAGATACGCTGGAAATCTACGACGGCCTGACCATCCAGATTTTCGCCGAGCTGCTGCAAACACAAGAAGCGCTGCCTAATTTCTCCATTCCTCCAGCGATCCTGAAGGAAATCCCGCGGCAACTTGCGCTCTTTGCCCGGCGCGATCTGAGCTTCCCGGTAAACGGCGGCGAGTTCCTCGCGCAATACACGCGTTTCGATGGCAAGGATGGCGTAGGCCGCAGGTTGATTAAGTATCTTTGGTATCCCTGGGTCATCGATTGTTCGGTCAGCTGGTTGAAGTTTGCCGACCACCAACAGCTCCCGAAGGAACAACGCGTGCAAGTCCGACGCGCTCTCGGGCATATGGTGGTTGACCTTGGGGATGAAGCGTTGAAGAGAGCGCGGCGCGACTATACCTTTTTCGCTTCGGAAGACCTTTTCGGCTTATCAAAGATCACTCCAATAGCGAAGTGAAACCCGAATGAAACGACTACTCTTGATCGTTATAGCGTTGGCGTTCTCCTCGCCTTTGGTAAAGGCGCAGACCTATCAGGAGACCGAGGGGTTAGCGAAGATTTTCAGAGAGCACGGAGTCTCCGGCACGTTTGTTCTTCTCGATGCGGACAATAACACCTTTCTGGTTTCGGATTTGGCGCGCGCGAAAAAGCGATTCACGCCCGCATCCACCTTCAAGATCGCCAACTCCCTTATCGGCCTGGATACGGGTGCGGTGAAAAACGTGGATGAGGTTCTGCCGTATGGCGGCAAGCCGCAGTGGATCAAGGAATGGGAACACGACATGGGATTGCGCGACGCGATCAAGGTCTCAAACGTGCCGGTCTATCAGGAGTTGGCGCGGCGGATTGGACTGGAACGGATGCGGGAAGGAGTAAGGAGGCTTGGCTACGGAAATATGGAGATCGGCAACGTGGTTGATCATTTTTGGCTGGACGGTCCGCTCGCTATCTCAGCGGTAGAACAAACGGGGTTCCTTCAGCGCCTAGTCAAAGGATCGCTGCCGATCAATCCCAGCGCCATGCAGGCGGTAAGGGAGATAACCCTTTTGGAGAAAACCGACACCTATGAGCTGCACGCGAAGACTGGCTGGGTGTTTAGCAGCACGCCGCCGCAAATCGGTTGGTGGGTTGGCTGGATCGAACGCGGGAAGAAGTTCTATCCATTCGCATTGAACATCGACATGATGAAAGGCGAAGACGCGGCCAAACGCATTCCCCTGGGACGCGATTGCCTAAAGGCGCTCGGTAAGCTCTAAGCCGTGTGAAACTATCTCTCGAAGGCGTCAGCAAGCTCTACTCGGGCAAGGTTAGGGCGCTGAAGGATTTCACCCTGGAGATCGGGCCGGGGATTCTGGGTTTGCTTGGACCCAATGGCGCCGGCAAGTCGACGCTCATGCGTATCCTGGCGACGATCACCAAACCGACGAACGGAACGGTGATCTGGAATGGAACTAACGTGGTCGAGTCTCCAAACCCGCTGCGAAACGTACTCGGGTACTTGCCCCAGGACTTCGGCGTCTATCCAAACCTGAATGCAGTTGAGTTCCTAGAATACCTCGCCGCGGCGAAAGGCCTCGACCGGAAAACCGCCCGGCAGCGAATTGCAGAGCTCCTGGAAGTAGTGAACCTGGTCGAGGCAAAGAACCGGTCGCTCGGGGGTTACTCGGGCGGGATGAAGCAACGCGTCGGCATCGCCCAGGCCCTTCTGAATGATCCCCTACTGCTGATTGTGGACGAGCCGACAGCCGGGCTGGATCCGGAAGAACGAGTCCGGTTTCGTAATCTGCTCTCCGAGTTATCCGGAGCGCGCATCGTCATCCTTTCGACTCATATTGTTTCCGACGTGGAGGCGTGCGCGACGCAGATAGCTTTGATCGCGCGCGGTCAGCTTGTTACTTGCGCGGCGCCAGAAGAGTTACTTCGATCGGTAGAAGGCAAGGTCTGGGAACGGGTAGTTCCCAGCGCCGACCTGCCTGCGTTGCGTCAGCAATACCTGACGAGTAGCACTGCACATCGGAGCGATGGCGTGCATTTGCGGATCGTGGCCAAGGAGGCGCCGGGCGCTGAAGCCATTCCTCAGACTCCGACGCTGGAAGACGCCTACCTCTATTGGATCTCAAGCAAGGGAGCGGAGTGAAGAAGCTGCGAACACTTTATCATTTTGCGCGAGCTGATTTCCTCCAGCGCACGCGCAGCTACGGTTTTCTTATTACTCTAGGGCTGATGCTGTACGTCGCCTACGTCTTTGTGCCGCCCAATCACTCCGCCTACGCCACGATGACAATCAACGAACATCGCGGTGTCTACAATTCCGCGTATCTCGGCAGCCTGATGGCGCTGCTGATCTCTCCGTGGCTTTCGCTCGCGGGCTTCTATCTGGTCAAGAACGCCATCGACCGCGACATCCAAACGGGCGTCGGTCAAATCCTGGCCGCTACTACGCTGACGAAACCTCTTTATACGGTAGGCAAGACCATCAGTAACTTTTCTGTTCTTGCCATCATGGTTGGTGTGATGGGGATTGTGGCGGCGGCGATGCAACTGGTCCGGGGGGAAGATACCAGGATCGATTTCGTCCAACTTTTTGCTCCGCTCGTTCTGATCTCTTTGCCGGTGGTAGCGGTAGTGGGAAGCGTTGCGATTCTCTTCGAAGCCATTCCCCGGCTTCGCCGCGGACTCGGCAACGTCGTCTATTTCTTTGTGTGGATAGCTGCACTCACCATCCGCGTCGCCGGAGGCAGTCCTTTGCATTCTCAATCGAATGATCTTTTTGGATTAGGCGTGATCATGCCCGCCATTGCTGCGGCATGTGAGGCCTCGTTTCCGGGTTCGACCCTGGGTAAGGGAAGTTTCAATCTAGGTATCAATTTCAAAAACGCTGGTGAGTATTGGGATCTGATCACGTTTCAATGGGAAGGTTTGACTTGGACCAGGCAGATCGTTCTTGGCCGGCTTCTATGGCTTGGAGTTAGTGTAGGTATCGCATTGCTGGCCGCGGTCTTCTTTCGCCGCTTCGATCCCGCGCAAGAAAGTTCCAGACGAGCGCGGAAGGCAGGTAAGGAGCTGTCATCACCGGAAACGATCGAAGAACACGTTGTTCCCGATCACCCGCAAACTGCGACTCTCCATCCACTCGCGAAATCGCCTCGCTTTAGTTTTCCCGTCATGGTCTTGGCGGAGCTGCGCCTCGCGCTGCACGGCGTCAGCCTTTGGTGGTATCTGGTCGCGGCGGGGATATTCACGGCCGGTCTCTTCACTCCCGTTTTCGTTTCACGCGGGTTCCTGATTGCCGCGTGGATTTGGCCGCTGCTGATCTGGAGCGCGATGGGAACGCGGGAAACGCGATTGCGCACCGACCAACTTATCTTTTCCATTGCGCATCCATTGCGCCGCCAGTTACCGGCGTGCTGGCTGGCGGGCGTCATCATTGCCCTCCTTACCGGCGGCGGCACTGGAATCCGCTTGCTGGTGGCGGGCGACCAGATGGGCCTGGTCGCGTGGACGGCCGGCGCGCTTTTTATTCCGACGATGGCCCTCGCCCTCGGGGTCTGGAGCGGCAGCAGCAAATTATTCGAAGTCCTTTATCTTCTCCTCTGGTATCTCGGCCCGGCGAACCATTTGGGTGAGATCGATTTCATGGGAGCAACGGGATCGCTCCTGCCGCCACGCACGCCGCTTGTCTTCCTGACGCTTACCGCCGTGCTGGCGGTCTTCGCCGTGGCAGGTCGAAAGCGACAGCTCACCAGCTAGGTTTGGAGGCTCAAGAGGTTGTTCATGGTGAGGTTGAGTTTTGAGATGGGGGGTTGGTGTTGGAGAGTCGAATGAGGTCTATGCCAATTGTAGCGATGGAGCCAGGGTTGGAGATGTTCGGCGCGGTGGGCGGAGTGGGAGTAAACGGCCGCATAGGCCCATCCGCGTAAAGTCGGAGAGAGAAGCGGCGCGACTGGTGTCGGTCTCGTCGAAGTGTTTAACCTGCCTTAGCCATTAACGCTTTCGGCGGTCACAGACCGCCGCTACAGCAGAGACTGAGGTTGCAAATATTGCGGTTGCTGATTGGATGGGGCGATTGAGCAGTCCGGGAGAAACGTCTGTCGTCGCTAGCGCCGAGCCATCCTTCGCGCGCCGGCTCGGTCCCTTCGACGCGACCATGATCGTGATGGGCGGAATTATCGGCGCGGGGATTTTTGTCAATCCTTCGGTGGTAGCCCGGCAGGTGCACACGCCGATGCTGGTGCTGGGCGCCTGGATCATCGGCGGAGTCATTGCGCTGATAGGAGCATTCGTTTACGCGGAGCTGGCCGCGCTCCGTCCTCGAGTAGGCGGACAGTATGCCTACTTGCGTGACGCCTATCATCCGATCGTCGCCTTCCTTTATGGATGGACCCTCTTGCTTGTGGTCCAGACTGGTGGCATGGCCGGAGCCGCCATCATCTTCGGCCGCTATTTTCGAGAGCTGTCGGGTTTGGGGATTCCGGAGCAAGTCATCGCAGCCATAACTCTCGGGGTTCTGACCCTCGTCAATTGTCTGGGAATCCGCGCGGGCAGCAATGTTCAAAGCGCCTTGATGATCACCAAGCTGGGCGCAATCGCATTGTTGATTGGCGTAGGGTGGATGTTGGTTGGCCCGGCGACGCCAGACCTAACGATAAGTGCGGCGCCTGACGCGAATAGCTCAGTGGGCGCATGGAAAGGACTGGCAGCTGCGATGGTCCCGGTGCTCTTTGCTTACGGCGGCTGGCAAACAGCTACCTTTGTCAGTGGCGAGATGCGCAACCCGCGGCGGGACCTGCCGCGCGGATTATTTATCGGCGTCGCCAGCGTCATCCTTGTTTACCTTCTGGTGACCTATGTCTGCTTGCGCGCGCTCGGCGTGGCCGGCCTCGCGAATACGACGACTCCCGCGTCCGAAGTGATGCGCCAGGCCCTCGGCTCCCGCGGCGCGAAAATCATTGCAGGCGGGATTGCAATTTCTACCGTGGGCTTTTTAAGCCAGAGCATTCTTACCGCGCCGCGAGTCTACTATGCGATGGCCCGCGACGGCGTGTTCTTTAGAGCGGTAGGACAATTGAATTCGCGAACGAGAGTCCCGGTGATCGCGATCGTGCTGCAAGGTGTCTGGGCCATCGTCGTCGCTATGACGGGCCGATATGAGCAGATCCTTAACTATGTCGTGACCATAGATGTTCTTTTCTTTGGGTTAACTGGCGCATCGCTGTTGATTTTTCGCGCGAGGGCCCGTCGAGATAGCACGGAAGAGCCTTCGGGCGAATTAGTACGGGTGCCGTTGCATCCCTTCACGACTTGCGTCTTTGTCCTGGCTTGCTGGGCGGTGGCCATCAGCACGCTGGTGCGCTTTCCAGAAAACGCCGGCATCGGCGTCGCGATTCTAGGCCTCGGTGCCCTGGTCTACCGGTTTTGGGCGGTTCCGCTCCGTCGTGCGGGTCCTTGATTCTTTTCCAAAAAAAAAACGGCGGCGCTCTTTCGAGACGCCGCCGCTGTTTCTCCTGATCGGATCGCAGCTACAGCTTCTTGGCGTCCTGCATCTCTTCCATCGCCTTGCGCATGTCTTCGTGCGCTTTTTTCATCGCATCGAGTTTCTGCTGTTGCTGCGGGGTGAGCAACGGCCGGATCTGCGCGGTGGTGCTTTCCAGGAGGGCGTGCATCTTTTGCATCGCTTCCTGATGAATGGCCTGCATCTGCGGTTTCGTCTGGTCGATGATCGGCTGCACCTTCGTCTTTTGATCGTCGGTGAGGTTCAGCTCTTTGCTTAAATGCTCGAGCGGATTCCCCATCATATGTTCCGGGCCTGGTCCGTGGTGTTCATGTTTAACTCCGTGTTCGCCCGGTTCCTTGGCCTGGAGATAAACGAGACCGCCGAGCGAAACGGCGACGGCGGCCATGAGAGTAATAAGTTTTCGTGTCATCATTGTTTGTTTTGTTTCTTGTTTTCAGCGCAATCAGAGCGCCTCTTTCAGG
Organism: Chthoniobacterales bacterium; assembly: GCA_003244145.1. Lineage (GTDB taxonomy): Bacteria > Verrucomicrobiota > Verrucomicrobiia > Chthoniobacterales > UBA10450 > AV80. Next base: position 26,387 of record QHBM01000132.1, read on the forward strand.
AATGGATGACCGGACAAGGCGCAGCACGGTTACAGATTTGTTCCAAAAACTTTCCGGCCAGACCGAAGGCCTCAATTATTTTGTAACCTCCGACCCCGCTGCGCTGTCCTCTTCAGCAGGGTGGACTGGCTACGCTTTACATGGCTGATGATAGAGTCTCACGGGAGTTGGTGGCGGCAGTGCTTCAGCACGACAATGAGGCCGCTCGCGAGTTGGTTCGGCGCCTCTATCCATTGGTGGCGAAACTGGTGCGGGCCCATCGACCAACACGAAGCGCCGAGGAGGACCTTTGCCAGATGATCTTCATCAAAGTCATGCAGAAATTAGTTCAGTATTCCGGGAAAGTGCCGATCGAGCATTGGGTCTCGCGCATTGCCATCAACACCTGCATCAATCAAATCCAGGCGGAAAAGGCGCGCCCGGAATTGCGCGAAGCCGATCTCAGCGAAGAACAGGCGGCCGTGGTCCGGAACCTGGCCGCCACGAACGACGAGCTGGCGCCCGACCAAAGCTTTGCATCGCGCCAGTTGGTCGAGCATCTTATGAGCGTCCTCAAACCAGCGGAGCGACTTGTGATCGATCTCCTTTACTTGCAACAGCGGACGGTGGCAGAAATTCAGACGCTCACCGGCTGGACCGGCGCGCTCGTGAAGGTGCGCGCGTTCCGGGCCCGCCAGCGAATGAAGAAGCTCATGGCCACGATCTCGGCGAGGGAGTGCGCATGAAACTTCACTCGAATTTGCATCGGCTCCTGCGTTCGGCGGCGCGCTATCCTGAAGGACCCGCGCCGGAAGCGCCTTTTGGCTTCGATACCCGTGTCATCGCCTTGTGGCACGCCGCGAGCGGGCGCACGAATGATACCGCCGATCTCACGCGCTTCATTCGGCGAATCGGAGTGGTCGCGTTCGCAGTCCTGACGCTTGCGAGCGCGGGCGCCTATCAGCAAGTCACTGACACCCAGCAGCGAACCGCTCCCCAGACCAACGACTACGCGATCGCGGATACCGCCATTCAGACGGAATTTTCGCAATGAACCCGACGCTGAAATGGAAACTGGCGTTCGCCTTCCTGTTGGTATTCGCCGCGGGGGCGACGACGGGCGCTCTGTTCGGCGTGTTGCACTTGAAGCCGCATTTCCTTGGCCCGCCGCACTCCGGCGAAGTCGGTGAGCAAATGCGAGAGCATTTGCGGCGCGCTCTGGACCTGACCCCCGCGCAAGCCGCGAAGATTTCGCCCATCGTCGATGCGACCTCGGCGAAACTCGAAGCGATCCGGGTGGAGACGGCGCAGCGGGTGCGCAATGTGATGGAGGAATCGGAAAAGCGAATTACGCCGGAGCTCTCCACCGAGCAGCAGAAGAAACTTCAGGCGCTGAAAAAAAAGCATCACAAAATGATGATGCATCACGAGTTTGGCCCGCCGCCGCCAGACGGACCGCGCCCTTCGCCCTGACGTTCCAAACAAGCATCGCGTTTCAGGGTGCGATGCTGTTACATTCCCGGCGAGACAGCGCCGGGATATGGAGAAGGAAAACAAGGCCCACAGAATTCTGTGGTACGAATGCATCGGGTTTTTCTGCATTGTTCTGCTGTCGTGGCTGGATGAGTTATTGCGATTGCCCCAGCGTTTCCTGGGCGGAGTCTCAAAGGCCAATTGGCGTGAGGCGGCCATCGAGACCGCCTTCATCCTTTTCGTCTGGTTGGTGGTGTTTGTCTCGACGAAAAAGATCATCGTTCGGCTTCATTATCTCGAGGGAATGGTCAGGATGTGCGCCTGGTGCCGCAAACTCGACCAGGATGGAAAATGGGTTCCGTTTGAGGAATACATCGTCCGAGATATGCCCGCGGCGACGGCGCGCGGAATGTGTCCCGATTGCGAAGCGAAACTGCTGGGCCGGACATCGGAGGAACGATAAGCTAAAATGTTGATCCCCGATTATGTCGACTTCCTGATCAAACGTTTCGAAAACGCGGACGAAGTGCGGACGTTCGAACGACGAGCCTACGACTCGCTCCATTTCCTCGGGGCGGACCATTACGCTGCGAGTTGAGTTCGGGGCGCACTCACGCAGAAACTAATCTGGATACCGCGAGCGGCGGGATGTTATACCTTGCTGCCGCATTTTGAAAAACTTTCTCCGGCTTAACGCCAGCCTCCTCTACTGGATATTCGTCGCGCCGTTCAAGGGACAAATGTTTAAGATCTCGCCGATCTTCCGGCAGATGGTCTTCATTGGCGTACGGGCGACACCCATGGTCGCGCTGACCGCGTTCAGCGTTGGCGTCACGCTCGCCATGCAGGCGGCGCATTCACTCCAACAACTCGGCGCGGAAATCTACGTTCCAGACTTGGTGATGGTGACACTGCTGCGAGAAATGGGTCCGGTCCTGATCGCCGTGATCGTGATCGGCCGAAGCGGGTCCGCCGTGGCCGCGGAGCTGGGCACCATGAAAGTGTCGGAAGAAATCGAAGCGCTGGAAGTCATGGCGATTAATCCCATCAGCTACCTGATCGTGCCCCGCTTCCTGGCGATGCTCGTGATGCTGCCCGCGCTCACCATCCTGGGAAATTATGTTGGCGTCTTCGGCGGCTGGGCCGTCTGTCATTTCGCGCTCGATTTCAACACGGCCGGCTTCGTCCTCCGCGCGCTCGAGAGCGCTAACACCTGGGACCTGTATTCCGGCATGATCAAGAGCGCGGTCTTTGCCTGGATCATCATCACGATAGCCTGTAACGCCGGCCTTCACGTGGAAGGCGGCGCGGAAGGCGTCGGCCAGGCGACGACGTCGTCAGTCGTGCAGGCGCTCCTCGCCATGCTGGTCACGAACGCACTCCTCACCGCGGTCTTTTTCTTCGGCGCATGAATCCTGAAACAAAACCGGTGGTCGAAGTCGTGGACCTCTTCCGAAAATTCGGGAGTCGCACGGTGATCGACGGCATCTCGTTGACGGTCTATCGCGGCGAAACGCTGGTGATCATGGGCGGGAGCGGTTGCGGCAAGAGCACATTGCTGCGCCACATCATCGGCGTGATGAAGCCCAATGCCGGCTCGGTCAAAATCTTCGGCGACGAAATCACGGCGATGAACGATCGGCAGATCGACGACATCCGGCGGCGCTTTGGGATGTTGTTCCAATCCGGCGCGCTCCTCGCCTCGCTCACCGTCGGCGAGAATGTGGCCTTGCCCCTTTTGCAACACACCGACATGTCGGCGACGGAGGTCGAGGACACCGTGACGCAAAAACTTCAGATGGTCGGGTTGAGCGGTTTCGAGAACTTGAAGCCGGCGGAAATCAGCGGCGGGATGAGAAAACGCGTCGGTCTCGCGCGGGCGTTGGTCCTCGATCCGGAATTGCTGTTCAGCGACGAGCCGACCTCGGGGCTCGACCCGATCATGACCGCCGTGGTTGACAAGCTCACTCTTGAGCTGACCAAGCGCAGCGGCATGACCGCCGTGGTGGTGACGCACGACATGACCAGCGCATTTCGCATCGCCACGCGCATGATTATGCTCGGACGCGGCAAGATTATCGCGCAAGGTACGCCGGATGAAATCCGCACCCACCCGGATCCTGAAGTGCAGCAATTCATCAATGGCGAACCCGATGGCCCCATGCCTTTGAATCTTTCGCAGGACGATCACGAGCACCATCCGCACGTAAAAGCGCGTCCGCTCGTCTCCGCCCGGCAACGCTTTCGCCACAAGATCCCATGAAACGAAATCTCTCCGATTACATCGTCGCCCTCTCCGTGATCGCGTGCAGTGTCGTGCTGCTCGCGGCCCTGACCGTGGCGCTCTCCGGTTACCGCCTGAAGAAACCGGCTCGAACGTTGCAGATCGATTACGAAGACGTCACCGGCATCAAATTGCATTCGGAAGTTCGTTACGCCGGCGCGCCCGCGGGGCGCGTGATCGCGATGCGGCACCTGAGCGCGAATCAGCGCGAATCGGCGGCGAACAAGCGCAATGCCGTGCGTGTCACCATCAGCCTCGACGAGAATATTCCGCCGCTGCCCGCGGATGTAACGGCAACGCTCAGTTCCGACACGCTCCTTGCGCCGAAGTTCGTCGCTCTTTCCGCCGGCACGCCCGGCGCCGAGAAGCTGGCCAACAACGCCATCATCGAGGGCCATCCGTCCTATGGGATCGAGCAGATCACCGCCGCGGCGGGGCCGCTTTTCGAGAACGCGAACAAGCTGATCGATAATCTCAACGGCACGGTCACGAATCTGGACGGCACCGTGACCGCCGTGAAAACGCAGCTGGGAGAATTCCTGCCGAAATTTGCGCCGCTGCTCGACACCGCGAAAATCGATCTCGAGGAAGCGCAGCGAATCATCAAAGGTCTTGATGGCGTCGAACAAAACGCGAACAACGTTTTCCAGACCGCGGGAAAATTCCTCGGCAACACCGACAAGCAACTTCAGGATCAGATGAAAGAGCTGCGGGTGATTTTACTGAACCTGAAAGTGGTCACGACCCACGCGAAAGCGATCACCGAGTCGTTAGGCGAAAAGCCGAACCGGATCATCTTCAGTGGCAAAGGAAACAAGCTCACTCCCGAGGCGGAGATCCTCAAGAGCAAGGAACCATTGCCGGCGAAGCGGCCCTAGTCCGAAAATAATTTCGTGCTGTCGCCGCGTCTGGTGAATTAGCCAGGCTGTCCAAACGCCCCGACAGAGCGGGGCG
>QHBM01000029.1 GCA_003244145.1 Chthoniobacterales bacterium
GATCGCTTCGTCGAGATCGGCATCGGAATCGACGATGACCGCGTTCTTGCCGCCCATCTCGCAGACGACGCGTTTCAATTCCAACTGACCTTCACGTGTTTCGCCCGCGCTCTTCCAAATCCGCAACCCCACTTCGCGCGAGCCGGTGAACGCGATCATGTGCACATCCTTGTGATCGACGAGGTGCTGGCCGATCACTCTGCCTTTGCCGGGAAGGAAATTCAGGACGCCCGCGGGCACGCCGGCTTCCTCGAACATCTCCATCAACATCGCGCCGCAGACGGCCGATTGTTCCGCCGGTTTCATGATGACGGTGTTCCCGGTAACGAGCGCGGCCGAAACCATGCCGGTCAAAATTGCCATCGGGAAATTCCAAGGCGCGATGACGAGTGCGACGCCGCGCGGCCAGTAATGCTGATAACTCTCTTCGCCGGGCACGTGCTGCGTGAGTCGCGGCAGGCCGCGCAAACGCATCTGCTGCGCGTAGAAAAGAAGGAAGTCGATCGCCTCGCGAATATCGCCGTCGGCTTCGGCCCATGGTTTGCCGACTTCGTAAACTTCGAGGGCGGATAGCTCGAACCGTCGGCGATCCATGATTCCGGCGACGCGCTCCAGCAATTCCGCGCGATGCTCAACACTGACGCGACACCAATGCTCGAATGCCTTCCGTGCCGCGTTCACGGCTGCTTCCGCGTGATCGATGTGCGCTTCCGCGACGGCGCCGACGACTTCGCTCGGCGAGGTCGGATTGATCGAGTTAATCAGATTGTCGGTCCAGATTTTCTGGCCATTAATGACGAGCGGATATTTCTGGCCCAACTTTGCGCGTCCTTCGCGCAACGCGGTCCGCATTTGTTCCTGGCTGCTGCGATGGACGAAGTTTACCAGCGGAGCGTTCTCGTAGGTGTCGCCGGGTGGAGTGTCGAGCGAAGCGCCATTTCGACCTGGCCTGGCCGCAATCGTCGAGGCCGGCTGCGATTGTTTGCCAACGAGCGATTGCGGATCGCGGAGCAATTGCACGGCGGAGGCCTTGTCCGAGAACTTCGCTTTCAGAAATCCTTCGTTCGAGGTGTTCTCCAGCAGTCGCCGCACGAGATATGACATGCCGGGAAGCAACTCGCCGACGGGACAATATTCGCGCACGCGATAACCCATCTCGACGAGGGCCCGCTTGATCGGGCCTGCCATTCCGTAAAGGAGTTGAAACTCGAAGCGGCTCTTATCGATCCCAAGTTTTTCCGCGTAGGCCTGCGCGTGCGCGATGCTACGGACGTTATGCGAACCGAACGCGGCGGTAACGATCGCTTCGTTCTCGAGCAGGATCCGCGTGCATCGTTCGAAGCAGGCGTCACTTTCCGGCTTTTGCAGGAAGACCGGGCACCGCCAGCCATTCTGCGCCGCTTTGATCTTTTCGTAATCCCAGTAGGCGCCCTTCACCAGACGGACGGTGAAGCGCGTGCCGCGCGCACGGCCCCAATCGAGCAGTTCGCGCAAATCGCGCTCGGCGTCGCGCAAGTACGCCTGGATGACGATGCCGGCATGTGGCCAGCCGCGAAAATCGGGTTCGGTGAAAAGCGTCCGGAAAAGCTCGAGTGTGGTGTTCTTGTGCGCGTAACTCTCCATGTCGAAATTGATGAAGGCCCCGACTTCTCGCGCGCGCCGCAGGATCGGGCGCAGCTTCGGGGCGAGGTGCGCGATCGCGTCCTCGGGATCGGCCGGATTCATCTGCGAATAGAGCGCGGAGATTTTTACGGAAACGTTCACGACCGGGAAAAGCTCGGCATTCTGGCCCAGGGGATCGGTCCAGCCGCGGGTTTGTCCCGCCAGGCCATCGAGCAGATTGAAACAGCGCGCGGCATATTCGTCCGCTTCCTGTTCGCTCACGACCGCTTCGCCTAACAAATCGACCGTGAACCCGATGCGCTGCTTTCGCCGTTGGCGCAGCGTCTTCATGACATCTTCCGGGTTGCGTCCCGCGATGAATTGCCGCGCCATGCCGGAAACGTTCCAGCGCAAAATTGGAGCGGTCAGCCATGGAAGAACGCGGGCCGAACGCAGTCCGGTGCTCATGAACGGGATGAAACCGTTGCGCATATCGGCAAAGTATTCGTGGAGATGCTGGACAATATCGCGGGAGCTGCGGAGCGAGGCGAGGACATCAACGAAGCGGAACATTTGCACTTTGAAATGCTCGTCGCGCATCGAGAAGGCCATCATCCTCTGGTAGAAGCCGGCCTTGCTGAAAATTGATTCGGGGTTTTGGTCGACCAGCTGGAAAATCAGCTCACCACGCTGCTCGATCTCGCTTTGGAGAGCACTCATTGGCGCGATACTAACGCCGCCTTTTCTATTCAGCAAAGCCGATCCTGCCGGTCGGCGCGGAGGAGGGAAGCGGGCAACTCTCGGTTCCGAACGATGTTCCGTAAGAGCGGCTGAAAAATTGTGAGGAGGGCCATGCTCCCGAAGACCCCTCCGAATTTGGGCTCCGCCCCGGTTGGTCTCGCTGATCACCCTGTCCGTAGCATTCCTTTGATGGCTTCCCGAGTATGGCATGACCACTGCTATAGAAATTATAGTCAGTATACTCAATATAGCGACCAATTATGAAAAAGACCTCTCTCCTAGCGATCCTCCTCCTCTGCATTGCCGCTTCGTCTTCCTTCGCCGACGCCCTCCTTTTCACCGTTAACGCCACTCCATATGATCGGCAAATGAGCCGCATTCATCCGGTGCTGACCGCTTCCAGCCGATCGGCCGCCAACCGCGTCTCCCTGCCTCTGGTTAATCAATGGATGTCCGACCTCCGCTCCATCCCTTACGGTTTCACCGCCATTTGGAAGACACCTGCTGAGGCCCAAAACGGAGCCCCGGCCGATTGCAAAGCCAAAGCCGTGGCCCTTTACGAAAAAATGCAGGAGAACGGCGCCACCAACGTTCGGTTGGTGATTGGAAAACGGACTTCGAGCAGCCGGCAGACACACGCCTGGCTCGCCTGGGAAACGCAGGGAGGCAGCTACGTTCTTGATCCCACCTTTAATTGGGTCGCCTGCACCTCGACACAGGTCGGTAGAGCAAATTACCAGCCCCTTTACGCTTACGCGGGAAACAAGAAATTCCGCGCCGCCTCCACGCTCGTCGCGCAAAACTAGTTTCAAGATTTCCTTTCCGGGCAGAGAGCGGCACTCCTTGGAGGCCGCTCTCTTTTGCTTGGCGCCGTTCCATCTGAATCCGGCTTCGCGGCGCGCTCGATCCGATCGGGCCGCTACAACATTGATCACGATTGCGCTTGCCCGACACGTGATCGGTGTTCTCCTTTCGTTCGCGAATGAAAATGCTGCGCGCCCTGATTTTTTTCCTGATGGCTTCCTGCGCCAGCCTACCTTCTACGCGAAATTCCCTCGTAGGAGAGTGGCGTTACGCCGACAAGGTTCAGAGTTGCCACTACGTTTTCAAAAATGATGGCCTCTTTACTGGCGACGTGATTTACCAGGGCAAACTTCTTTTCAAGTTCACCGGCCGATGGTCTGTTGAGGGGAAGGCGCTGCTTTATACATATATCAACGACGCCATGGGGCGAATACCGCCCGGGGCGACCGATCGAGACCAGCTGTTGAGCGTCAAAAAGGATTTATTTGTAATCGAAGCGAAGGACGGGAGCCGGCGCCAGTATTCCCGGATGAAATAGCACCGCCGTTCCACCGCGGCACGCCGGACTGCTTGCAATGCCGCGATTTTGTAGATAAAGCTTCCCTATAAAGCAAGATTGATGCTATAAAAACAGGAATAGCCATAATTGTTCATAATCAGTAGTAGTCCCGATCGCCTAATCATGATCAATAATTCCTTCGGTAAAATCGCTTCTATCGGGTGCGCCGTCCTTTTGCCCTTTGTGAGCACCGGGTGTCAGCAAAAGGTGGTCCTCACCCCCGGTGAAGACGATCTCGTCGTGCTCAATGGATGCGTCGTCTCGGCCTGCAATTATCTTGCGGTGGTCAAGACGCAGCACACGCTCGACCAGAATTTCTGGGCGAAGATTCTTCTGGTTCGTTTTGCGAATCATCCGGCCGGTCACGCCTATTGCGTTTGGGAAACAGAAGGCAATATCTACGGGTACGATCGCAACTCCGGCGCATTCCCAATTCCCGTTTACACGCGCGACCCTCGGGCAATCGCCATCGTCCTGGCGCAGGAATTATCCAAGATCTTGAACGAACCGATGGCTGTGAGCCACGCGGAGTTCGTCAATTCGAGCGAGGCGCAGCTTTACACTTTCAGTTCGCTCAAGCAGACGGCACCGTCTTCGCCCATGGCCTTGTTCGTGCAGATCCCACCTCTCACGAAGCCGTAACGAACGCGCGAACTTGGTCTAACCGCCCCGCTGAAAGTGGCCCGCAGGCGCTCTGCCTGACTTTATTTTTTCGACTCCGCGCCCCAAATTTTTTCCAGGAAGCTGACGCGCCCGGAGCCGACGTGATACGCCTCGAAGTCGGCGGAGTTTTTCAGGTAATATTTTTGGTGGTACTCTTCCGCCGGATAAAATTGCGTCGCCGGCAGAATCTCGGTGACGATTGGTTTCGTGAACTTGCCTGATTTCCCCAGCTTATCCTTCGATGCTTCTGCCGCCTTTTTTTCCTCGTCGGTGTCGTAATAGATCGCGGCCTGGTAGCTCAAGCCGATGTCGTGGAATTGTCCGTCGGCCTGGGTTGGATTGATTTGCCGCCAAAAAATGTCGAGCAACTGATCGTACGCGATTTGCGCCGGATCATAGGTCACGGCAATCGCTTCGCGATGCTGCGTCCGATGCGCCGAAACCTTCTCGTAGTTCGCATCGTCTTTGGTTCCACCAGTGTAGCCCACCACGGTTTTGACGACGCCCTTTGTATTATCGTAAGGCGGTTGCATGCACCAAAAACAACCACCCGCGAAAATTGCGGTCTTCGTCACGGGGGGCGTGGGCTCGGCGGCGCGGGAAAAGTTCGCGCCGGCCACGCTCGCGAGAACAAGAATCAGAGTAGCGAATTGCTTTATCATCGGAGTTAGAGTTTGGCTGTGGCGGTTTATTCCGTGTCGTATGAATGACCGCCTCGTCTTCCATTCATGATCGTCGAATCCAAAGAATTTTCTACGAACGCTGGACCGCCGGAAATCATTTTCACGGATGAATCGGGGCCGCTCGATCTCCGCGCCATTTACGGGCGGAGCGCCCCGCTCCAAGTCGATCTCGGCTGTGGCGACGGCTCTTTCCTCGTCGCGGCGGCCGTGGCGAATCCCGATCGCGATTTTCTGGGAATCGAGCGGCTACTGGGACGAGTGCGAAATGCCTCCCGTAAAATCGAGCTGAGCAAGTTGCTGAATGCGCGTGTCTGGCGCGGCGCGATTTCGGATGCTGTTCGACTCCTTCCGCCGAATTCGGTGGAGGTGTTTTACCTCATGTTCCCCGATCCGTGGCCGAAGCGGCGGCATTTCCGGCGCCGGCTCGTGACGGAGAAATTTCTTTTCTCCATTCATCAGGCTCTCGTTTCGCAAGGCCTTCTCCGCATCGCCACGGATCAGATCGATTACTTCCGGAAAATCGAATTGTTAGCTGCCCATTCACCCGGATTCATCACGGCATCGGATGAACAAATCCAACCTGCGCCGAGCACGTTTGAGAAACGATTCAGCCGGGCCGGCGCCGAGATTTACCGGCTCGTCCTTCGAAAAATCTCGCCGGTGACGTAGCTTTTTGCCTCCCATCGATCACCGAAAATCCTGATTTGCACCGCGCCGGATTGATCCTGGCGAAACAATTGGACGCCGCGGGCGCGAAGATGGTCCGCCCAATCCTCCTTGATTCGCTCGCTTTCCGGAAAATCGCGCGACGTCGCCACGATCGCTTGCGGCTGCACGCGGTCGAGAAACGGACCGGTCCCGGAATTGCCTGAGAAATGCTGGCCTTTTATCACGATGTCCGCACGGAGGTCGTGATATTTCTGGAGAAGTAAGTTTTCGGTCGCCGTCCCGCTATCCGACATCAAAAGCGCTGCTGACTTTCCTGCGACAACGAGCTGAATCACGAGCGCTTGATCATCCGCGGCGTCGCTGCGGAAGTCGCGCGAGGGAAAGAGGATTTTTGCTTTCACGTCGCGAGACAGATTGAATTCGTCGCCGGCGGCGCAAAGTTTTCGGCCGCGGTCGTGGCTGGCGAGCATGGCAATCAAGTGGCGATGGACCGGCGAACGATCTGGCGCCCTGCTGTCGATCAACTGCCGCGGTCGAAAATCGAGAACCACTCCTTCGGCCCCGCCGATGTGAGCGGCATCGCCATGCGTGAGGACCAGACCTTGCAGACGCTTCACGCCGCGCGCACGCAGATACGTTCGCAGCACGCGGTCGTAATCACGGGCCGGCCCGGCATCGAAAAGCCAATCGCCGTTTCCCGTCCGGACGTGAACCGCTGCGCCGGATCTCAAGTCGAGCACATTGATTTCCAACCGGGCCCCACTCGGCCAGTGGGGGTGCTCCAGATAGAAATGTCCTCCCGGGATTTGGGCGAAAAGATGGACTGCTCCGAGGATCAATTTGGTCAGGGCCCAGTTCGCGTTGTTGAATACTACCGAGAGCCACGACGAAAACGGCGCCGCCACCATCGAGAGCAATCCGCCCGCCAGAACGAAGAAAGCAATCGGGACCACCACCAGATTCGCGAGCAGGGAGATCGGCGTGACCAAATGATAATACCAAAGCATCAACGGCAGCGACCCGATCCACGCCGCGAACGAGACCGAACTCGCGCGCGCCAGCCACAGGAGTGCATGCTGCATAGACCGGCGACGGGTATTGAAAAGGCTGCGCGGCAGGAAGGGGTCCGGTTGAAACCGGCTCATGAGAAAGCGAAACGTCGGATCAGCCAGGAGGACGATCGTTGCCACCACCAAGAACGAAAGTTGGAACCCGATGGAGAAAAGCTCGTTGGTATCCGAGCAGAGCAAGAGGGTTGCGGCGGCGGCGAGGCTATTGAGCGCGAATACTTTTCGCTCCACCAAGAATCCGGCCAGCAACACCGCGCTCATGACCGCGGCTCGCACGCTGGATGTATGCAGACCCGTGATCGCCGCATAAAACAACAGCGCGGGAATGATCAACGCGATCGCCCATTTTCTGGGCAACCGGACGACTGTGGCGAAAATCCAGAGGAGCCGCGCTACGATGCCGACGTGCAATCCAGCGACAGCGAACAGATGCAGCGTGCCGGTTTGCTGAAACGGTTCCTCGATGTCTTCCGGTGTTTGATGGCGCAAACCCAGCACCATTCCGCTGATCGAGCCGGCAACGTCGGGAGACTTCTCCAGATCGCGGCAGAGAGTGGATTGCATCCACCGGCGTGATTTTTGCGCCGCTCGCAGAATCGGATTTCCGCCGCGATGGCTCAAGATCTCGCCGTTCTCGGGATAACGAACGATGAGCTGACGCCGGACATCCTGCCGCGCCAGATAGGAGCGCATATCGAACTCGCCGGGATTGCGCGGCGCCGCAATCTCTTCCGCGGTCCCGAACAATCTCACTTCGTCACCGAATTCGACCGCATGGCGCCACCGGGCGAAGAGCATCACGTGGCTCGGTTTTTTCTCGCCATCGACTTCGATGGAATCGCATTGCAGGAGAAATGAAACCGAGCCGTTCGCTGAAGGCTTCGGCTCACTCATCACGTGCCCGGTGACGGTGGCGGGCCGCGGTTGTTCGCCGAGCTCGCGAGCGAGCCGCAGCGCGGGAGTGTCGCTCGTGCGGAGACTATGCACGGAAAAAAATCCAGCGGCCACGAACGCGTAAACCATAACTGACCTGCGCGAGAACAGCGCCGCCCCGGCGAGAATCACCAGCAGGATCAGCGGCGCGGTCGAACAATCCGGCCGGAAATCGGCGACCAGAATTCCCGCGCTCGCTGCAATTGCCAGTCCGACAAACGGCTGGCGCGGCCATGCACTGATCTGCTTCACGGTTCCGGGGATTTGAGGTTTTAATCGGTCACGATCACCTTCGGGGCCGTGAAAGATTTTGATTCACCGACCCAAGCTTATATGCTTGGGCAACAGTGCCGATTCCTTTTTCGAAAAAAAGCCGGAGGAACGTTGTTCGCCAGGCGACGGACAACGGCGCTGAAAACAAGCGCTCGACCCGCGTCCGGTTGATTCCCAGCGCGGACTGGCACAAGCGCAATTTTCTCACCACCGTCCTCATCCCGTCGCTTTTTACCAAGCGCGCCGGCGATCACGCGCCGCCGCATTTTCCGAAAATTCGCAAAGGCCAGATTGGGATCACGTGGATCGGCCACGCCTCGTTTTTGATCCAAACGCACGAGGTCAATGTCTTGATCGATCCGATTTGGTCGAAGTGGCTGAAGGTGATCAAGCGGCTGAAACAGCCCGGCTTCGAGATCCATCATTTGCCCTCGATCGATTTCGTCCTCGTGACCCACGCGCATTTCGATCATCTCGATCGGCGGACCCTGGCGCGCGTCGCGGCCGACCAACCGATCGTGGTCCCGATCGGCGTCGGCAATCTCGTGCACGATCTCGGTTTCAACATCGTGCACGAGCTCGATTACTGGCAGACGCTGAAGCTCGGACCGCTCGAGGTTTCGTTGACGCCGTGCGCGCATTGGGGCGCCCGCTTTCTGGCCGATCTCCATCGCGGCTTTGGCGGATTCGTCATCAAGATGGATGGCCGCGCTATTTTCCATTGTGGCGACAGCGCTTATTTCGATGGGTTCAAGGAAATCGGCCAGCGGCACGACATCGAGATCGCGTTGCTCCCGATCGGCGGTTACGACGCGCCGACCGGCCGTGAAGTGCACATGAATCCGGAGCAGGCCGTGCAGGCTTTCGTGGAATTGCGCGCGAAAACTTTGGTCCCGATGCACTACGGGAGTTTTCGTCTGGGCTACGAACCGCTCGAGGAACCGCCCGCGCGTTTGCTGGCCGCGGCGAGCGCACATGGCATCGAAGATAAAGTTCTTCTGATGACCGAAGGCGCACCGGCAGTTTTGTAAGACGTTTTGTGAAACGCCGCGAACAGGGCCGGACGCCCTCCGATTTTCTCGGTGCACTTGGAGCTGGGGCAGTCGTCATCGCGTTTTGTTTTACGCTCCTCTGGCACGATCCGCTTCTTTTTTGGAACGACGATTACGAGCTGTCGATCCTGCCGGTTTTCGCGGATGTGGCGCGAAGCTGGTCGGAAGGTCACCTGCCGCTTTTGAGCCCATACTCCTGGGTTTGCGGTAATCTTGCCGGCGAGTTTCAATACGGAACCTTCTCGGTCTTCGTGAATGCTGCCGTGGTCCTGATTTGGAAATTCCCGCTCTCCTTTCCGCAACAGGCGGCTGCGCTCTCGATGGCTCATGTTTTCGTTCTGGCTATGGGCGGATACATGCTCGGGCGCGGCCGGAATTTTTCCGCACCGCTCGCGCTGATGATCGCGCTCGTGGCTGCGCTGAATGGCTGGATCGCTTGCTGGGGGGCGACGGATTGGTTCGGCGCGCTCGGTGCTTTCGCTTGGTTTCCGTGGGCCTGGTGGGGATTGGAGCGAGCGCTCGATTCCGCTCGGAGCCGCTGGCGATTTCTCTGGCCGGCGCCCTTCGTTTACCTGCTCGTTACCGGCGGTTTTCCTTACACCGTTTTGATGCTGGCGGTGTTGATCGCATGGCTCTCATTGAAGTCGTTAGGCCAAACTCGAAAGCTGGCTTCGCTCTGGCCGCTCCTGCTCGGCGTGCTTCTCGGCCTGGGCCTCTCCGCTCCAGCGTGGCTGGCGATTCTTGATTACGTCCAGGGCTCGGCCCGTGAAGGCGGCGATACCGCTTCGCATTTCCAATGGCTCCTACCGGCCGCGGCGCTCCCCGGATTTATTTTGCCGAACTGGACCGTAAACTGGATCGACTTTTCTACCCGCGCGATGCCGCACACTGCGACCGAATTGGCCTGCGGCCTCGTTCCACCCGCGGCTATTCTCGCGGGCTTCATCGCGTTCCCGCGCACTTTCGTCCGGCGAAGCAAATGGGAACTGGGTTTGCTCGTGGCGGTGTTGATCATCTCGATGCTGCCGAGCGCGAACGTTTTTCGCTGGAGCTTTCGCTGGCTGCCGTTCCTCCACGTGGTACTTGCCCTCTGCGCCGCGGAAGCATTCCGCGTATTTAATTCTCGAGCGGAGGAGTTAACCGCGGAGGACCCAGAGAGCGCAGAGGAAAGAACAAAAACCTCTGCGTCCTCTGCGCTCTCCGCGGTTTTTACTCCGGGTTCTTTGGCAGTCGTCCTAGTCGCATTAGCGATTGCTGCGTCGTTATTGTTTCACCTCCTCGGTCAATACGCTTTTCCCTTTTCCTGGATAATCCTTGGTATCATCGGGGCGTGGGCCCTGCTGGAAAGGTCGCGACTCCGGAACTGGACTCCCGCGATCGTTGCGGTTGCGACTTTGCTCGCGACCTATCTTTGCATACCGACGAATTGTGGCGTCCCAAAATACAATCTCGATCAGAAATTGACCGGGCCGGCGCCGCTTGATCCTCAACGTCTCTATCTAAGCATTTATCCCGCGCCGGAAGATTTCTACCGCGTGGAAAAACGATCGGAACCATTCGGAACAACGTTGCGGCCAGGCAGCACCTCGATGTGGGGTGGGATTCACCTGATCAACGGCTACAGTCCGATCCGGCCGTCCGGCGTGGCTCGCGAATTCGCCTTCGCGATTCACGGCGAGATTCGGCCGGACGTGGGAAACACGCTGCTCGAACAGGAGAGCGGGCCGGAAGGAATTTTGGCGCGGCTGGGAGTGGATGGAATTATCGTCGCCAACGAAATTGCTCTCGACCCGCAACCTGAGACTGAATGGGAGCTGGCGGCTGTGACACAAGAAGGCCGCGTCTTTCATCGGCGCAAACCGATTGCGATCGTTCGCTCCGTAACCGACATCGACTCTCGGCCTAACGAACGGTTCGCATCCGCCGAAATTTCTCAAGTCGTGAATAACCGCAACGGTTTCGAAGCCTCTGTGGCGGTCCCCGACGGAGCGGCGCCCGCTTTGCTGGCGGTTTCGCGCCCGTTTTTTGGTGGCTATCGGGCGAACATTGGCGATCGCTTCTTTCGGGTTGAGTCGTACCGCGGTTTGATGCCGATGATCGGACTGCCGCCCGGAACCAAAGGACGCCTCACAATCGCTTATCGTCCGCGGTGGTTGATCTGGGGCACCGCCATCGCCGCCTTCAGTTGTCTTGCCATGCTTGGATCGATCGTTGCCGCGCTGGCGACATCACGCTCGCGGCCACGATCGGTCTAGTCGTCGTTCACGTCGGTGACGGTTTCCAGGACGGAGCGTCGTTCCTTCTCGAGCTGCTCTTTGTCGGCAGGTTTCGCGACGGCGAACAGGACGAAATAGCGATGGTTCCACGGGAACGCGGTCACGCTCACGAACATCTCTTCGCCATCGCTGTTCTTGCCGGAGCCCGTCAGCATCTTTATGCCGATAGCTTCGCCGTCGTCATAACTTCGCGGAAGCTTGGCGTCTTCGACAGCCTGGGCGTTGAGATCGCGAAAGCCGAGGGAGTGCAGCGCGAACGATTTCGCAAAACCGGGAAGCGCGCTCTTCGCTGCTGCGGCATCCTTGACCTTCTCCATTGCCACCAGCGCCATCACCGTTTTCGGGCCGACGGCGAGGCACGTTCCATCTTTCCGGTACGCGGCCTTGAATCCAGTCGGGAACTGAAGCTCGATGATGGGCTTTTCGTTCGGGAACCACATCAAAACGGGCTCTTCGCCAAAAACAAAGCTGGCCGAGAGCGTGAACCAACCGGCTAGGACAACCAATGATTTCATGGCGCCAATGTTGACCGCAAACCAGCGCGAACCGCAACGGCTAATCGTGAAACGCCTCACGGCTTCGTTGAACGAGGGTTTTTCGCGTTGCGAGCCTGCATGATTCGCGCGAGCAGTTGCTCGTTTCCAATCGCAAGCTCAGCAGCGTCATCAAGCGATTGCGGGGTTCCCTTGCGAATCAGCGTCTCGATGTATTCGGGAACGGTAATTTGCGAAAACGGCGAGATGGTTCGCGTAGCGCGATCGGCCAACCACCATTTGCCCCAGGCGCTCCATTCCTCCTCTTTCGTTTTCTCCAGTTGATCTTCGATCTCTTTCCGCGTCTGGCTCGGGTCCGACCGGATGACTTGAAATACGCCGTTGTCGTCGAGGCGCTGGCCCGCCAGCATTTCCGCGAGAGTCAATAACCACCGCGGCGCCGTTTTGTCCGCAGGCATCAGGTCCAAGAGGAAGACTTCCGCTTGTTGCGACGCGATCAGCAACCGTTTTCCATCGGGACTGAATTGCGCAGATTGAGCGTCACCATTTTGAAACGGTTCCGCGATTTGTTTCCCGGTTTCCGCGTCCCAAATTCGAATGGCTTTGTCGGTGCACACCGTCACGATTTGCCTCCCATCGTGGCTAAAGCGCGCGGAGGTGACTTCCGCCGGGTGTTGGAGCGGATCGCTGAGCGGTTTCCCCGTCGAAGCATCCCAAAGCCGCGCCGTGTGATCGTCCGAGGCGGTGAGGATTTTGGTTCCATCCGGACTGAACTGCGCCGACTTAACCTCGCTGGTATGGCGCAAAGGGAGGCCGACTGCCTCTCCGCGTTCGACGTCCCAGATTCGCGCTGTCACGTCGTCCAGCGTCCACGTCACCAGCCGCCGTCCATCCGGACTGAATTCTCCCGAGTTAATATAAGTGACGTACTCCCATTCCGCGGTGACGGCGCCACTGGCCGCGTCCCAGATTCGTATCCGTTTGTCTTCCGCAGACGTGGCGATGTGCCGGCCATCGGGGCTGAATAGCGCAAACATCAACTTGTATTCATGCTGTAACGGTTTGCCGATCAGTTGGCCTGTTTCCGCGTTCCAAATTTTTGCCGTCGTATCGTGGGAGGCGGTCACGACCCGCGTGCCGTCGGAATTAAAGTGCGCTGACATGACAAAGCTGTCGTGAGCGAGCGGAGCGCCCAACTGCCGTCCGCTGTTAACGTCCCAAACCTGCGCGCTTTTTTGCGATCTCGTGACAAGACGCGCCCCATCAGGACTGAATTCCGGCAAGCCTTCGGTCGATTCGTAGGTTTTCGGATTGAGCCGCAGCTTGCCCGTCGCTGCTGTCCAAATCCGCATCGCGGTTTCGCCCATCGCCTTTTGCGTCATGGTCATGACCTCTTTTCCGTCGCGGGAAAATTCCGCGGCCATGACCGCGCTCTCGTGTTTGAGCCGAGTGGGCAATGCTGCGCCCGTCCGTACATCCCAGACTCTTCCCGTAACGTCTGACAAGAGAGTGATCAGCTTTCCTCCATCGTTGCTGAAGCCAGCCCATCGAACTCCGGCTGGATGAACGATGGGCTGAAATAAACTCGGGCCAGTTGTGGCGTTCCAAATCCGCGCGGTTCCATCGCTCAAGGCGGTCACGAACCGGCGGCCACTCGGATCGAATCGCGCGGAAGAAATTGTTCCAGGCGCAGGGACCGGCGCCAACAGTTGTATGCCCGTGCGAGCGTCCCAAACAGTCACCGCTTTCGAAGACGCGACCAGGAGACGTTTTCCATCCGCGGCGAACTCGAGCGAGTCAATTTGTTCGCCCGCCTGTTTCCACGGTGCCGTGACCGGGAGTCCCGTGTCCGCATTCCAAACCCGTACCTTGTTATCTTTCGTCGCCGTAGCAATGAGATGGCCATCCGGACTAAAGCGGTCGGCAACGACATCGCTGTCATGTGACAAAGGCGCAGCGGTCCGTGCTCCGGTTTTCGTATTCCATAACACGACTGTGGTCTTCACCGCCGCGGCGATTCGCGTCCCGTCGGGACTGAACCTGATCAAACTGATCGGCCCTTCGTGTTGCAAAGGACCCTTCAATAACTTTCCGCCTTCGGTCTCCCAAAGTGACAACAGCTCGCCCTCAGCTGTTGCCAACGTTTTGCTGTCGGAACTGAACTCGGCTTCGCCGGCCTCGCTACTCGTCTCCGCCAGGTCCGCCACCGGTTTCCCGCTTTGCGTGTCCCACAGGCGCATGGCGCCGCCGACGTTGACCGCTCGTTTTCCGTCGGGGCTGAGGTAGGTCGTGCCGCTGTCGCCGCGATCGCCATACTTGAAGGGCGGCCTGATCGCATCGCCGGCGTGTGCGTCCCAGACCTGAGCGATGTGAAAGTCGGAGAAAATAACGAGCCGGCGTTCGTCGGGACTCAGGCGAAAGAGAAGGACGCTATCCGGATCGTCTTTGTACATTGGATGCACCGCCGCGGCCTGCTTATCCGCGTTCCAGGCCGGCGCGTTCTTGCCCAGAATCGACGTCGCACTGTCCGAGATCGTTGGGTCGGAGGGAATCTCGGCCGCCTGGATCGGGCCTTCCTGCTTCAAGTATTTCAGAGGCGTCGCGAAGTTCTGGTAGCTCAGCAGCGTGATCAATCTGAAGAGCGCTGCTTCGTTCCGTGGATTGAAGGACAGGCTGCGCGCGAGCTGGGGCAGGGCGTTAAACGTTTTCCCGTCGTCGATCGAGCGCAACGCCTGGAGAAAATCGGAGCGGCTCAGCGTGGCTTGCGTTCTGGTAAGAGCGGATTCTGCGCGAGTGCGCTCGGTTTCGGCCCTGGTTTTCTCCATTTCTGCGCGCGCCTGCGCTTGTTGCGCGGTTTGCTTTTGCGCCCAGGCGTAAACGCTGAGCCCGCCAAATCCCGAAACGAGAAGAAGTGCGGCGCCGACAACGAAACGAAGCCGGCGAATGCGGCGTTCGTTATCACGCTGTTTCAAGTCGTCGTAGTTAACGCCGAGCAAGCCAGCCAGCAGTTTCAGCTTCGCGTTGTTCCTGCCGTCTTTGCCTTCTCGCGCGTCTGCCGCAATGGGTTCGCTGCGGGCCGG
This sequence comes from Chthoniobacterales bacterium, assembly GCA_003244145.1. GTDB lineage: Bacteria > Verrucomicrobiota > Verrucomicrobiia > Chthoniobacterales > UBA10450 > AV80. Next base: position 14,900 of record QHBM01000029.1, read on the forward strand.
TGACGCCTCGCCCTCCTCCGACCAGCGATAACGCAACGCCTCGTGAAAACATTCGTCCTCAGTTTTGAATCCAACTTTCCCGTCGCTCGCGTTGGGCTCGCCGTCTACAATGAGGGCAAGGATGCGATCCTCGCGCCCAAGTTTCTTGTAAGTCTTAATTTCTTCGCCGACCCAGCGCGATTGCGCAGAGCGCGGTGAGCAGATCACGATCAGGTAGCGCGATTCGCGCAGGGCTTCGTTAATGTTCGAACCGAGATCTGAGGAAACGGGAAGCTCTTCTCGATCGCGAAAAACTGGAAAAACGCGCGCCGGAATTTTCCCATCGCGCGATTCCTGCCCGATCAGTCGCCGCGGAACGTGATAAGTCTCGAGCGACTTGTGCAACCAATCGCCCCACTTCCTGTCGGTGTGACTGTAGCTAAGAAACGCCCAGTATTTGAATTCGTTAAGAGTTTGAGAACTCACATTTCTCCGCTCGCCCTGCTTGTCGCCCACTTCTCAGTTACGCATCGCCTAAGTCCCAACGGTAAAGAAATGAAATCCTTCGCCATCCTATTCGGAAAACAGGATCCTGGTCAACGGTCCAACCTGCGGCTCTGCGTCCGGCAAAATCGCCCGCGCGGGTCGGCAGCGGTTAATGCGATTCAAATAGCACTATTTGCCGCGAGCGGAAACCTCTCGCTGGCGGAGCGCCTCGATCGCTTCTGGCCAACCCTGGGCGGCGGCCTTGCGGTACCATTCCAGACCTGCCTTCTCGTCTTTCGGGGTGCCTAGACCGAGGATGCAGCGAACGCCGAGATCATACTGTGCCTCGGCAAACCCCAGCTCAGCGGCCAGGCGATGAAACCTAACCGCCTTCACGTCATCCTTCGGCACTCCCTCGCCCAGAGCATACAAAACGCCCATCCGATGCAATGCGCCTGCATGCCCCATTTCTGCCGCTCGCTGATACCACCCCCAGGCTTCAATGGGATTCTTCTGAACACCCTCACCTTTCCGCAGCGCTTCGCCGCGAGCGAACTCAGCGTCGCCCGCCGCGCCTGGAGTTGGGGACTTATTGGGTCGAACTGGGGGCTCGTGCTCGCTGGCTTCGTCGCGAACCAACGGGCCCGCCGACTCGCGCTCAAGGCGATGCCGGTCGCATATTCCTGCTTCGCTGCGACGGCGGCGAGCCGCGCGAACACATCATGATTTTCAGGCGCGGCGCGACCGGCCAGCACGAGATCGTGTATCTCCGTCGACCCGAGCCGGCGCTCCACGTATGCCTGCGCTGTAACGGAGGAGCGCGGTGAAATTCTTCGCGCCGCGCTCTCGTCGAGCCACCATCGAATCGTGGCCGACCAGGTGTCTTCGCCGCGCTCCGTGGTGGTGCGCACCGCTGAAACGGTCTTGGATCGTGTCGACGCGTCGATTTCCAAAAAGACGCCGTTAGCAGTAAGTCGCAAACCGGCCACCGCCTCCGCCAGGTCCGGCATCCAGCCCGCGACCGGTTCACCGCTATGAGGCAGGTCGAACGAAAGATACTGGGCCATCTGCTCAGTGCCTTCCGGTGGTCCAGCGGAGAGAAAAAGTTGCCAGCGCGGCGTGAATCGAAACGATCCGAGGGGCGCAATCTCTCCGCTCTCGCCGAAAATGCCGCTGCCAACCACCGGCTTGGACAAAGGGCGCATCGTTTCAGTGTCCCACAATTGAAAGGAGCCAAGCCCGGCGCCGCCATCGCATGAACTCGTCGCGAAACAGGAGCCGTCCGGGCCAAACCTCGCTTCGTTATTCGTGTCCGGCAGGCTGATTGATTCACTGATCCAAGCTTCTTTGGCGATATCCCAAAGCCTGGCGCTCTTGTCCTCACCGATGAGCAGGAGACGCTTTCCATCCGGATGAAATGCGGCAGCAGTGATCCGCTCGGCAATCGGAGCGCCAGTTTGGACGTTTTTCTCCAGGTTCCAAATCACCGCCTCCTTGCTTGAACTGATGATCACCAACTCGTTCGAAGCCGCGAGCAACCAGGAGTCTGCTGCGGTTGGGAACCGTCCGATGACCTTTGCCGTCGCTACGTCCCAGGTCAGTCCGCCCCCGCGGTCATGATTCACTCCGGCCAATCGACGGCTGTCCGACGTGAAGACAAAACGAAACCCTTTACTGTCGCGCAACGGCGCCGCGCGTCCGCTGCCCAGATCAATCAAACTTGCTGCGTCGTTCTCTTTCTGGGAAACAACGTGCGAGCCGTCGGGAGAGTATTCTCCATCTAACGCCATTGGCCCATCCGACGCGTCTTCATTCACTTCCTTCGAGATGGGCTGCCGGCCAACCTGGGTCCAAAGCATTTCGCCCATCGCCACCGTCCGTCCGTCGGCAGAAAAACGGATGTTTGTTTCGTCTTTCGCCAAAAAGTTCCCGAGGAGATGCCCATCGGCGTCCCACCACGCGCCGCCGGCCACCAACAGCCTGTCATCGGGGCTGAATGCGACCGCCTCGATCGGCCCTCTGTCCATGCGATTGGTCTTGGCGTGCGATTGAATCTTGGGGATAACCGCGACCTCGCCGTGGTGACCGTACTCATCCTGATAACCGCCTACCGCAACGAGCCGTTCCTCATCGGGCGAGAAGGCGAGCGCCTTGATCGGAAACCCAAGATCGATTGGATCAACGGGGCTCCTTTCTTCGGACTCCGGAGAGTTATCAAGCCACTCGATTTTGCCTCCACTCCGAGCGATCGCCGCCGCGTTGCCGGAATCGCTTATTGCAACGATGGCTTGTGTCCGGTCCTTGCCGAGCCGTTTACGCGCCATGTCCTCCGTGCTGGCGCGCCGCGCGGCCGCGTTCGGATCTGGCGGGGCGGAGGACAAGTCCGTGCGCTTTTCCCCTTCCGGCGCCCGCACGAACCAAGGTTGCTGCAGGAGGAGAAACAGGAGACGCCGGCCGGCCGCGAGATTATTCGGATCGCCACGAACGGCACGGGCGAGACGGGCCAGCGCTTGTTGGCTTAGTCCGGCTTTCATCGCTTCATCCGCGGCGATAAAATCCGCCCGCGAAAGATTGCGCACCACCTCTGCGGTTTTCTCTTTCGCTGTCTGCTCTGCGTTGAGCGCCCGCTGTGTTTCGCGTTGCGCCGTTTTCTTTTGCTGAAACGCGAAAAGCGCCGCGCCGATCGCCAAGAACGCGAGTCCCCCGACAACGAGGGCGATTCGCCGCGCGCGCCGCGCCTTGGTCCGTGCTTCTTCGATCGCCCGCGCTTTATCCCGCTGGGCGAGTTCGTCAAAGCCCACGCGCATCAGGCCAGCGATCAATTTCAACCGCATGTATTCGAGGACCGGTTCATGCGCAGGCAGGTCACGTGCGGTGGCCTCGCGGACGCGCCCGGCGTCCTTTACCCGGACGTCTCCAGCGATGGGCTCCTGCGCGTCACTGCGCGTGGGATCGATTTCGCCGCTGGTGCTCAACGGATGCCGCAGCGCAGGACAAAAACATTCGTCCGCACGGGGGTAGCCATCCTTGTTTCCAAAACTCGCGTTCGGCTCGCCATCGATCATCAGGGTCATGATCCGATCCTGCCGGCCGAGAGCTTTGAAATGGCGAACCTCCTCATTGACGTAACGCGAGGAGGCGGAGCGGGGCGAGCAAATCACAATTAGAAAGCGTGACTGCTCAAGCGCGGTGCGGATTGATTCACCGAGATTGGCGTTAATGGGAAGTTCCTTTTCGTCTTGGAACACGGGGAAAAATCGTTCCGGCATGGGCTCGCCGGTGGCGGTCGCGCGGCTGCGAAAATCCGCAGGCACGCTGTAAGTTTCCAAGCCGTCATGCAGCCATTCGGCCCATCGGATACAACCACGCTTCCCGTCTTGACGCGTCTCCAGATTGTCCTGGTGGCTGTAGCTAAGAAAAGCCCAGTATTTCAAGCTGGTTGTGCCTTGTCGCTTATTTCTTGAAAGCGCCGGTCGAAATCAGCAGGACGAGAATACCGATGATAAAGAGAAGAATGAGGGAAGAGATCGTGACACCCGCGATCGCAAAACCTTTTCCGCCCATGGTGCCGTGGGATTGTTTGATTTTCCGCAGAGCGATGAGACCCAGGATAAGTCCCGTGATTTGTCCGAGCAGAAGGAATGGAATCAGTGAAGAAACAAGGCTGGCGATGGCGAGGCCGCTGGTCGGCGCCACGGACATTTGATTGATCGTGCCGGTTGGCGCAACGCTCACCACCTGAGTTCCGCGCGCCCACGCTCTTGCATCCGCCAGCATGAGCATGACGATCACCAGAATCCCGTAGAGCGTGAAGATGCCGATGCCCACACTGAAGTTTTCTTGCTGATGCAACCCAGGAATCGAGACTTCACCGATCTCCGACAGGTTGCTGATTACTCTTGCGATGACATTGGCGAGAAAAGCAGCCGCGAACGATCCAAAGGCGAAGACCAGACTCCAGGTGCGCCCCCAGCGGCGTTCTTTCAACAGACCCACTCCGCCAAGGAAAAGAATCGCGCCCAGAACGCAGAACAAAATGGCGATGATCCCCAACGGGATGAGGACGCCTTTGGACGCGCCCAAGCCGGCCAGACGCGAGAGGGAGGTTCCAATCACGATCGCGTTGACGAGCGCGACGAGCGGGCCCACCACCACATTCGCGTAGCCTAACTTCTTTAAGCGAGGAGGCATTGGATGGACAATCTCCTCCTTCGACAGCCCCGCTGGTAATTTCGAGGGGCTTTCATCACAGTTTGGTGGACTAATAGACGTCGCGCTTGTAGCGCTTGTCGCTCTTCAATTTCTCGACGGACTCGTTCGCGGCGTCCACATCCTTGCCGCCTTGCTCCTGCACGATCTTGCGCAGGGCGGCGTCCACATCTTTCGCCATGCGCCGCGCGTCACCGCACACAAAGAAATGCGCGCCTTCGCCGTCCATCCATTTCCAGATCTCCGCGGCGCTCTCCATCATCCGGTCCTGCACGTAAACCTTATGCGCCTGGTCGCGCGAAAACGCGCAATCGAGTTTCGTCAGCACGCCTTCGCTCGTTAGTTGATCGAACTCTTCTTTGTAAAAATAATTGCAGGACGCTTTTTGCGATCCAAAGAAGAGCCAGTTTTTTCCTTTTGCACCGACTGCCTTCCGCTCCTGCAGATACGCGCGGAACGGCGCCACGCCCGTGCCCGGCCCCACCATGATGATCGGCGTGTTCCCGTCTTCCGGGAGACGAAACTTCGACGTGTTTGGGAAAACCGGGATCGGCACGTTCTCCGCCCGCTCTGCCAGAAAAGTCGAACAAACGCCGCCGCGTTTCCGCCCATGACTCGTGTAATGCACCACGTCGATCGTGAAATGAACCTGCTCGGGATGCGCTTTCAGGCTGGAGGAAATCGAATACAAACGCGGCTGCAATTTCGCCAGGACATCCACGAATTCCTGCGGGCTGATTTTGATGGAGGGATGCTCCATCAGAAAATCGATCACCTCCATGCCCCAAAGGTAGCGGTCGAGATCTTCTTTCCGTTTCGGATCGAGCAGCTCGGTCAGTAACGGCGCGGCGCTGGCGCGTTCGGTGATCATCTTCAGGAATTTCGGCGTCGTCTGAGTGATGCGGCAATCGCGCAGGAGCGCTTCGCGCAACGTCGTTTCGCCTTTCGGTCCCTTCACAGGCTCGTCGCCCTTGGCGCAAATCGCCTTGATAATCTCATCGACTAGCGCGGGATCGTTCGTCGCCCACACCGTCATCGAGTCGCCCACTTCGTAATTCAATCCCCAGCCGGTGAGATCGATCTCAAAATGCCGCGTGTCCTTGTCGGAACCTTCGCCGCAGAGGCTGCGGTTCACGATGAGCTTTCCCGGGAATGGATTGGTGCGGGTGTAGGGCGCGTCAGCCATAATTTTCCTCCTGTGCCGGGATCGACGATCCCGGCTAAATTTTCCTACTCGCCGTCGTTGCCGATCGCGAGGGTCGGGCAAACATCCATGGCGCGTTGGGCGGCGCCGGTCTCTTCTTCGTTTTCCGGTTGCTTGTAAAAAAAGACGTAGGTCTCGTCGTCGTTGTATTTCAAAAGATTCGGAGCTTCGTCCAGACAGACGCGGCAGGGCGTGCAGGTGTTATCGACATACCAGGCGCCGGGGACGTTCTCGGGAAGTTTGTTTGCTTTATCGGCCATGGAAAAATTTCTAACGAAAACGAAACCGGGCGGCAATCCTTTTATCGGCCGGTTGCCTCAGGGCGAGGCACGAAGTCTCTTCTATTGTCGGGGCGGGCTCGGACTTTCGATCGGGCTTGGCTCGATGTCGGGAGCGTAATCAAGAGGCGGCGTGGGGCTCACCGGCGTTTGCGGCACTGGCGTCGGGAGCGGACTTAACAACACGCCGCTTTTCGTCATCAGCTTTCCATTGCGCGCCATCACATCTTCCACGCGATACAAACTTCCCCAGCGCCGGCCGTCCTTCGAATCGACCGAGCCGGAATGAAGAAAGAATTTCTCCATCTCGTCCAGGTGAAACGGCCGGGCGCCGCGCCGGCCAAAGACAACCGTTTGCCCACCCGTCTCATCGACCACGCGATCGCGTTCGAGGCCGCGCGACACGGCGATGGCTTCACCTTTGGTCGGATAGGTCGCGATCAATTTTGGATTCGGCCGCGGGCTGAATCCCTGCGCGCCGGGCACGGTGTCCGGTGAAATGAGTTGCACCACCCGCAGTCCGTTTCGGCCATCGGCCACGAGCGCGAACTGCGATGCACTCACGCTCCCGACCTGCACCGCGCGCGCGTCGTTGAGCAGGCCGCCGGCGTTGAACATCTGGTCGAGCCGCGGACGCTCCGGATTTTCCACGTCGATGATCGCCAGGCCTTCGGGTCCGTTGGCGACATAGGCATAGGTGCGCGCAACGTAAAGCCGTCCCGGCTTTCCGAGCCGAACCACGGCGCCGGAAATCGGCGTGGGCCGATAAGGATCGGTGATGTCGAGGACCTTCAGGCCATCATCGTCGGTGACGAAGGCGTAACGGAACTGGATTGCGACGCAATGCGGATTGCGCAGGAAGTTTCCGATATATTGTCCAGCCAACTGCGGATGCATCGGATCGGTGCAATCGATCACGAACAATCCGCGCGGCGTCGTCAGGTAAAGGCGATGGCCGGCGGCGGTGACAAAGCTCGCCCCGGTGAGCGCACCGTCGGGATTATAGGTCACATCGCGCTTCAGAAAATTGTTGTCGGGATTGCCGTCGACGAGCGTCGCGACATTCGATCCGACGAGGCCTTCTTCGCGATCGGAGACGTAAACGAAAGCGTAGAACATATCGATCGGCTGTTCTTCATTTTCCGGCCGGCGCACCCGCGCGGGATCGAGCGCGAGCGTGCTCGGGATCGCAATCGACGTTGCGTATTTCGTATTCACGCGCGTGCGCTGTCCGAGCGGAGAAACCGGCGCGCTCACGATCCGTTCCGAAAACCCTTTCTGGTCGATGTTCGCGACATCGAACACCTCGAAGCCGCCGGGCCCGTTCGCGGTGTAAAGATATTCGCCGCGCAACACGATGTCCTGGATGTCGTGGCCGCTGTGCTCGTGCGCTTCTTTCAAAATCGAACCGGCTTCGAGATGTTTCCGGTAGTTGTCCGGGTAAGCAAGCTGGTGAAGATGGCTGCCGATCGCGGCCTGCGGTTCGTCCGGTTCGGTCCAGATCACGGCGTGGAATCCATCCTTGCCTGCGCCAACATAGGAGTAGCGGCCGAAGAAGTTCACCGTGCCGGTGCCGAACCCAAGGAGCTGCGTCATCCATGCGTTGTTGTCGTTGTTCTTCGAGAGGTGGCAATCGGTGCAGTTCTTGGTCGTGCCGACACTGCTCGTCGTGTGAGGGAAATGCGGATTAAAGGCCTGGCCGCTGTAGCCTTCCGCCGAAAAGGTCTGGGCCTGCGAGTAAACCCATTCGCGATTTGCATTTTGCGAGCTGACCACGACCGCGCTGGACGAACGCAATACCGCCATCCGATTTTTCTTCACAGTCCCGTCGATGCCGAGCATGAAAACGTCGTCGCGCACGACCTGCGGGTTGTAGGTCGTGTAGTTTCGATCGGTCACGCCCTCGAATTTGTTTTGCGGCACCCGCTGGTTCGCCTTCATCGGCAGATGGCAGCCGAAGCAACTCGTCGCCCACGAGGTGTGACAGATCTGGCAATCCATCGCGCTGTTGTCATGCGCGAGAGTGATGCGGTTGTAGCCGCGATCGTTGATCCCGGTCTTGGTATCAGGTGTTGCTGCGCGACCGGGATCAGCGATTCCGGCTACAACGCCGCCCCACGTTTTTCCATCTCGGTGAAGTGTTTTCGCGTAGGCCGACTTCGGATTGTAGTGCGAGGAGAGGGGATCAATCGTGTCGATCGTCTGCGGAATTTCCCAGCGCGTGTCCGGCGACATGACCGATTGCTGGTAAAGCCTGGCGCCTTCCCAAACGAAACGCGGGCCCCACGGCGTGTTGCTGTTGTTCGCGAGATCGACCTGGCCGGCGTTACCGGAAGTGATCAGCGTCGGCCGCTGATTGATGGTGCCGTGGCAATCGATGCAATTGATCGTGGTTGCGTTGCGGGGCTCGCCGTAAAGCTGCCCGTTGCCGTGCACGTCCTTTTCAAAATGGCAATCGGCGCATTGCATTCCGCGCGCGAGATGGACGTCCTTCAAGTGCACGGCCTTCGCGAACTTTTGCGGATCGTCATGCGGGATCTTGTTGTCGAGCAGATCGAGCAGGTTGCCTTTGCGATCGTGTTTGAAGATCGCGCGAAATACCCATCCGTGTCCGTGGTAATCGGCAAACTGGGTGTGCTTCAGCTTCGGATTTAACTCCGAGACTTTGTCGAGAAATTCCTTGTCGCCCCAGAGACCTTTCGCCGCCGCCGCCTCGGGATTGCTTTGCGTTTCGATCACCAGCTCGTCGTCCGTCGGATTGCGTTGCTGTTTCGGATACATGAATTCGCCGTCCGTTTCCTGGTCCCACCAGGTGTAACCGAGATACGGATTCACAAAGAGATTGCCCTGATGCATGTGGCAGTTCAT